>MHFI01000027.1 GCA_001804125.1 Omnitrophica bacterium RIFCSPHIGHO2_02_FULL_51_18
AACAGGTTATTTTTAACTCGCTTTCATGGTTCAATGAATGGTCTGGAAAAGGGTCCCGAGCTTATCCAGTTTTTCCCTGTAGAGATCAAGCAGCCGGCAGCGGGGATCTCGGGCGCGGATGGTTTTGTAGATCAGAGCGTAGTTTTGAGTTTTTTGTTTCATGCCCGTGCTGAATTGGTCCGTAAATTTTTTCCCGCTTTGCCGGACGTTTTCAATAATAGATTCGATATTATCAATCTTATCGGCGCAGGAGACCGCGAGCGCTTCTTTTGAGGCTTTTTTGAGTTTCGCGAGGTAGTCGGCTTTTCGTCTTCTCCAGGGAACCGTTTTGTCAGGGTCTGTCACTTCTGAGACGATTTTCGCCGCTTTTTTTCCCGCGACTTTCTCGATCTCCTCAATCTCACAGCCGGTGTCTTCCAGCGCGTCGTGCAATAGTCCCGCTGCGATCACGTGTTCGGGGTACTTTAAGCTTTCCAGTTTTTTGGCCACCGAAAGCGGGTGGACGATATAGGGGAGGTTTTTGCCTTTGCGTGTTTGGCCCCGGTGAGCGCGCGCCGCGAACCTATAAACTTGCGTGAGGAATTTATTTCCCGGAAAAGGGTCGGGCGGGATCACAATGCCCTTGCCGACGAGGTAATCGATCACCTGCCGCGTGCATTCCCCGATCGAATTTTTGTCGGAGTGGACTAGAAGGTCCGGGGCCGACGGTTCCTCAAAAGGGTCCGAGACTCCTGTGAAGTTCCGGATTTTGCCCTCACAGGCCAGCTTGTACATGCCTTTCGTATCTCTTTTTTCGCACACCTCGATCGGACAGCTGACGTGAATCTCTATGAAGCGGCCGATCAGGTTCTTGGCGTTCTCGCGCATGCTGCGGTAGGGCGAGACGAGTGACACGAGCGTCATGACGCCGTGCTTGGTGAGGAGTGACGCGACAAACGCCGCGCGGCCGATGTTGGTTTCGCGGTCTTCCTTTGAAAATCCCAGGTCTTTGGTCAGGTTCTTTCGTATGAGGTCGCCGTCGATGTATTCGACGGGGTACCCGATCTTCGCAAGCTCCTGACCGACTGACTGCGCGAGCGTCGTCTTGCCCGAGCAGGGGAGGCCTGTGAACCAAAGGGTATAACCGGTGGGCTGATCTCCATTCATTGTGGGTCTTATTATAAGCTGGATTCAAATTTGCGACAAGTGTTCGATAGACCTTGGGATCTCATTGCCTCGGGTAACATTTAATTTGAGGCAATGCGTCAGTTTGTGCCCGTAGTACCAACAGGCTAATTGCTATTGCGGGATTTCAATACGAGTATATCTTGAGGAAATAATTTCTATAAATTTACCTTGAAACTCACCGGAAAGTTTGCAGGTCTTTATTAGATTATTCATCAGTTCAATTTTTCCAAAGAATTTTTCATATCGAATCCGTACGGGAATTTCCAAGTAGTCTGCCAGAGCATCAAAATCCTTTCTATCCAATTTGTCATTTTTTCCGTTAATTGTTAAAGCAGAATCCGTATCAGTTGAAATAACCAGCTTCGAACATACAATGTCATAAGCGGGTGAAAGACGAATCCCATTATGATACGAGATAGAATAGTTTTTGAAATGTGCGTCCCCATTGCCAACTAAAAAATTAAAAACTACACGTTCAAAGAACAATTGAACGTCAAGACCAGGGACAGAAGAAGCTTGTTTTAATTTACTGCCGATTTGTTCAACCGAACCGGAATATTTATCCTTTTTTCCAAGAATTTGAGAAAAAGTTTCTTGATGAATTTTGTCTTGGCCGATTCGGTCAAAACGCTTAACGATATAAGCCAAGCTGCCGTCTGTCAACGAAAGTAAACAATGAGGGGGAACTTCGATGCCGATATTTTCCGCAATATCCATGCAACAATTTTCGTTTTCTGGTGTGTTGGGAAATGCTTGAGTTTGTGGTTTTAAAATATATTCGCCTTCACCTGCCACAGAAATAAGTTCAGCTTTAGTTTTATCAAGTTTGATTGATAGCTTAGGCTGCACACCGGAAATGGACATTTTGCCCACCATTTCTTGTGCCTTTAGAGGGATATCCTGAAGAGATAGCCGAATGATCGGTGCTTGGTCAAGACCAAATAATTTTTTAAATAGTTCCGTACTCATTATTAATTTGCCTTCAAATCTTCTTTAGATTTATGAACTGTAACAGCACCTATGGTATTTGAAGTTGTTGCCAATAATAATCCAAACGCATCATGCGGATCTATCTTCGCCGTCGCACTCACAATATTGAGATACCACCCTTCCGGAAGAAGACCTTCAAAAAAACTGAATAGTTCCCTTGATTCGTAAGGCTCTTTTCGTAGAGGCAGAGATAAAGAGATGGACTGTCCTTTTTCAAGGTAACCCGTGTCGTAAACGAACTTGCAGCCATTTTCAGTTTCCGATAAGTAGCCGGCCAACAAGTCGTTATATTTAACCAGGGCGTTCCGAAATTCGCTTTTTGTCATAGTTGGGCACAATGTCCAAATGATGTCCAAGAAATGCAAGAACCTTATTTACCTTGTCAAGACGAACGCTTGCTTTGCCTTGCTCAAGGTCTCGCACAAAGCGCAGCCCCACACCCGCTCTTTTTGAAAACTCTATTTGAGTTAACCCAGCCTTCTTCCGTAGCACCTTGATTGCTTTGCTTAGTTCATTCATCGTATATTAATATTATACTAGATAGGGTATAATTGCAAGTAAAAAAGATTTTTTTATACCTGAAGAGGTATAGTAATTTGTTTACTATACCCGATATGAATTATTTTTGTGGTCGTTTTAAAATTATATACCCTTTCAGGTATACTTATGTTACTTTAGTAAGGCGAGATTTTTAGAGCTTTTGCTATTTTTTCGATAGTATCAATCTTCGAGTCAAACTACCATAAAGAAGCCCCCGTTCCTACAATTGACATTTCCCCTTTGTACGCCTATCATTATGAAACATTATTCCTCACCAAACAAATTGTGCCCGTAGCTCAACTGGATAGAGTATCTGACTACGGATCAGAGGGTTGCAGGTTCAACTCCTGCCGGGCACATTAAAATTAACAACTGCCATTGTTTTGGCGGTTGTTAATTTTAATTCGTTCATTGGCAGGAGTTGAACAGGAGCTTGCGAGCCCATATAAAAGTCGACGCGACCATAAGGAGCGTCGACCATCCTTTCTTCGCCGAAGGCCCTATTCGCTAACAGCCTGAGGACGAATGCCGTGGAGTTTTTGGGTGCCCGGCCTGCCGGGCACATTAATTTAAAACGCCGGTTCTACCCCAATAACAGGAACAATGAGATTTGGTTCGCTAAGTGACCTGCGTCACATATTTTTCGTCTTCATTAGGATACTTCTAAGGAGTGAAATTTTTCAAGCTCCCCCAGCAACTTGTAAGTTTATTTATCCTATTTTTTATTATCATTGTCGTTTTTATCATCGCCCGGCGGATTTTCGTGCCGGCCACGTTTGGTGTTTACGGGCACTACCGGGCAAGCGCCATCGACACGGTCAAAGAACAGAAGATAAATTATGCCGGCGCGAAGGCCTGTTACGAATGCCATGACGACATTTTTGAAACGAAATCAAAATCCTATCACAAAGATGTGTCCTGCGAGGTTTGCCACGGCCCCTCTGCGAAGCACGTGGAATCGGGGGGCGATTTCGCCCCGGAAATCCCCCGGCAGCGGGATTTCTGCCCGGTCTGCCATGGTTACAATCCTTCGCGTCCCACGGGATTTCCTCAGGTGATCGTCGCACAGCACAATCCGGGCAAGGCCTGCATTTCCTGCCACAAACCCCACGATCCGACGCCGCCGCATACGCCCGAAAGCTGCAGCGCGTGTCACCGCGAGATTTTTAGCAGGAAAATGGTTTCACATCATTATTCGCTGGCTTGCACCACCTGCCACACCGTGCCGGACGAGCATTTGGCGAATCCGCGCCTTAATCAAGTCGGAAAGCCGGCGGCCAAGGAGGTTTGCGGCCAGTGCCATGACAAGGCCGCCGAAAGTGACAAAGAGATCCCACGGGTGGATATTCAAACGCACGGCGGGAGGTATCTCTGTTGGGACTGCCATTATCCCCATGATCCGGAGGTAAAAACATGAACGAGGGACCTGACCCGTCCAAGGGCGAAAGGCCCGAAGACCCGAGCGCGCAAGGCGAAGACTGCGAATGCCAGAGCCGCAGGGATTTTTTAAAGTCCCTGGTCAAAACGGCCGCGTCGGGATTTCTTCTTTACACGTGTGGTTTTGAGCGTCTTCTGGCCGAAGGCGCCGAAGCGCAGGGCGCCGCGCCTCATCAGTACGCGATGGCGATAGACATTCATAAATGCATCGGCTGTGGACGGTGCGTGGACGCCTGCAAAAAAGAGAACAAAATGCCCGCGGAGCCTCATTATTTCAGGACATGGGTCGAAAGGTATGTCACGCCGGTCCGAGGAGAAACGCAGGTAGACAGTCCCAACGGCGGCATGAACGGTTTTCCAGAGATCAAAGAGGGCGAAGAAGTGCTTAAAACTTTCTTTGTTCCGAAGCTTTGCAATCATTGCGAGAACCCGCCCTGCGTCCAGGTGTGTCCGGTAGGCGCGACGTTCAGGACACGTGATGGGGTTGTCTTGGTGGACGAGAACTATTGTGTCGGATGCCGCTACTGCATCCAGGCCTGTCCCTATGGCGCTCGCTACATGCACCCGGTGAAGCACGTCGCGGACAAGTGTACTTTTTGTTACCACCGGATCACAAAAGGGCTGCTTCCGGCGTGCGTCGAAGTCTGTCCGACGCAGGCCCGGATCTTTGGAGAGGCCGACGCGCCGCAGAGCCCCATCCGGCGGTTCATGCGGTTTAATGACTTCCGCGTTTTGAAACCGGAGTTAAATACCGCGCCGATGGTCTTTTACGCGGGCGCCGGCAAGGAAGTGAGGTAGCGATGTTCAGCGGTTACATCTACCCAAATGAATACGAGCTCCAGTGGAGCTTGCTCATCGTGTTGTATCCTTATTTGACCGGGCTTGTCGCGGGGGCCTTTATCCTTGCTTCTCTGGAGAGGGTCTTCAACGTAAAGGCGCTCGTGGTCGTGTACAGGCTTTCGCTTTTGACGGCGCTCGCCTTTTTGATCGTGGCGCCCCTGCCTTTGCTGGCGCACCTGGGTCATCCGGAGCGGGCCCTTGAGATGTTCTTAACGCCGCATCTAACGTCGGCGATGGCAATGTTCGGTTTTGTCTACGCGTGGTATTTGCTCATGGTCCTGCTATTGGAAGTTTGGTTTGACTATCGCAAAGATATTGTTTTATGGTCGAGGCAGAAGAAGGGGATCCTAAGATATATTTACCTCCTCATGACGTTGGGCGTGACGGACATTTCCGAGAAGGCGGTACGTTTTGATGAGAAAGCCGGCAAATTTATCACGATTGTCGGGATCCCCTCCGCTTTCCTGCTCCACGGTTATGTCGGATTTATCTTTGGGTCGGTCAAGGCCAATCCCTGGTGGAGCTCCGTTTTGATGCCGATCGTGTTTCTTTTTTCGGCCATTGTTTCAGGCATCGCGATTGTTATTCTCATCTATATCGTCACTACACTCATCCGCTGGAAAAGGCCCGATATGCCGTGCCTCAATAAACTCGCGGAATTCCTGCTTTACGCGATGATCATTGATTTTTCGCTCGAACTCCTGGACTTCATACACCGCCTTTACGAATCGGAAGAATCCATCCACATTCTGTCTGATCTTATTTCAAACCGCCTTTTTATCAGCCTCATCGTGACCCAGATCATCCTCGGGAGTCTCCTCCCGATGGCGGGGATCGTCCTGGCGAGGTTCGGCCGCGTGCACGATGAGATGCGCCGCATCCTCTATTTTATTTCGGCCTTCCTTGTGCAGGTCGGCATTTTCAGCATCCGGTGGAATGTCGTGATCGGCGGACAGCTCTTCTCCAAGAGCCTGAGGGGTCTCACGGTTTACAAGGTGGAACTGCTGGGCCTCGAAGGGCTCTTCATGACCTTCTTTTTATTGATGTTGCCATTCGTTATTCTTTATGTTTTGGTAAAACTTCTTCCGCCCTGGACGGAGCCCACCCACCCCGCCTGAACAAGTTCCCGGCAGACCTTTTTTTGTTGCCTTAAGCGCCGCTTTTATGGGACGATAAAAAAAGGTGAATGCAATGCCAAACGTAAGCGATGTTCCTCTTTTTAAAAATCTTCCGGAATCCGAGCTTTCCGAGATAAAAAAATGCCTCAAGGAGAAAGCCTTCGAAAAAGGGGAATTGCTTTTTCAGGAAGGCGATTCCTGCGAGAGAATTTTTGTGGTTCAGCAAGGCCAGGTCAAGCTTTACCGCACCTCTTCCGACGGCAGAGAGCAGGTTTTAGAAGTTTTAAGTCCCGGCGACACCTGCGCCTGCAATCCGGGCGCCTGCCAGTGGTTTTGCTCGAGCACCGCCGAAGCCGTGACGGCCTGCAAGGTGTGGTTCTTGTCCCGCGACCATTACGTGAAAATGGTCCAGACAAACTCGGGGCTCAGCCGCACGCTGAACAAGCTTTTCGCCGATAGGTTGTCGCATTTCAGCACGCTCATTGAGGAAGTTTCGCTGAAGGACGTCAAGAAACGGCTTATTAAATTTCTTCTGGATATGCTGGACGGAGAAAAAAAAGCCTCGAACACGCTTTTCATTCCCTTTACGCGCGAGGAAATCGCCCAAAGGATAGGCAGTGCCCGCGAAACGGTCGCCCGCTACCTTTACCAGCTGAAGCGCAAAAAACTCATTGACATTAAACCCCACCAGATCGTCATTCTCGACAAAGAAGCCTTAAAAAAACTTCTCATGTGACGTAAGTCACAGACCACACCCTCCATTTTTGTTACGCTTCTGGTTAGAAAAAGGGAGGGGAGAAGTATGAAGACCATGGAGCGTTTGAGTACTTTTTTGAAGAAGCAGAACGTGAAATATGAGCTCATCACGCACCCGGTGGCCTATACAGCGCAGGAAACGGCCGCAGCCGAGCATGTATCCGGAAAACAGTTGGCGAAAGTCGTGATGCTGAAGGCCGACGGGAGGAATCTCATGGCCGTTTTGCCGGCCGCGAGCCAGCTGTCGATCTCCAAATTCAAGCAACTAGTCGGCGCAAAAGAAGTGAGGCTCGCGACCGAGCAGGAATTTAAAGAGCTTTTTCCTGACTGTGAAGTGGGCGCGATGCCCCCGTTCGGGGATCTGTACGAGGTGCCGTTTTTTGTCGACATGGCGCTGGCGGACAACCCTTTCATTGTTTTTAATGCCGGCACGCATCGCGACACGGTGCGCATGCGCTATCGTGATTACGCGAAAATCGCTCAGCCGGATTTGGTGGAGTTCAAAGCAGAGACCGTTTGAAGTCACAAGGAGCGCGGCCGGGGTCAGTCATGAAAAAAATGGAATCGAGCGATATCTTCGCTCTTTTGGAGTCGGATCATGAGAAAGTCATCCAAAAGACAAACGCGTTGATTGAAGATTTGAACAACATGCATTGCGAGGGCAAGGCGTCTTTCCAGAAAAATTTA
>MHFI01000028.1:0-6979 GCA_001804125.1 Omnitrophica bacterium RIFCSPHIGHO2_02_FULL_51_18
ACTCGGCCCGAATCCATCAAGTGGGGAAGTACTTGGCGGCATTACTGAGTTTCCCGGTGTTGTGAAGCAAGCCGGCGCCCGTGCGGCGGAAGACGAAGGACGAGGGACGCGACGCTTAAAAGAAGCCCCGCTTGGCGCGCGGATGACGGTTGAACCGTCAGGTCCTGTCCCCACTGCCAAAGATCCGGCTGAGCGGTCGGCGGTTGAGCTGTTAAATCCTGTTTCCACAGCCATAGATCCGGCTAAGCAGGTTGTATTGAATGAAGTGGATGCGAAGCGCCGGGCAAACGAAGCCGAGTCAGGTTTCCAGATTGACAGTTTCATTGTTCGGGAGGGAAACACACTCAAAGATCTTCTCCCGCATGTGGCCGCGGCAATGGAAAAGGCAGGCCGTCCATTCGATCCGGCCCGCATCACGACTGTGACGTTGGGCGTGAAAATCGTTCCGGACCGCATCATGGCTGCAATGCTGGACATGAAAACCATTGCCAAGTGGGACCCCCTTACGGGTGAATTAACGGGTTTAGATCACGAGATGCACCTCGGCGAAATTTTTAGGATTATCCAAAGTAACCAACCTCTACATGTGCTTTTTTCTCACGTAAATGGGGCGATAGCGTATGCGCGTGAACACCATGAATCCCTCATTGTTGTTTTCGACTATTTCCCTCGTCAGGAATGGTCTTTTTCTGAGGGCGAAGACAGCGCTAAGGTGATAGGTAAAATATTGAATGAGCTTCATCTTCAACCTTATCTTGTTCCTGTCATTTCTCACGAGGGGAACTCAATTTTTATCGGCGATCGTGAGTCCTACCTCGGAATAGAAGCAGACCAAACACCTACCCCGCATCACAAAGGAACTCCTTTAGCGGTTGAGGCTCAGGATAAAATCGCCGAGGTTGTTATCGCTTTGATTAAAGCGGAATATCCTGACGATACGGTGCAGGATAAGGTGAAAGCGACGAAAGCGTTGTCATTTGCCCGAGCGGTTGGGAATGATGAAGGTCGCGGCAATTGGCCGTCGATGTCATTTTTGTCCCCGGCGGATAAATTCAAATTTACCGGAATATTCAAAGATGGTCTTGTGGGCTTTACAGACGAACCCGCCGGGGAAGGTAAAAATCTTGAGTGGACCGATCTTTTAGCATTGCCGCGCGTCCTGAAAAGAGTAAATGAAGAGCTATTCGCGATTCTTCACACAAGAAACCCAGAAGAAAACGGCGCGCGGATGGCAAATGCGCTTAAGATAGTTCACAAAGAACTCTTGGCAATGAAAAGAGCAAATAGAAGATCCTCTGGTTTGGTGGAGAGAATTGATGAAATTTTATCTTTCACCAGGGACAGTATGTTAGGGGATAAATATCCCTCGCAAAATAGCATTGAGGCGTTAAAAAGTAAGTTGCAAGACTTAGACATTTTCGCTGCGTTGTATTCATCAAAAATTGGTACGGTAGGCAGAACAGCAATGCGTCTTAGGGGCCTATTAGGTCAGCTTCCTGTTAATCCAAACATAAATTTAGCTTCCGAATCCGAAAACGCCCGATCCGTCGTGAAGGCGGGGCAAGCCCAGTCGAATGACGGAGCCCGCCCGGTGATAACCGAAAGGGATGTCGAGGTGACTAAAGGGGTTGTCATAAAACTTACCTTAACAACACAGAATCCGGAAACTCTCAAGAGGGTTAAGGCTAGTTATCAAAGGGAAGGTCTAGAAGTCAATCCAGAAGCGAACGCGGTGATTCGGGTGGATGTGCCAGCTGTCAGGGGAAATACCGGCATAGCCAAGAGCAGTGGCACTGTCTATCTTTCTCCGCAAGGGGAAGGTGCTTTTACCGTTGAGTTTCTTACGACATTAAAACTGACTGAAGCAATGGTGGAGGAGTTGGACCGAAAGACAGATGGTATTTTGGAGGCTGTCAGAAACGGCTGGCTTAACTTTTTTGCTGGTAATCAAGAAATAGTTCGTCAGAAACTGGGGCTATTATTTTCCGGAGCTCGGCTGGCGGATCGGCGTCCGCCAATAGAGCGCGGCGGATCTCCGTCGCCTGCGGCGACTCCGGCCCGCGCGGCGGTCACTACGAAAATGATCGCGGCAGATACAACTTTATCCCCGGTAGACTTCTCTTCGGTGGCCGACTTTGGTGATCAAGATGCCGTTTTCTTCCCAGTCAAAGATCACGCGGTAATCCCCAACTTGAAATCGGTAGGAGCAGGGAATGTCTCCCACGATGCGCTTGGCAAAAAACAACGGGTTGGGTTGAGCGAGATAGTGCCCCAGTTTTTGAAGGATTCTTTGCTGAGCGTCTTTGGGCAATTTGAGGAACATCCGCTCGGCTTGGCGGGTAAAATCGTAAGAAATCATTTAAACCCGATTTTTTTCTTGACCTCTTTGCCAGGGACTCTTCCTGAACGGCGGGATTCTTCAAGAGAAGCAAGAAAGCCTGGGTTTGAGGCTTCCACTTCTTCTTCAAGTTCTTCAATCGTTTCCTGGTCGAGAACAAGTCCCAGCGTACGGCCCTTTTCGTTCACTAGACGTACAATGCCTCCCAACCCGAACGGCAGCTTGGCCGCTTGGGAAGATGTGATAAGAACAACTTTTTCTCTCGCCAATCCTTTAAGCAATAAAACCATAAGTTCTCCCTCTAATCAATTGGAGTATAGCATACCTTCTGTTGGATTGCCACGCTTCGGCGCCCGGTTCGCCACAAAGCCCGGCGAGCCTTCGCGGCCTTCGGCCGCACGACTGGCGGGAGCGGGTGATATACGTTCCTTCAGCCAGGTGATGGAAGTCTTTGGGGTGTTGGTCCTATTCTCGGCTCTTGCTGGTGCGTCATATCTGGGAGTTGATGTTTATTTTCATAAGCAAGGTCTCGGGGACGCTCCTTTAATTTGGTCCATCAGTGTGCCTGCCGGTGTCTTTTTTGCTTCGTTGTCTGTTGCGGCTTTGTCGTTTGCGTATAAACGACTGCGTCGCGCTCCGGCACAGCCGGAAGCGATGGACCACACATATGTCGAAGTAGAGGGCCGTCAGATTGAAAAGACAGTAGGTTCACTCATCGTTGCCATATACAATCTTATAGCCTCCGGACCTAACAACATTAACGTTTATTTTAATGGCACGTTCTTATTACCCCCCCTTGCGTTTCAAGTCTCCGATGAATCGGGAAGGATGCTGGCCGGGAATGCCGGGGCGGAGGCGGTAGTCGGAGCGCTCCTGGGAAAAAACGCGTTTAATAATTTTTCGGCTTATCAGGTTTCCGATTTAGAGTCCGTGGAAAGAACAGGTGAGATTCGTATCATAGGGCCTGCCGGCGCAACAGCCACGCCGCGAGCCGGCGCCCGGATGGCGACCCGGGCCGTCGACAAGATCCAAAATATCCTCGAATCTCTTTACAAAAAAGATGAGGACAAAACGATACGAATCCGGCACCTTCTTGTCTTAGCCATTAACTATATCAACGGGGGACTTTTTGAGCCGGCATCTAAAATTCTCCAAAAAATAAAACAACTCACCCTTGAGGATCCGGAACTGAGCGCTATTTCTCCCGAAGTCGGAGAAGCTCTGGATGTCTTGGAGCGCGCATCCCGAGGCGCGCGGCTGGGTGGAAGAGTGGCCAATCAGGAACACCTTAACGGCGCCCGGCTGGCGGACCAGACATCGTCCAAAAGGTTCGAACAGCTCGAAAAGCTTAAAATAATACACACACTAACCGCGTCGTTTTTTGCGAATCTTCCCGAGGCTGACTTTACTTTAATTAATACTTTAATTAAAGACCAGCCCTGGTGGAATTATTCTACCCGTATGTTGGTAGAAGCGGGAAGATACGACAGAAACGAGAATTACAAACAATTTTTTTCCACAGGTCCATCGGTTGCTGAAGTCGCAGCGGAGATCTCCAAGGCAAAGGACCGCCTGTTACCTTCGCGGGATCGCGAGAGCGCCTCTGACAACATAATTACCTTTTTCAAGTACCACGTGGATTTAGAACGCCCGTCACTTCAAACGGTTCTGGCGGCCTCGTATGTGATGGAGAAGGGTTTGAAGTCGGCATGGTTCCGGTTTCGGCACTCCCGGTTGTTCATCACGGCCGTGGCTATCATCAATCATTATTCCGGATCACACGTATCTAAATTAGACAGCTTATTCAGAGGGAAAGCTTTTTTGAGATATCATTTCCCAAACCGTCATTCTGAGGCGAAGCCGAAGAATCTCAAGAGCGAGATCCTTCGCTTCGCTGAGGTAGACGGGCTTGCGAAGGCAATAGTCGCCGGGATATCTCTTGCGACCGGACTACCGTCTCTCGAAGATAGGTTGGCTTGGAGACAAAGTCTCCTTCGAGTTTATCGCCGCGACGAGGGAAACCTATCAGCGATAGACCGGGCCTCGCTCGCCATGTATGTGACTTCTCACACGGAAGATCCCGAAGAGGCCAGGGACGCGTTTGAATTTTTGGCCGGCCAGTTCCTTAATTCACGGATAGCCCTTGATCAGAAAGTTGGGATTTACACACAGTCACACACAATCGATAGTAGTCAGCGAAGCCGGGTGGGTTATGAAGCGCAGGCGGCGGAGGGTCTACAAAAGGTTGCCGACCGTTATCCTAATGTCCGTATCATTCTTTCAGCGGACGGCAACGTTTTGAATTTGTACCCCAATATCCATGCCCGCAATGTGAAGGTCATCCAGGCGCGGATCTCAGGCTTCCTAAAGTCGTCCCCGGAATCTTCGCTGACCGTCCGCGTAGTACCGTCTGTCGATAGCGTTACGCCATTGACGGTATTTGAAGTTCAAGATGCTGTAAGGAAAGCAGTTAGAAATTCCCAGGAGGCGCCGCCGTCCGGCGCCCGCGCGGCGGGGAGGAGCCCTAGAGATTCTGAATTGATCCATGCTTTTTCCGCTGCTTTCCTGGCAAATCTGGATATCTTCGCTTTGAGGGGTAAGCCTTGGTGGACGCTCGAGTTTGAAGCCGCGGTCACCAAGGCACGCACGGAGCGTGATCGAATCTACGCTACTTTAGACCACCATTTCTATGATCGAGTTTATGCTTCTTTCAACATTGGGATTGCCACGCCGGAACAAGTCAGCGCCGCGATATCAAAGGCCGACGATCCCAAGAGTCCCCGACGAGAACGAAAGAGAGCTTCGAAGCTTGTCGTGCGTATTTTCAGGAATCGGGACACGGAAAACCTCACCTTGAAAGACTATCTTGCCGCCGCCCATATTGTGGATAAGGGGTCAAAATCTCTTATCTACTTTTTCCGACATGCTTGGCTTTTAGGACAGGCTCGTCGAACGCTCTTGGAAAAGGAAGACCGGTCCGAAGAGCGGATTGTCGCTTCCATCGCGATAGCCCGTGATAGCAGGCTTGGCTTTCTCGACCCGCGGGCAACGAGCGCTGAACAGTTTCTGGCCCGTGTCTACAACGGCATAAAGAATCCAAAAAACCCTTCCGTTGTACAGCTACTGGCGGCTACTTACCTTTTTAAGGAGTACGGGGAGGAAGATGTCTTTAAACTTGTTGCGAATCAGTTCTTCGCGCAGACAATTCAAAAAGAGCTGGACACCATCACTCAGGGTATCGAAGAGCTGACGGCGCAGTTAGAGCGGGCTAGGACGGCGTCGAAGCCCACAGGAGAAATAAGAGATATTGAAAAAAGAATAGTTGTTCTCATCGCCCGAAGAAATCAACTGACAGCGCAACTTCATGAGGTCGGAGCAGTCAAAATACCCGCCGGGGCTCGTATAGCGCAAGCCGACAGGTCGTTACAACTGGTGCCGGGAGAAATTTCTTCCGCTGAAAGGGCCGCTATGATCGCGGAGGACTTTGTCGCGCTTTATGCGGCCGGTATCACCAGGGGCGGCCATGACGCGGAGATCGCCGAGCAACAGATGACCGGCATGACAGGACCCCAGGACCTTCCTCCCGCATTCGGCAATAAAGGGGCCGTCACGGCTCTGTTCCAGAAGCACGGTTTGAAATGGATCAGCAGCGATCACCGGGCGCTTGTCGCCGCCGCGATCCCGAAAGTTTTAGAACAGAACGTCTTAAAGATGGCTGACCGGTTACTAGAAAATTGGAGAGTGGTCAGACCGAGACGCCCGTTTTCCTCGCAAGACGTCACCATCACAACGGTTGCGGGTTGGCTTGATATCCTAAAGAAAAATCCTACAGGGGAAAGTATATCCCGTATTCGCTCCCAAGCCGCTCGATCAATGAATTCTTTTTTTGGAGATCACGTGGCCGCCTTGGCCCAAAGCATCGTGGCAGCCACGCGAGGCCAAAACGAAACAGATAGAGCGGCGGTCATATCAAACGTTCAACGGCACCTTGAAGAAAATGAAAAGAAATTTTCCACGATTGTCCCGGTACGCTCTTTGTCGGGCGCGCGGATGGCGGTTGAACCGTCAGGTCCTGTCCCCACTGCCAAAGATCCGGCTGAGCGGCCGGCGGTTGAGCTGTTAAATCCTATCTCCACTGCCATAAATACTGTTAATCAGGCTGTATTGGATGCAGTGTATGCGAGCCGCCGGGCAAGCGAAGCCAAAGCAGGTATCCAGATTGACAGTTTCATTGTTCGGGAAGGAAATACACTCGAGGCCCTTCTCCCGCATGTGGCCGCGGCAATGGAAAAGGCAGGCCGCCCGTTTGATGCGGTCCGCATCACGGCTGTGATGACGCTGGGCGCGAAACCCGTCGCCAGGCGGGACCCCCGTACGGGTAAATTAACGGGTTTAGACTACAAGATACACCTTGGCGAAATTTTTAGGATTGTCCAACGAGTAGGCACGCCGCTCGTAGCATCCGCCGGTGACCAGAACCCCGATGCCGAAGTAAAGGCTCGGGATGAAGGACTTAAAATTGAACGTGTAGACGCACCGCTCGTAGCATCCGCCGGTGACCAGAACCCCGGTGCCGAAGTAAAGGCTCGGGATGAACGACTGACACAACTGCTTCTTCCTCACGTAAATGCGGCGATAGCG
>MHFI01000028.1:6998-7740 GCA_001804125.1 Omnitrophica bacterium RIFCSPHIGHO2_02_FULL_51_18
AACCGTTTTCTAACAACGTGGATAGTTCTAAGGTGATAGCCACAATACTGACACTGCTTCACGACCGGCCCAATTTCGTTCCTGCCGTTTTTTCCACGGAAAACAGAATTATTATCGG
Organism: Omnitrophica bacterium RIFCSPHIGHO2_02_FULL_51_18; assembly: GCA_001804125.1. Taxonomy (GTDB): domain Bacteria; phylum Omnitrophota; class Gorgyraeia; order 2-02-FULL-51-18; family 2-02-FULL-51-18; genus 2-02-FULL-51-18. The sequence goes on from MHFI01000028.1 coordinate 7,117, forward strand.
GGGGCTCCAGTCCCAGCCCAAAGGCGCCGGCGCGCGGATGGCGGATTTAAAAAATTCCGGGATCTTGGAGCTGCTTCGGAGAGACGTCCTTTCAATGGTTCTTTCGGCTAAGAGAGATCTAACTTCGATACTCTTGGTCCTTAGAAAGTATGCGAGCAAGAGAAATGACCTGGCTGAGTCCGCCAATCAGTTGGAATTGATAATGGATGATTTGCTGGATATCCATATGGGTTGGAATAAAAAGCCATTTTACAGTTATATTACAGAGGCTCAAGAGCCTCTGGCTTCTTTGTTGAAACAAGAAGGAGAAAGTATTGCTGAGTCTATACAAAAGCTCGAAGGTTTCGATATCAGCCTGCTTGGAGTGATAGATATTTCCTCGGACCGGAGGGGTCAGATCAGCCGTAAGATGTCCACGGCGATTCAAAAGCTAGCAGATGCCCAAGGGAAGATAGACCGTTTCCTTCAAAGGTATCAAAGTGAAGCCGTTGGAACCCGCGCGGCGAGGGAAAAACGAGGGACGAATGACGAGGGACGAGGGACGCGCCGCTTAAAAGAAGCCCCGCTTGGCGCGCGACTGTCTGCCGGACAGGCAGGCGCGGCGGAAACTGTCATCTCGAGGTC
>MHFI01000029.1 GCA_001804125.1 Omnitrophica bacterium RIFCSPHIGHO2_02_FULL_51_18
CTCGCGATGTACTGCGAACGCTATGAGGGGCTCGGCATAGACCTCGTCGGAATGAATGTGAATGACATTTTGACCTTGGGCGCCGAGCCACTTTTTTTTCTTGATTATTTCGCTATCGGAAAACTCGATCACCATAGGATGGTGGAAATCATTAAGGGCATCTCCGAGGGCTGTAAGCAGGCAGGCTGCGCCCTGATTGGCGGCGAAACGGCTGAGATGCCCGGACTCTACGCCAACGGTGATTTTGACCTGGCAGGTTTCTGTGTAGGGATCGCGGACCGAGATAAGATTATTGACGGAAAAAAGGTCAAACCCGGGCAAGTCATTGTCGGCATTGCCTCGAGCGGCATTCATTCCAACGGTTTTTCGCTTGTCCGTAAGGTGTTGAGGCCTGATTTTATTAAACAGCACGCCGAAGAGATATTGAAGCCCACAAAGATTTATGTGAAGCCGGTGTTGTCGCTTTTGGAAAAAGAACCTGTTTACTCCATCGCGCACATCACGGGCGGCGGGTTTTTCGACAACATTCCACGGGTGCTTGCCGACGGATGCGGCGCCAAGATCCACATGGGCTCGTGGCCGATCCCTCGCGTTTTTCGCTGGATACAGGAAAGCGGGAATGTGCAGGCCAAGGAAATGTACCGCACGTTCAATATGGGGATCGGCATGATTTTGGTGACCGAGAAAAAAAGAGCGCTCAAAGTGATCTCGCATCTTTCAAAGTTTAAAGAGCGCGCGTGGGTGATCGGCGAGATCGTAAAGGGAGAAGGGGTGTCGGTGCAGTAAATTTGTCATTTCGAGCGAAGCGAGAAATCTCCTTTGCGTATGAGATCTCTCGTCCGCCTGCGGCGGACTCGAGATGACAGTGTGATATGGAGAAGAATTTAATATGAAAGTTCTTATTGTGGGAAGCGGCGGGCGTGAACACGCGATCGCGTGGAAACTTTCGAAGAGTCCGAAGCTCACCAAACTGTATGTCGCGCCTGGCAACGCCGGTATGGAGGATGTCGCGCAGTGTGTGGACATCGCCGCCAAAGACCAGGAAGGCCTTCTTAAGTTTTGCAAGAGAGAGTCGGTGGAGTTAGTCGTGGTAGGGCCTGAAGGGCCTTTGACGGAAGGCATTGTGGACCGGTTTGAGAAAGAAGGTATAAAAATATTCGGCCCGAGCCGCTTTGCGGCGCAACTCGAGGGCTCGAAAATATTTTCAAAACAAATGATGCGCAAGCTTTCCATCCCGACCGCTGAGTTTGAGGTGTTTGAATCCGTTGATCCCGCGATGGATTATGTCGCCAAGAAAGGCGTTCCGATCGTGATCAAGGTGGACGGTTTAGCCGGCGGCAAAGGGGTCGTCGTCGCGACTTCAAAGCCAAAAGCGATGGAAACGATCCACAAAGACATGGTCAAAAAAGTTTTTGGCAAAGCCGGCGAAAAAATCGTGATTGAGGAAGCGCTTGATGGTGAAGAGGCCTCGGTGATCGCCCTGACCGATGGCACGACGGCGCGGCTTCTTGTGTCGAGCCAAGACCATAAAAGAGTCTCTGAAGGGGATAAAGGGCCGAACACGGGCGGCATGGGCGCTTATTCGCCGGCGCCGGTTGTGACGGAGGAATTGGAAAAGGAGCTCCTCGAAAAAGTTTTTATGCCGATCGTAAACGAATTCAAAAATCTCGGACATCCGTTCAAAGGATTTCTATACGCCGGGATGATGATCAATCCCAAAACCTATGGGTTTAAGGTGCTGGAATTTAACGTGCGCTTGGGAGACCCTGAAGCGCAGGTGATTTTGCCAAGGCTTGAGAATGACTTTTTGGAGGTGATCTTAGCGACCATCGAAGAGAGGCTATCGTCGGTCGATCTTAAGTGGAAGAACGAGAACTGTGTTTGTGTCGTGTTGACTTCCGAAGGCTATCCTGAGGAGTATGAGGTGGGAAAGCGCATCGCCGGCCTTTCCTCGGTGAAGGAGCTTCCGAATGTCCACGTATTTCACGCAGGCACTAAAAGACAAAATGGGGGTCTGGTGACCGCGGGTGGACGAGTGCTTAATGTGGTTGGTCTCGGACGCGGCATCTTTGAGGCGCTTTCCAGGACCTATGAAGCGGTGGAAAAAATATTTTTTGACAATATGTATTACCGGAAAGATATCGGACACAAGGCCGCGAAGGTTTTAAGGTAAAATAAGGTGTCATCCTGAGGAACGAAGTGACGAAGGATCTCGTGTTGAGATTCTTCGGCCGCTGTGGCGGCCTCAGAATGACAGTGTAGGTTGATCCCCGCTTTCGCGGGGATGACATATTAGAAAGGTATAATCATGAAGCCAGTAATTGCGATCCTGATGGGCAGTGATTCTGACGTTCCCGCGCTTAAGCCCTGCGGGGAGGTTTTGAGAGAATTTGGGATCGAGTTTGTCGCGAAGGTTCTCTCCGCGCATCGCACGCCTGACGAAGCCGTTGATTTTGTCAAGGCCGCGAGGAAAAATGGGATCAAAGTGATCATCGCGGCGGCCGGCGGAGCGGCCCACCTGGCCGGTGTGGCGGCGGCCAACACTTCGCTTCCGGTTATCGGTATCCCTGTGGAGAGCTCTTCGCTTAAGGGTTTGGACTCGCTTCTTTCAACTGTGCAAATGCCGGCAGGCACTCCTGTCGCGACCGTGGCCGTAGGCTCCGGCGGCGTTAAGAATGCCGCGTTCCTGGCGGCGAGGATCCTGGCGCTTTCGGACGCGAAACTTGAAAAACGACTTGAGCAGTATAAGGACGTAACTAAGAAGAAAATTTTGAGTAAGAAAGTAGATTTATAAGTACCGTCATCCTGAGCGAAGCGAAGGATCTCGCTTTTGAGATTCTTCGTCGCCCGCCATGAAACTTGGCGGGCTCCTCAGAATGACGAACTGGAATACTAATGAAAAACATTCTTTTTGTCTGCACGGGTAACAGCTGCCGCTCGGTCATGGCCGAGGCTTTGTTCCGGGAAGTGACGGCCGGCCGGCCCGATGATTTTTCGATCCACTCGGCCGGTATCAGCGCGCTTGACGGCGCCCAGGCCACACGGGAAACCTTGCAGGTCATGGCCGATCATGGCACGGACGTTTCGGAGCACCGCAGCCAGCGTCTGACGGAAGACATGATAAGGGATGCGGACAAGATCTTTGTGATGGAGAGAATGCACAAGGACTGGATCCAGCGGCTGGCGCCGGAGGCGGAGTCGAAGGTCCACCTTCTGACCGAATTTGCTTCAAAGGAAGGCCAGCACCACCGGGACATTGACATCCCGGACCCGATCCGGATGTCGGACCAATTTTATAAGAATGTCGCAGTCGTAATTCACGACTGTGTGAAAAACATAGCCAAAATATTATAGGTTAAGCACCAATAGCATTGGAATTGCAGGAGGTTTTATGAAGGTAGCGCTCGGTGCCGATCACGGCGGGTACGGTCTCAAAGGCGAAATCAGTGAGTTTCTCAAAAATCAGGGTTATCAAACCGTGGATTGCGGCACCCACACGCCGGAGTCCTGTGACTACCCGAAGTACGCTTACAAAGTAGCCAAGGCCGTTTCCGACCGCAGGGCGGACCTGGGGATTCTGATCTGTAAAAGCGGGAACGGCATGGCGATCGTGGCGAATAAATTGCCGGACGTGCGCGCGGCGATTTGTTTTGACCGCAATGTGGCCGTCCTTTCGCGCTTGCACAACAATGCGAATATCCTGGTGCTCGGTTCCGAGCATCTTCTGGATGAGCCGGAAGTGATTGTCCGTTCATGGCTTGAGGCGGGTTTTGAGGGAGAGCGTCATAAGCGGCGTGTGGACCAGATCGCGAAGATCGAACAGCAGGTAGGGCTTAAGAAAGAAGCAAGAAGCAAGAAGCAAGAAGCAAGAAAAAAAGGAAGAAAAGGAAAGGGCAAGTGAGGGAGCTTTTAAGAACGGATCCGGAAATCCTGAGAGCGATTTTTCAGGAAACCGCGCGTCAAAACGACAATATTGAGCTCATCGCGAGCGAGAATTTCACGAGCCTGGCCGTCATGGAGGCCGTGGGATCCACCCTGACGAATAAGTACGCCGAAGGCTACCCGGGAAAAAGGTGGTACGGCGGCTGTGAATACGTGGACGTGGCGGAGAGGCTTGCGATCTCGCGAGCGAAAGCGCTTTTCGGAGCGGAGCACGTGAACGTACAGCCGCATTCAGGTTCGCAGGCAAACGCGGCGGTGTATTTTGCAATGCTGCAGCCCGGGGACACTGTCTTGGCGATGAATCTTTCTCATGGTGGACACCTCACGCACGGGCATCCCATGAATTTTTCAGGGAAATTTTTTAAGATAGTTCCTTACGGCGTGAGCCAAAAAGATGAACGGATTGATTACGATGAGCTTGAAAAATTAGCCGTCGAAAATAAACCGAAGATGGTACTCGGCGGCGCCTCGGCTTATCCGCGTGTCATCGATTTCCAAGCGATGAGAAAAATCTGCGATAAAGTGGGAGCCCGTCTCTTTGTGGATATGGCGCATATCGCGGGCCTGGTTGCCGCGGGCATCCACCCAAACCCCGTGCCTTATGCCGAGTTTGTCACTACCACCACCCACAAGACGCTGCGCGGTCCGCGCGGCGGCATGATTCTCTGCCGTGAGGAGTTTGCGAAGAAAATCGATTCGGAGCTTTTTCCGGGTATTCAGGGAGGTCCCCTGATGCATGTGATCGCCGGGAAGGCCGTGGCTTTGAAGGAAGCGCTTGAGCCTTCATTCAACGAATACCAAAAACAGGTTGTGAAAAATGCGAAAACTCTGGCGGATGAGCTCGTGAAGAAAAACTGGCGGCTTGTTTCAGGGGGGACGGACAATCACTTGATGCTTGTGGATGTGAACCAAAAGGGCCTGACCGGCAAGGAATGTGAGGAAGCGCTGGACAGTGCCTGCATCACCGTCAATAAGAACGCGATCCCCTACGACACGCAAAGTCCTTTTAAGGCCGGCGGCATTCGTTTGGGCACTCCGGCTATCACGACTCGCGGCATGAAGGAAAAAGAGATGGCGGAAATCGCCCGGTTCATCCATGAGGTCCTGACGAATATTTCTTCCAACGATAAGATCTTGAAAGTGCGTGAAGGGGTCAAGATGCTGACCAAAAAGTTTCCGCTTTATCCGGAGTTGCTCGAGGAATTAAAACGTCATTCTGAGCCCGAAGGGCGAAGAATCTCAAAACGAGATCCTTCGCTTCGCTCAGGATGACGACAAAAGGGTGTCCCCTTTATTTGGGTGTCCCCTTTTATGATGAGGGAGGATTTTTATGAAATGTCCTTTTTGCGGCCATACCGAAGACAAAGTCATTGACTCGCGCTCCTCCAACGAGGACAAAAGCGTCCGCCGCCGGCGCGAATGCGAACAGTGCAAAAAACGCTTTACCACCTATGAATACATCGAAGAAGTTCCGCTCATGGTGATTAAGAAGGACGGCCGCCGTGAGGGGTTTGACCGCAATAAGATCATCTCAGGGATCCTCAAGGCCTGCGAGAAGCGTCCCGTGGGCATGGAAAAGGTCGAAGCGATTGTCGACAAGGTCGAGAAGGAGCTTCAGAAGAATTTCGACAAGGAAGTGAAGGCCGGCGTGATCGGCGAGTGTGTCATGGAAAATCTTCACAAACTCGATGAGGTCGCGTACGTGCGCTTCGCTTCCGTGTACCGCCAGTTCAAGGACATCAACCAGTTCATGAAGGAACTGAAGGATCTTCTCTCGAAAAGAGCATAATAAAGAATAAAGGGGACACCCTTTTTCGCAGAAAAAGGGTGTCCCCTTTATTCAGGGTGTCCCCTTTATTCTTTATTGTGGCTCTTCTGACGGAAAAAGCTTCTGCATCGTTTCGAGGTTGAGTTTTAACTGATTGCGGAGCTCAGCGAGCAGTTTCTGCATCGCTGCCCCGAGTTTTTCGTCCAGCAGTTTCTTCCGGAATTCTTCTTTTTCTTCATTGAATTTTCCATCTTCTGCCGGATAATCTTTGACAACTTTTACGATCACAGCCCCGCCCGACACGCCGAATGGCTCGCTTGTTTCACCTTCTTTCAGCGAAGCAATTTTATCCTCGAATATCTTCGCCGAAGCCGCCCCCACCAAAGGCAGGACATCCCCGGACTTAAACGGGTCGGCTTTTTGAACCTGCACATGGTTCTTGGCCAGTATTTCCTCGAAGTTTTGGCCGTTCAGCTCTTTTTTTATTTCCCCGAGTTTTTTGACCGCTTCTTTCACCGCACTGTCGCGGGTCATGATTTTTGTAAGCTCGGCCCTGGATTCTTCGTAATTTAACTTTTTATCCCCTTGCGCGGGATCTGTTAGATTGTCTTTAACGATCGAATAGATTTTTTGAAGCTCTTCCTCAGACACTTTTACGCTGTCTTTTTGGGATTCCCAGGACAAAAATCCATACACCAGAGCCCTCTTTTTGTGCGCTTCGTCGTAGCTTTTTTTAAGCTCTTCCTCCGTGAGGGAAATCCCGGATCTGATTTTTTCAGAAATCTTGGAAACCGTGAGAGAGTCCCTCAATTCCTCTTCAAATTCGCGGGGGTTTGAGCGAAGAGCTGCTTCGACGTAGCGTTTGTAAAGGGTTCCGTCAAATTTGCCTTTGAGTGAAAATTGTTTCGAGATCCAATCCACCACTTCCGGGTCGCCGGTTTTAAGCCTTTGTTTCTTTGCGTAGTTTAAGAGAAGGATCCTGTCCCACGCCTGGCCTTTCAGGTTTAGGGCACGGTTCAACTCCCCGGCTTTTTCGCCATAGAAGAGTTGGACTTGATGCTGGACAGCACGGTAGCTTTTCAAGTATTCGCTGACTGTGATTGTTTTTCCATCGACACGGCCCAGAAGAAAGTCTTTGTTCTTTTCATCATCTTGGGAAAGCATGACCCCCCAGAAGAGAAAGGCGGGGATGATGACGACTGCCAGCAGTATGAAGATCCGCTTTCGCGTTTTTTGGCTTCGTAAATATTTCAGCATCTTGAAGTTGTGCATCATACAGGATCTTTTGCCGTAGTGCAAGAAATGCTTGAAGTAAAATGGGCCGGCGTCTACATTGACGGTTGGTTTTAACTATGTTATACTTCGCTATGCAAAAGTGAGTGGGGCGCCCGCCAATAATCGTGGCGGGCGCCCCAATTTATATTCTAAAAGGTTTTTGTGTCAGATAAATCCTTCAAATTAAAATTAGGTTTGCCGAAAGGCAGTCTTCAGGAATCCACGTTTAAAATCTTCAACAAGGCTGGCTTTAAGGTCTCCGTAGGCTCGCGCGCTTATATTCCTTATGTGGATGATCCGGAAATTGACGCCGTGCTGATACGCGCTCAGGAAATGTCGCGCTATGTGGAAGACGGAGCACTCGACTGCGGGATCACCGGGGAGGATTGGATTCTTGAAAATGGATCACAAGTCCATAAAATACAAGAACTTACATATTCAAAAACCAGTTTAAACCCCGTTCGTTGGGTGCTTGCCGTGCCCAATGATTCCCCTATCAAGTCCGCGAAGGACTTGGAAGGCAGGCGGATCGCCACCGAACTTAAAGGTTTTACGGAGAAGTATTTAAAAGAAAAAGGAGTAAAGGCCGATGTCGAGTTTAGCTGGGGAGCGACGGAAGTCAAAGTGGCCTCGGGGCTCGTGGACGCGATCGTCGAGCTTACGGAGACCGGTTCTTCGCTTCGCGCGAACAACTTAAGAA
>MHFI01000030.1:0-31235 GCA_001804125.1 Omnitrophica bacterium RIFCSPHIGHO2_02_FULL_51_18
GTTTTTGGTCTAGTTTTGTGGGGCCACTATAGGGTTCACACAAAAAGCATCTCTTTCAGTCTTCTGCGACCAGTTGTCGATTTATAAAACTTCTCTTTCTGTCGAGCTTCGCTCAATGTTTCAAACGATTCCGTATGAATGACCTTATAAGGACGATATGGACTCGAAGATTTTACTCTACCCGCATTATGCTCTTTTAGGCGTCCTTCAACATCATCAGCAACACCTGTATACGTCCGAGTCTTTGCTTCATTAAGAAGAATATAAACGTGATACATAAGCTACCTGCTGGCGGATCCGCCAAAAGCCTTTTGGCTTTTGGCGAGATCTCGCCAAATTTTGCTTTGCAAAATCTGGCGGAGAGGCAGGGATTCGAACCCTGGAACCCTTGCGGGTTACACGCTTTCCAGGCGTGCCGTTTCAACCACTCACGCACCTCTCCCAATGAGCGCGGGACTTACGACGCCAAAGGCGTCGTCAAGTCCCCCGCGCGAATTGATCCCGCGAGGCGCCGACCCAAGCGCCGAGACGGGACCAATAAGCGCAAAAATTTTTATCGTGCAGCACGTTTTTTCTTAAAGAATTCCTGCAAAAGCGCCGCGGACTCGAATTCGAGCAATCCTTCCTCAATCTTAAACTTGTGGTTCCAAGCAGCGTCGGCCAAAAGGTGAACTTTCGAACCGCAAGCGCCGGTCTTGGCTTCCCGGGCGCCGAACACCAGACGCTCGATGCGGGCCAAGATCATCGCGCCCACGCACATCGGACAAGGCTCGAGTGTAACATAAACGGTTACGTCCGGTAAATGCCCCGAGCCGAGAGTCTCACAGCCTTGAGTAATCGCAATCATCTCCGCATGGGCCGTGGGGTCTTTTAAAAGCCTGACCTGGTTATAGGCGCGTCCCAGGACCCTGTTCTTGTGCACAATCACGGCACCCACCGGCACCTCATCCGCTTCAAAAGCCTTCTGGGCCTCCCGCAGGGCCTGCCGCATGAAAAATTCGTCCGCTTCTTTTTTATTGTTCCGCATAAATATTCCGACTAATTTACCATAACTTTCGTTTATTTGCTTATCGCTTCTTGATTCGTGTATAATTGCCTTTCTTATGGAAAAATTCCTTTCCCTTGTTCCCGTCGAAAATTTTGAAAAAAAATACGCCCGCGACATTTCGGCCGACCGTTATTTTGGGTTTCCAGTCGAGCCGATCCTCCGGGCCGAGGAAAAACTGCTTTCGGCCGCCGAACGATCGGTTGCCTATTTCTCGATGGAATACGGCCTCTCGACAAACACCTACAACGTGTTTTCCTCCTCCCAACCGCCCAGCCCCAAAAACCTTTCAACCCATCATAACGTATTCTCAAACCTAAGGGCGATTGATTACTACATTTCACTGAAGACCAATCATCGCCTCGACCTGCCGATCTACAGCGGGGGCCTGGGAGTTCTCGCCGGAGACACGCTGAAAAGCGCCGCGGACCGCGGCGTGTCCTTGGCCGCGATAGGGATCCTATGGAACAAAGGCTACTTTAAGCAAAACTTCTGGTTCAAGGACGGGCAGATCCCGGAGGAAAATGACTGGGACCCTTATTCCTATCCGGGACTTGTGCCATTAAAAACCCGCATCGAAATCCCGTTAAGAAAAGAAACCATTTACCTGAGGCTTTGGAAGTATTTTGTCTACAACTTTGAAAAAACACATGTGATTCCGCTGATTCTGCTGGATTCAAACATCGAAGAAAACCACGGGTTCACGAAAACCCTGACCAACCAGCTTTATCGCAGTGACAACGCCGATTGGAAGATATTGCAGCGCATCCTCTTAGGTATCGGCGGCATGAAGGCGCTGGAAAAGCTGGGCTATAAAATCAACACGTACCATTTGAACGAAGGCCATGCGGCGCTGGCCTACGTCGAAAAAGCCAAAAAAACGCCGACTGCCGAAATAAATTCCCTGAAAGAACATTTTGCCTATACCTGCCACACGCCCGTTGCCGCGGGCCACGACCGCTTTCAGAAGAAAGTGGTGCAGGAGATCCTGCACGACGAAGAATTTACAATTTTAAAAAAATTCGGCCAGGACCCCGACAATCCAGAGCTTATCAACCTGACACAGCACGCAATGAACGCAAGCGCCCACATCAACGCGGTCGCGAAAAAGCACGGTGAGGTCACGCGCGCGCAGTTCCCCGAGCACCGGGACCGCATCCTGTCCATCACGAACGGCGTTCACACTCACACGTGGGTCTCCGAGGCCGTGGCGACGGTGCTCGACAAATATAAAAACGAAATCGGCGAATGGAGAAAAAACCCCACCCTTCTCAGAAATGCGCTTGCTTTAAAAGACAACGCTTCATTTCGCGGCGAGATCTGGAACGCTCACCAGGAGAATAAAGAAAGGCTGTGTTTGTTCCTAAAGAACTGGAAAATGGACCCTCAGGTCTTTACGATCGCCTGGGCGCGGCGCATCGCCGGGTACAAGCGGCCCAGTCTCCTGCTGCAGGACGTCACGAGACTCTTGGACATCGCCAAACGTATCGGCCCGATTCAAATTCTTTTTGCCGGAAAAGCCCACCCGCAGGACGACCTGGGATTTACCTACGTGAATGAAATGCTTTCCACGATCGATTCCCTGGAAAATGCCAGAGACCTGCTGCGCGTCATGATGCTGGAAAACTATGACACTTATTTCGGCAAACTCTTGTCCTCCAGCGTCGACGTCTGGCTCAACAATCCGCTTCCCCCGTTCGAAGCCTCGGGCACGAGCGGTATGAAAGCAATCTTAAACGGTGTATTACAGCTTTCAACGCTCGACGGCTGGGTCGTGGAAGCGGCGGAAAAAAATATCGGCTGGATCTTCGGGTGGGAGCACCATGGAGAAGCCGCCGGAGATGAGCGAAATTTAAGGCTTCGCGAAGATTCGTCACTTTTATACGAAATGCTGGAAAAAGTGGTGATGCTTTATTACCAGACAAACTCAAAAGGAAATTTAAATCCCGATTCCGACTGGGTCACGAAAATGATCCACGCAATTTCTGAAGGCGGATATTTCAACACCGACCGCATGGTCGGAGAATACCAGAAAAATATCTGGGGAATTTAACGCGAAACTGCGGAACAATCATTCGCTGTGAATTCGATCCTTCCCCATGCTTTTGGCTTTATACATCGCTTCGTCCAGCTTCTCGACGAATAATAATTTGTCAAAAGCCTTGACGTCGCTAAAATGAACGACGCCTATGCTCACGGACACGGATATATAATCCCTCAGGGTCTTAAACCGGTATTGACGCACGTCTTTTTGGATGCGATTGGCCACGTTTCGCGCAAGCTCGCCGCTCGTCTCGGGCAACAGCACCACAAATTCGTCGCCGCCGTAGCGGCCGACAAGATCCACTTTCCGGACATCATTTTTTAAGATGGCCGCCATTTCCCTCAAAACCGAGTCTCCGATCAGATGGCCGTAATAATCATTGATGCTCTTAAAATCATCCACGTCGACCATCATGCCCGACAAAAAACGGCTATAACGTTTGGCGCGCATCAGCTCTTTCTCGATCACTTCCATGAGATGCCGGTGATTGTAAAGCCCTGTCGCATCGTCCGTCATGGATTGGTCTTTAAGCAATGTATTGATGTTTTCCAGGGATGTTTTCTGGCACTGAATTTCATCATTTAAGTAACCCAGATACGCCCCGAAAAGACCGAAAACAAGCGGCGTGGAAAACGCCATATAGACATAAAAATCGACATACCGAATGATATCCTGCCGGATCCACTCATAACTCATCTCGCCTGCAAGAATGGGACGGAAAAGAATGGCTCCTAACGGAGCCCCGAAACCCAGAAGCACGCCTAAAACAGCGCCGATATGACGGTAAGATCTGCCCGAAGCGTCAAACCGTTTAAACGAAGACATGGGCGGGTATGCCTGTCGTCGACGTCAGGCGCTTGGCGATTTCATCCAGTTTCTGTTTCTCGACTGGAAGGATACCCTCCACCCGTGTCGGCCTGTCTACCGTGTAGATCTGCACTTCTTCAGGGTGGATATAATCCACCGCCCGCACCCACTCCTGGACATCCTTGGGATCGGTGTTATCTACTTTGCCCGTGACAAAGAGGCTCTGAATCACACCTTTCGGCAAGTGATAGAGGCCATCGATAATATCACTCCAAATAAGATTCGCCTGATCGGACGACCCTTGAGGCGCATTTAAACGGCGAAATAACGAATGATACCCGGCGTCCAGCTTCATGAAGCAACGATCCAGTTTCGAAAGCGCATTCTGAATCTCAGGCTTGAAACAACTGGAGGCGTTCGAAAGAATCCCGAGTTTGACGCCGGGAAGATAAGTATCACGAAGCCGTTTCAAATCATCGACAATTCTTGAAAATTTCGGATGAAGCGTGGGCTCTCCGTTCCCCGCGATCATGATCCAGTCGACACTGACGGACTGGCCTTGCATCCATAAAAAATGCTTCTCGGCCGATTCCTTTATTTCCTCGGCGGGTGGAAATGAAAAATCCTCTTCCTTAACCGACGCGCCGTACTGGCAATACACGCAGTCGAAATTGCAGACCTTTTCATCCGTCGGGAGGATATTGATGCCCAGCGAGCTTCCGAAACGCCTGGAGACTACCGGGCCATACACATAACCTGTTTGAAGAGGAATCGTCATCGCCAGCCCCCTTTTTGCAGTACCATTTTAGCACACACGGCCGCGTTCTTCATGGCTTCGTTGGGGGATCTTGATGAAAAAATTCGCGGCGAATATAAACCAGGAAACCCCGGCCACAATCCATAAAAAAGCCGCAATCCCCAGTCCCGTAAAATAATGCTCCGTTGTCAAAGCCGCCGTCAATCTGAAAAAAAGCGCCAAAGGCACTAAAACCATGACAAGTTTCAATATCCACGGTGAACGCTGCAGTTTCTCACCCTGGCCCGAATGGCTATAGACCACCATCGTCGAAACCGCAAACGTAATCAGGCTGAATCCGCCGATGAAAACCAGATGAAGCGCCGAGACCAAATGCTTCGGAAAAAACAAAGCCAGCCAAAGGCCGGCCACAATAAACCAGAAAGACATCCACACTAAGCGTGAGAAAACACCGGGCGTTTTGGGCCTTAAAATTAAAGCATGGCTTTGCAGAAGAATATACGTCGCCGCGGCGGCCCTCAGCGCATAGGCGGCTGTTTTGAAATCCAATCCTTCAAGCCAGAAACTGGAAAAAAATATTAGGCCTGCAACCCCTTGAATAACTGCCTGCCGCGAGCGAAACGCCGGAATGCTCGCGCGGATGCTCTCCGGGTTTGGAAATTCACGACTTCCCATAATACGCGGCCCGAGAAAACCGCCGATTCCAAGAACCAGCGACAACATAAACCCCTGATTCAGCATGGGCTTCGCCGACGCCATGAAATTTACGCCGAGAACCCCCTTTTGCGCCAAAATCATGAGCGCCGAGCCGCACAATCCGTGCAACGCCGCTACCGGGATCCAAATAAACTGGACCGGGGGATATTGGATGTTGCGCTTTAGAAACCGCCGTGCCACGAAAACGAGCAGTCCCACAACGAGCGCCATGAAAAAACCGTGCGCCAAAAGCGGATGCCCCGAAACAACACCCGCGAAAATGGCCAAGATAAGCGCAAGAAATGCCGTCACTTCGAACGACTCAGCCGTAAAAGTGGCCGAAAATCTGGGCACAGCCGTCGTGAGAAACCCGACAACAAACGAGCTCATATAAAGCTGGATCTGCACCGCGGAATGAAAAGATCCGGAATAATTAGGGATTATACCCAGTGCGTATAAAAGCCAGTGGGATGCGCCGAACACCCCCATCCCGATGCCGATCGGAAAAAAAAGCCTGTAAGGCTCATTGCAGATCACTGCCCATGCGTTCTTCATCTGCCCCAATCTCCCATGATTATGCCTTTAGCGCATGTAAGCTCATCTCTGCAACGTCATCTCGAGCCCGCCGCGAAGCGGCGAGGCGAGAGATCTCCTACGCGAAGGAGATTTCTCCTCGCTTTGCTCGTCGAAATGACAGTTATTCGTGGTTTCGCTTATAACATGCGTTAACGTCATAATCATGCAGGCGGTTTAACTTAGGCAAAAGCTCGGGCAGAGGACGCCTGTTACGCCGTCAATAACTGATAAGGGAGTGTACGGGATACCCTTTTAGCTTCTTTCTTCCGTCCAAATCCTTAATCTCAATAAGAAAATAGATGCCCTCTATTTTTGCGCCGAATTTGGATACAAGCTCTATCGCGGCCCTCATCGTGCCGCCGGTGGCCAGCACGTCATCCATCAGGATGACATTCGACCCCTCATGAATCGCATCCGTATGTATTTCAACTACCGCCGAGCCGTACTCCAATTCGTATGAGGTCTGGAACTTCGTGTGAGGAAGCTTGCCTTCCTTACGGATAGGCACGAAACCAGCTCCCAGCGCATACGCAAGCGCGGATCCTAGGATAAAACCCCTCGACTCAATCGAAATCACGTAGTCGATCGGAGTTTTAGTGAATGAGACGAAATGATCAATGCACTTCCTGAATTTTCCCTTATCTATCAGAAGCGGCGTAATGTCCCGGAATAAAATCCCTTTTTTTGGAAAATCAGGAATAGCGCGGATGGACCCCTTCATATCTTCTACAAGAATGTCTGACATAAATTCCCTCCCACAAATCGTTCGATACAATATTTGGACGTTACGAACGCGGCCATTGCCTCCGCCACAACTCCGCAGGCGGGGACCGCCGTCACATCCGACCGCTCCACCGCCGCGCTCACGGACTTTTTTGAGCGGATATCCGCCGAGCGTAACGGCTTCATGAGCGTCGCGAGGGGCTTCATGGCTCCTCTAAGAAAGATCTGGGGTTGATTGGATCCGAGCCCGGAAATCAGCTCCATCTCGACGCCTTTTACGGCTTGTATGGACATTATCCCGCTTGTAAGCCGTGCGAGGAATGCTCTATCCGCCAAAATCTCGCGGCTAATTCCCATAATCCGAACTTCAAAAATCCCGCCCAGCGTATCTCCCGCTTTTTTTGCCTCATCAATTTTTTGGACCATTTTCCGGGCAGCTGCCGGATCAGCGCAGCGCAAAGGACTCTTTTCCGCGCGCGACCGAAGATCCCTGAAATTGCGGGGAGTCCGCCGGGCCTCTACGCCCCCGATAGCCAATGTGTGACTCAGGATCTCAACCCCCCGCTTGCGCAATAACTGCTTGCAAACGCTCCCGACAGCCACGCGGGCGGCCGTCTCCCTGGCGCTGGCCCGCTCCAAAATATCACGGACATCCCTCCGGTCGTACTTCAGGACTCCGGCAAGATCCGCATGGCCGGGACGGGGCCTGGTCACAACCGGCAACGTGTCAATTTTGAAATCCCTGTTGGGGATGCGGAAGGTAACAGGCGATCCGGTTGTCCGTCCCTTATTGTCAACCCCGGATAGAATCTCAACTCTATCCTTTTCGATAGTCATCCGGCCGCCGCGGCCGTAACCCATCTGCCGCCTCGCTAGATCACGATTTATTTCTTGATTGTCGATAAAAAGCCCCTTGCCGATACCCGCCAGAATAGCCAAAAGGCATTTTCCGTGAGATTCGCCGCTTGTGAGAAATTGAAGCACAGGCTATCCTTTTTGAATATCACAAAGGGGTGGCGCAGAGACGACATCATCGCCGGCCCGGACCAAACCGGCCTTAACAGCCGCTTGGGTTATCCGAAAACAAACATAGCCTCCCGTCCCAAGCGGGCGGCAACGATCCAACGGCAGACCCTTGGAAACTTAAAGGACGGCTCATTCAAACCGGTATCACCGCCGGGTGAGTCCCCGTAAGTTTCTCCAGTTCCTCACGCAAAAGCGACAGATAATCCATAAACTCTTTCTTGGATTGCTCGGACTCTTCGATAAAATGATTCACAAGGTTTCTATAATATTCAATACCTGTCAGAAGGTTCTGTTTAAACTCAGCGAAGTATTCGGCTTCCTTAGCGGTGATTTTGGGAGAAGCGCTTGAGATCAAGTTTTTGAAATACTGGATATACAACCGTAACTCATTGATAAACATATGGGGCCTGGGCCTTTTTTGGCTAAGAATGTTTATTTTTCCGTAAATATGGCCGGCCATTTCTCTTAAGGTGAGAAGTTTGGAAAAATAAACCAGATTTGGCCCCGGACACACCGCAGGGACAGGGTTATACCCCTTGTAAGAAAGACCGTATTTGGCCAAGACCCCGTCTCCCAGGTCGTGGCAGACACAGGCTTTCTCGACAATCTTTTCATATTCCTTGGCATATTCCTCAGGACCCAGCCCTTTTTGATTAAGCTCTGCTATCTTTTTTGTCTGATAATGGGAGGAGGCAGAACAAATGGGTTCTTCGGTGAACTCCGTATTGAACGCCATGTATTTATTAAGACAGGGACTGCCCGGCCGGCCCGCGGCTATCCTTTTTAACCGCGTCAGTTCGCTCGCGGAATTCCGAAGGTTATAGATCGGCACCCCCAGCGGTGACGCGCCGCTCAGATAAACCGTATCCTCATCCACGTTCAACAACTTCTCCAGCATATCCGGGTCCACCGAAGTAACCTCCGGAACCAAAAGAAAAGGAGTCGCCCAACCCGTGCCATCGAGCTCAAAATACCGCAGGAGAAAGCGGTTTTCGGAGCTCGTGCCGATACCGCCCTGGACTGTGATGCGCGCAGCCGGCCGCACGGGATCATGGATCCCCTTCTTCGCGGCGAGCGCCGCGCGGTAGTACTTGAAAAGCTCCCCCGTAAATTCGCCGCGCCTGGTTTTAAATTCCTCTAAAATTGGCCCAAGCAAGCAGCCGTCCGTAGGAAACGCATGGCCGCCGCAGTTTAGGCCCGACTCGATGCGGTATTCGGAGATCCAGATTCCTTTTTTAGCGAAGATTTTACCCTGAATAAGCGCGGACCTGAAATCGCTCACCTTTAAGGTAATCTTCTTTTCAATCGCGCCGCCCGCGTCCGCGTAAAAGCAGTCAAAATTTTCCACGTAACTGTAAAGATACGGGTTTAAGCCGGCCGAAAAAACAACTGATGAATTTAACTCGCTCTTTGCAAAACCTCTGAGCGCCGAGTGCCCATCCGCGTATTCCCGGGGCAGTTTTTGGCCTTTTTTGTAATTTTCCCTGTCAAGTTTTGTCAAGATATTGATATCGATCGGTCCCGGAGAGATCCGATCCCTTAAGCTTTGCTGAAGCTGTGTTTTCTCGACGCCTTCCCGCAAACCCAGCATGCGGTTGTATTCCTGTTTGAGAGAAGAACAATCATCGAGCAAATCAAAATATTTAGTGATCTCAGTTCCTTCCTTAAACTCGGATACCTTTAGCTCATGGAACTGCCTTGTCACAGCGCGATGAACAAAATTCAGATACGCGGTGATCCGCCGAGCGCGCGAGTCCGGCGCATTTTTGGCGATGGGCTCGAAATGCTCCCCGTAAAGACCGCTGTAGTACTCACGCATCTTTTCCATCAGGTTGTCATCCACGGACATGACGGAAGAGATCCCGTAGCGGGCTACCTTAAGGGCCGTATCGATGGTAAATCCGGTGCCCATCACCGGGATATGAAAGGAATGGTTATAAACTGAAAAATTTTTCATAAAGTGCGTCCGTGAGGCCGTTCAGTTTTTTCTGATAAGCGGAGTGTTCCTCCAAGATCATACCCAAATCTTTTGACTTTTTAAACCAATTTTTCAACATCTTGCGGTCAACCTCCAGATGAAATTGAAGCGCATACACATTCCTTTTATAGCGATAGGCCTGATTGGGCACAAGGCGGCTCGCAGCCAGGCGAACCGCGTCCTTCGGAATGTCAAACGTGTCGCCATGCCACTGGAGCACTTTAAGTCTCGGTGATTTCACGAGCGAAAAAAGAGGGTCTTTTTCAGCGGCGTTTGTGAGCGAAACATCCATCCAACCGACTTCCGGCGCTTTTGCTTTGTAGACTTTAGACCCAAGCGCTTTCGCGACCAGCTGCGCCCCCAGGCAAATGCCCATGCAGGGAATCCCGGCTTTTAAAATTCTCTTTAAAAAAACGTTCTCTTCTTTTAAGAACGGGTATTTGTCCTCTTCAGTGACATTCATCGGCCCGCCCATCACAAGCACCGCGCGGACCCTGTCCAATCTTGCCGGCAGTTTCTGGTCCCCGTAAAGCGCGACGCGCCTTACCCGGATTTTCTTTTTCTTAAGAAAATCGGCGAGTGTGCCGGCGTCTTCATTAGGCACATGCTTCAAGACAAGCACTTCTTCAGGCACAAACCTGCGTTTCGGAATGGGCACGGTACTCCGTGCGGACGAGCTTCGGGTGTTGCAGCCAGTTTATTTTGAGCGCCAACCCCGTCCATAACGCAAGGGGCAGAGCCAGCCATGATTCAAGCCGTTGTTTCATCGGAAAAGCCCCAAATTCCTTCCGGATATCATGAAATAACCGGCGGGCCTTTTCGCGCGCGACTTTTGTCGGCCCGAACCACATCGCGGGAC
Source organism: Omnitrophica bacterium RIFCSPHIGHO2_02_FULL_51_18 (assembly GCA_001804125.1). Lineage (GTDB taxonomy): Bacteria > Omnitrophota > Gorgyraeia > 2-02-FULL-51-18 > 2-02-FULL-51-18 > 2-02-FULL-51-18. Next base: position 10,512 of record MHFI01000030.1, read on the forward strand.
GAAACGCCGGCACGGCATTCAAAATGTCGGCGCGGTAGCGTTTGGCGCAGGCTTTTAGCCGCGCGTTCGTGGAGTGCTTCAGACGCTCGTAACCCGACCACCAGGCATCAATCGAACGAATGATGGAGGGCCCAAGCCGCTCAAAATCCTGCCGGAAACAATCCTTTTGGATCGCCTGAAGCTGGGGGCTTGTCATCGTCGGATGCTGGACCATACCGTAAAAACCCGTACAGCGGCGGTAGTAAGCATGCTTGTCCTTCATAAATTTTTTTCTTAAACGCCCTTCCCCGACGACACGATCATAGAAAGGCGTACCCGGCGTCGGGCCATAGATCAGAAACTGGCCGAAAGTCGGCTCAATCGCCATAAGCCCATCCAGCTCTTCTTGAATAATCTCAGGTGTCTGATAGTCAAAACCCACGATCATCGACGCGAGGATATGAATCCCATGTTCCCGAAGCTCACGAATGAGCTCATCCACGGGCCGTCCCTGCTGCTTGGCGAAATTCGACCGCCGGCCTTCATAACCGATCCATACGCCGGATATCCCCAGTTCCAAAAGCTCGTCTATGGTGTACTGCGAAAGCGCTTTCACGCTTGAGAACACGAACATCGGAAGGTCAAGCCCCGAGGCGCGCACGCACTCGAGATATTCCATCGCCCGCTGTTTATTCAATAAAAAATCCTCATCCAAAACGGTGAATTTGACTGACGGGTTTTTCTCGCGATAATTCTTGAGGACGTTGAAGATGTCTTTCCCGGTGGGCAAAAGGCGGATGTGCTTGCGCTTAAAAAAATGCGACGTACAGCAGAAATCACAGCCGTTCGGACAGCCGAGCCCCGCGAAGATCATCCCGTTGTCGCCAATTGATTTTGAAAAAACTTTGAGGCCGTTGATGATGACCGGGTGATCATAAGGCATGGGTATTGGCGCCTCGCCTAAGAGCCGCCTCAAAAATCCTACACCCTCCTCGCGGCAGATATAGTCCCCGTAAGGTGCAAGCTCTTCGTCGGACAACACCGTCCCGTACCCGCCGAGAATAATCTTGGACTGGGGGGAGTATTTGCGTATGATTTCAACCACGTGCTTCATCCGGTGAAACACGGCCAGAAGAAAAGAAACGCCCACATATTCATACCCTTTTTTCAACTCCCGGATAAGTTCCCGTTTGGTCGGATATTGCAAAACCACGGTCGGGATTTCCAAGTTGTGCGCGATGTATTCGAGCGAAAAATGAAGCTGATAGGAACGGGGGCTGAACATCCCTTGAGCCCTCGTGACCTGCCCGTGCAGAAGCTCATAGCCCACCGAATGACCATCCCCCTGCGCTTCACCGATGGGACGGCAAACGCTCGTTAAAAGTAAACGCCTGGGCGGAGCGAAATTCTCTAGATCCACAAATGGAGCCCCTCTGCTTAAGATGTTTGGGATTGGCCAAATACCCCGCGAACCTGCGGGGATAATAATGAAACTCTCTAATTCGGACTAGTGTATCCTAAATTGAACAGCCAATCAACAGGATTACAAATCCATGGATTTACGCCTTTTTAAGCGTAAAATTGACTTCCTTCGTATCCTCTTGGGCCACAGTGACTTGTTGCATCTGGGTGCCTAGCGTTTCATGCCAGAGTTCCAGCGTGTACGTGCCGGCCGGAAGGTCTTTGATCGTGAATGATCCGTCATCCCCAGTGATCGCAAAATAGGGGTTGGCGAGAACATGCACATACCCCTTCATCCAGAAATGCACGTCACAGCGCATCTGAATACCGATCTCGGGCGCGGCGAATGCCTTCGCCGTCGTCATACCTTGAATGGGCTGGGCGATATTGAATGACTTGTTGATCTTGCAGGCGCTTCGCACGTTGTGAAGCACCGGGTCACTGTTTTTGAAATTGATCTTCTGGCCCGCCAGTACTCCGAGGGCATGCGGAATAAAGACACAGCCCGTCTGATCCATTTCCGCCGCTTCCGCCGGCGCGGTGTACGTGCCCGTCGCGCCTTCCTTCACGTAAACAAGCGCCCATTTGACCGTGTTATTCGCGTTCACCACGAGGTCTTCATTCACCGGCATTTTATCGCCGTGCATCATGGCGCACTGTTTTTCCGCTCCGAAATTGATAGGGGCCGGCACAGGAACCTCCCCCTCAAACTGCACCTTGCCGGTCACCGTCGCGGCGTGAGCATAAACCACACTTGTTGCCACCAACGCGGCAATCATCAAAAAACAGGCAAACCATCTGGAAATACACTTCACCTTAAGTCCCTCCTTTTGTTAATTGACTTTTACTCCGGAGAATCCCGGGTGTCTCTTCCCAGGAAACCTGCCGGCCTTTCTCATTCTCCGCAAACTTCTCGGCCTCGGCACGGCCAGAGAAGGCAGCCAGACCATACCCCATCGGGGTCACGAGATTCCCTGAATAAACAAAAAAGGCGGCTTTTCCATCCACCCATTGTTCCGTGAGAAAATCGTGAACCCAAAAACGCTCCGGCGGACCCGGTTGATTCATCTGATAATGAGCCGCGCATCCTATATCATCGAATTTCAGCACGTCATTCTCTCCCGAGACGAGGCTCGCGCTAAACCGCGGCTCGGCGATAATCATCCGGCAATCCGCGCATACATCCTGACCATAACGAATCTTGGGTGGTTTATCAGGATCCTCTTTCCCGCAGCCTGGTAAAACTAAAATAACCGCCAACAACAAAACAACTGACACATAACTTAACGCGTTCTTATTTATTCGACGCATCGTCTTCTGAAAAACAAAAACGCGGCTAAAAGCGGGAATAAAATCCACGCCGCCATCACGGCGGAAAGCGCCGGCACAAGCCAGTCCCCCAGCGTTTCCGACGCGTAAAGCCCGGCGGCGCCAAACGCCTCAAGGCTTTTCTGTAGACTGCCTATCACGGCGATTTTAAAGGCTTGAGCCGGATTGATGAGCACAAGCCAGAAAAGCGCGCCGGGAGAAAGCTTAAGAACCATCGCCGTCCCCATGAGACCCAAATCACTTAAAAACATGAATAAAAACCAGATAAAAAGCGCCACCCCCACCGCCGTTGCGTGACGTTTGACAAATATGGAAACGCAAAAACCAAGGCTTAAATACGCCAGTCCCAGAAGAATGGTGAAGAGCACCAACACAAGATAATCCCCGCTCTGCTCGAACCCGGCGTACTTGGCGATCACGAGGGCACTTGCGCCGAACCCCAGGAAAACCGTCGCGATCATCGCGGCTGTCGCGCCCAGATACTTCCCCAGAAACACTTCATTCACGGTCACAGGCTGCGCCAAAAGTGTCACCAGCGTTCCCTGTTCGCGCTCGCCCACGATGCTCATCGCGCCAAGTAGGAGGCCCATCACCGGAACAATAAGAAGCACAAGATTCAAGAGACTCGCGGCCGTGCGCCCAAACCCCGCGATCCCGAATGACCCAAGCCCCGAGAGCCCAAGAAGACTCAAGGCCACCGACAGAAGCGTGAAAAGCGCCGAGATCACCAGAAACCAGCGGTTTCGCAAGGCGTCCCGTATCTCCTTCTCCATGATCACGCGCACCGTTTCAAAACTCATTAAATGTATTCCTCAAAATTCTTGATTTCGCGGGGCCTGGCATCGACTTTTTTAAAGCCTGATTCCAGGACCACCAGGCGGTCCGCAATGCGGCGCACTTCAGAAAAACGATGCGTGCAAAATAAAAGTGTCTTACCGTCTTTTTTCAACCGCTCAAGCGCTGTGTCAAATTCCATCCGCGTGCCGACATCCAAACTGCTCGTCGGCTCATCCAAAAATAAAATCGGGGGGTCCGATAAAAGCGCGATCACGAGCGCCAGTTTCTGTTTCATGCCGCCCGAAAGATCCTGCGCAAGCTTTTTTTTCGCTTCGGACAACCCCCAATCGCCGGTCAACTTCTCCGCGCGCCCAAGCGCAACCTTTCTTAACCGCGCGTAAAAACGCACGGTTTCCCAGACGGTTTGGTCCAGATGCCAGCGGATCTCCTGAGGCACATAGCCGATAAGGCGGCGCACCTCTTTGCCCTGCCGCCGGACATCCATGCCCATGACCTCAATATCCCCTTCAAAAGGAATAACGCCGAGAAGACACCTTAAGAGAGTCGTTTTGCCGGCGCCGTTAGGGCCCCAAAGTGCCAACACCTCCCCCGGCTGGACTTCCAAATCCACGGAGTCCAGCGCGACAACTTTTTTGAAGCGCTTTGTAAGGCGCCGTATTTTTATCATAGTCTAAATAAAACCAAAAGCGGCGAAAGAAGCGCGGCCGATATCAGGATCCAAAGCCAAGAGGCTGTCTTCCCTCCCGCCCGGACGGGCAATCTCACCGAATCCATGAGAGGCCTTTCATCAGAAAACTTTGGGCTAGGCTGAAATACCGGAAATGTGGCCGCCGCGAAATCGATCGCATGCACGGAAGGGCTTCCAAAAAAAATCTTAAGCGCATGCGAGCGGTCGGTGAGGCGCTCGAAAAACTTCACCGGTCGGTGCGGCACATCCCCCACGCCGTCCCGGTCCGCGTCAAATCCCCGGTAGTCGCTCCAAAAATTCCCCGTCCAGTCATTGACGGTATAAGCGCTCTGGCCGTCCAAAATCACCTGCTCCGTATTGTCGACGACGTTATTTTGTTCAAAGCGGTTCGAGCGCGCGGTCGGAAAAATCTGAAGACCGATATCATTGTAGGCGACGAGATTCTCGCGGCAGGATCCTTGGGTGGAGCTATCCACAAAAAGGCCTACGCGGTTATTCACGATGACATTTCTTTCGACGAGCGCCCCGTCCATGTCCTTAAAACCGATGCCAAAGCCGCTCGGGCCGCGGTTCTCGGAGATAAAATTTTCCCGAAGCTTAAGCCCTGAGCTGTACATGAGATAGGCACCGACGGAGTTTCGAATCAGCCTATTTTTTTCAACCATCGCGTCCCGGCAATACATAAAATGAAGCCCATAGCGGCCTCCCGTGAATTCATTGCCCGTGACGCGCAAGTTTCTTGAGAACCAAAGCACGGCGTCCCGGCCGCCGGTGGTTTTATTGTCTTCCAAGACGGCTCCGTCGCTAAACCAAATGCGCAGGAGGTCCCCCCGCCGGGCGACGTCGAGCGTTTTCCCTTTAAACACATTTTTTTTGAGTGTGCTTTCCGGGGAACGCTTGAGATAAACACCGAACAACACATTTTCAAACACACACTCTTCTATCCGGCATCGCGGAGCTTTCGCGACAAGGCCCGCGTCATCATTGCCGAGAATATCCCCACTATTGATGACCTTAAACCCTTTAAATAAGACCTCCGGCGCTTCAAGCCTCACCACGGTGCCGCGATTCTCCCCGTCGATCACGGGCATTCCTTCGCCGATGAGCTTCACGGATTTATTGACCACAAGCGGCCCATGATAAACACCGGGCTTAACAACGATCACATCGCCGTCTTTGGCGGTTTCAAGAGCGGACGCGATATTTAAAGGATGGGAGGCGGTCACCGTGATCGTTTCCGCGAACGCTTCCTGTAAAAAAATAACCGGGATCATCGCGAGGAAAAATATGGGGGCTTTAAACATTTTTAAATCTTATTCTTTGGGGGGAAAAATCTCAGCGCGATGACCGCGACGCAAAGGATCATCGCGAGCATGCTAAGGCCATGCCCCCACGAAAAATCGGCGACGGCCTGGAACTGCGCAATTTTTCCATGCCCCAGGAGAGGCGGGATAAATGGCTTCACGGACGAACTTAAAGGCGCTTTGGGATTCAAATGCAGTCCGAAATCCCTGAGCCAGAAATAAAGGTCGCCTGCGAAGATCGCGGGAAAAAGGACCGCCGGCACGATGAATAGCGCCGACCATTTCCCTCTGATAAAAACCGCAATGAGGAGCGCCGCCAAGAGCACCGCAAGCCCGGGGATCGCGAATCTTCTCTCTATTTTCGCGGCTTCGCCCAAGGGCCGCATGCCGATGTAATGATTCAGCGTGTCGATTTCCTGAATATCGCCGGTCACGCGGTTCAGATAGATCTGGACCCTAAGGCCCTTCGGGTACTGAGGGGCTCTGACGGTCAGGTGCCAATAAGGAAAAAAAACCGACGAAAACAACGCCAGGGCGGCCGCCACAAGCATTGTTTTCGCGATCTTTTCTCTTAGTGTCTTACGCTCTTTCGGCGAATCTCCCATTCAGGCTAAGCATTATACCTCAAACCCACGGCCTTATGCCTTGGGTTTCACCGTGAGATAACCGATCATCTCCAAATGAAGCGCCGAGCAGAATTCCAGGCAATAATAGGGATAAACACCCGGTTTATTTGCGTCGAACTCGATTGTAACGGTTTCGCCCGGCTCGATACTCGCTGAAATATTAAATCCACAGATCGAAAATCCGTGCGTGGCGTCCACGGTGCGCTCAAGATTTGTGAGGTAAAGCGTCACGTGCTGGCCTTCTTCGACTTCAATATGCTCCGGGTCAAAGTGACTGCGGATCAGCGGCATGTAAACCTCCACGTTATTGCCGTTTCGCACCACTTTCCCCTCCAGAGTCATGCGGTCGCTCTTCTGCTGTTTCAGCGTATCCCAACCGACTTCCGGATAAACTTCCCAGGTTTTAAGCTTATCGGCCTTTATGATCTGCGCATAGTGCGGCTCGCCGGACCCAATCGGCAGGTCGTAGAGCACCTTCATCGAGTCGCCGGGCTTTGAAATATCCATGAGCTGGAGGTTCTGGGGCAGGAGCGGTCCGATAAACGAGAAACGGTCCACCGACCACTTGTTGAGCGAGACAAAGTATTTACCGTCGGGACTCACCGTGTCACCTTCAGCCGCCGCGATATGGCCGACGTTGAATTGCACGGGAGTTTTGGCTACAAGCGTCCAGGGTTTTTCGGGCGCCGTAAATTTATCGTCACCGACCGTCCAGCGCGCGATCGCGCTGTCGAGAAACAGAGACGTGTAAGCATACCCCTGATTATCGAACTGCGTGTGCAGAGGCCCCAGACCCAGCTCCACCTGCGTCACCTTCGCGGCGTCAAATCGGATAATCGGAACGCCATAAGGATCCGTGCCTTCAAAATCCTTGGCTTCGATGGCTTTCTTTATATTTTCTATACCGTACACCGTCACATGAGGGTCCAGTTTTCCGGCCACCACGATGTATTTGCCGCTCGGCGTCACGTCCGCTCCATGCGGGCTCTTGGGTTCCGGAATAAAATAAAGAATCCCTTCCGCGACGGCTGTCTTAAGCGTGATGAGCTTCACACCGTTCAAAGTCTCAAACTTACCGGCCTTGACCGCTTCTTCGGCTTTTTTCCAATTGATCACATGCAGATAATCCATATCGCGCTCGGTCGTGCCGGCCTCAAAAGGAGGATTGCCCTTTTCAATGCCTCCCGTGGCCATTTCCGTGTTGAATGAGTTGATGAAAGCCCATCCGTCGCTCGGACCCTTTCCGGCATCGGCCAAGTCCTGCCAATAAGGCGGCAGTTCTACCGCGAAAGAATTGTCCGCGTCGATTCGGCCCAGGGCACGGTCAAATTTCCAAAATGTCGCTAGGCCTCTGTATTTTTCCTTGTATTCGGAGATCGGCGCATAGACCTTTCCGAGGGGCTCGGAATACTGTGAACCTTCGATGATGTACTCCGTATTGGGCGTCACGAACGCGGCGCCGTGGTCGTTGTTCATGAGCGGGTTATCGGCGAGTTGTTTCGTCTCATAATCACGCAGATCAATCACCGCTATCCGTCCGTGCGATTTATCGCCGATAAAAAGATACTGTCCGTCATATTCACCGTTGGTTTCGCTTAAAGCCGGATGATGCGAGTCACCCCACATCACCTTTTGGCCATCCCCTCCGATGGGAGCGTTCGTTAAGGGCGTCTCCTCCACTCCAAAACCATAACCCTGCCATGGCTCAGGCGTGAAAACCGCGATCGTTCTCAAGATCCTCATGGAGGGAATGCCTATCGCGAAGACCTGCCCGCTTTGGCCGCCGGAGGCGAACATCACGTATTCGTCGTATTTTCCGCTGGGCATATAGGTTGAAACCGCCGCGGTGACGTCATCGGGCGACAGACCTCGGTCTTTGATAATGAACGAAGCGTCTGCCGGGATCCCCGATGCGGCGGCTTTTTCGTTCTTCGCTGACGCGCACGGCGTGTAAACCATCGCGAACGTAAAAAGTAACGTCACACCCGCCAAACACCCTGCGATCTTAAATAATACCGATTTCATAACCCCTCCTCTTTCTGGTTGAGCTCACCGCATCGATTGAAAGAAGGCAAGTATATCTTTGATTAGGATAAAAATAAAGAACTATCGATTTCCTGATTGTCATCTCCCGAATGACGATAAAAGGATTTTTAGTGTGGGTGTCAGGCCGTGTGATAGCGCCGCGCGGCCTCGTTTTCCAATATTTTTAGCACGCCGCTGTCCGTGATCTGGCCGAAATTCATGTAAAATCCGCCCACGCTCATGAAAGATTCCGACGCGCGCAGGCAGATAATCTCATCCGCATACTTGGAGAGCCTCTTGAGGGAACTCTCGGCCGCCACCGGCACGGCGGCAACCAACCTCTTCGGGTGCTCCTGTTTGGCGGCCCAAAGCGCGGCCTGCATCGTGAAACCGGTGGCAACGCCGTCGTCGACCACGACCACCACCCGTCCTTTCAGCGCTGTTTTAGGCAGGACTTTACGGTACCCTTGCGTCCGTTGCTGCAATACTTTGAACTCCTCCGCGCCTTTTTGGCGCCCATATTCCCGATAGGCGGCCAGATCAGGCGAAGAATCCAGAAAAACCTTCCCGCTTTCCGTCACCGCGCCGATCGCAAATTCCTCCTGGCCGGGCGCGCCGATTTTATGCGTCAACACGATGTCCAAGTCGGTCTCAAGAAGCCGCGCGACTTCCTTGGCCACCTCGACCCCGCCTCGGGGAATGCCAAGGATGACGGCGCGCTCCTCCCGAATACCAGCCAGCTCCGAGGCCAAAAGTTGACCGGCCTCTTCCCGGTCAACGAACCGCCCATACTCGCGGACAACCACCCGGCATTGAGTCATAGTTCTGCCACCCCTTTCTTACACGGAAAAACTGGCGCGGACAACCTCGGCCTGGCTGTCGAATTGGGTTTTGAAACCCAGCTTTTGGCATATATGTTGTATAGGAAAGTTGTCCGGCAGGATTTCCGCAACGATAGATTTCATCTTCTCGTGTCTGGCCACATCAATCAGAAGACTCAACAGTTTAGTTCCTAATCCCTGGCGCTGATATTCATCCGCAATCACCATCGAAAATTCAGCCTCGCCGGCCGAGAGACGGCTCAATCGCGCGATCCCCGTAATTTCACTCTGTTTCCCGTCCAGGCCCTTTTTTTCGGCCACAAGCGCGATCTCCCTGTCGTAATCGTTGAAACACACGCGCACAAGCCGTTCATGCGCGATCCGCTTATCCAAACCGATGGAAGTAAAATACCGGCGGCGGACCGTTTGCTCGGAGAGCGTTTTATGAAACTGTATCATGAGCGGCTCATCTTCCGGCCGGATGGGACGGATAATAAGCGGCTCACCGCTCCCGGTTTTCCAGGGAAAAATATACTCCGCGGGATACGGCCGGATCGAAAGACGCGGAAGCTCGGTGTCCGGAATGCGCTTATCATGGAGTACGACCCTCGCGTCGAGCGCTATGAATCCATCCTCGCCGGCCAAGAGCGGATTGATATCCACTTCCTTGATACGCGGCTCTTCGATCACGAGCCGGCTAAAACCGACGAGCAACTCTTCCAGTTTTGAAAAATCAACGCCGGCGCTGCCACGAACCCCTTTCAGCACCTGAAAAATTTTTGTCCGCTCGATCATGAGCCTGGCGAGCGTCGTGTTGAGCGGTGGCAGCGCCAGTGTGCAGTCTTTCAGGATTTCAACGAGCTCGCCTCCCGCCCCGAACAGGATCACGGGCCCAAACTGCGCGTCGACACTCGATCCGATGATCAGCTCAACTCCTCTTTTCTGGACCATCGGCTGTACCGTTACGCCCAAAAAATCCGCTTTGCTCTTTTTCTGTGACACCGACGACTCAATTTCATCGTAAGCGCGCTCGACGGCCTCGGCGCTCGTAAGATTAAGCTTCACGCCCCCCACATCCGTCTTATGCGTGATCGTCTCCGAGAAAAGCTTGAGCACCGCCGGAAAACCCATTTTTTTGGCGTGGTTCAGCGCTTCGCGGGAATTCCTGGCAATGAGCGTCTCTACCACCGGAATTCCGTACGAAGAAAGGACTTGTTTGGACTCCGGCTCCGTCAAAACCGTGCGACCGCTCTGTTGCGCGGACTGGATCAGTTTGGCGCAGGAAGTTTTCTGAGTCTCGCGCTGCGCGGCATTGAGCGCCGTGAGCGAGGGCGTTTCATACAGGCACTGGAGGTTGCGGCTGTACTTCCACATATAGTGGAACATGCGCGCCGCCTGCTCAGGGTAAGGAAACGCGGGGATCCCCGCCGAGTGAAGGATATCCCGCCCTTTTCCCACCTCCTTGCCGCCCATCCAACTGGCCAGAATAGGCCGGTCCGCGGTTTTGGCATACGGTTTTAAAAGCTCGGCTGTTTTCGTGGGATCCGTCATGGCCTGAGGTGTCAGGATCACAAGCATTCCGTGGCTCTCGGGGTCTTTTGAAACCACTTCCACCGTTTTGGCGTAGCGCTCGGGGTCCGCGTCCCCCAGGATGTCAATCGGATTGTTGTGACTCCAATGCTCCGGCAAAAATGCATTGAGCGAAGTGAATGTGTCCCTGGAAATCCCGGCAAGCTCGCCGCCGTCGGTGATCAGCGCGTCCGTCGTCAACACTCCCGGCCCGCCGGCGTTTGTCACGATGGAAAGTTTGGGGCCGCAGGGCCTCGGCTGTTTGGCCAAAATCTCGGCCATGTCAAAAAGCTCCTGGATCTCATTCACCCTCAAAACCCCCGAGCGGCGAAACGCCGCGTCCAGTACCTCATCGCTTCCGGCGATCGAGCCGGTATGAGAAGCGGCGGCCTTCGCGGCCTGCGCCGTGCGGCCGGCCTTTAGAACAATGATCGGCTTGTTGAGCGCCACTTCGCGCGCCGCGGATAAAAACGAACGCGCGTCTCCGATGGTTTCCATATAGATCAAAATACTTTTCGTGTTCGGATCATCGCCGAGATAATCAATCAAGTCCCCCCAACCCACATCGAGCATCGAACCTACCGACACGAACGCGCTAAAACCCACGTGTTCGCGGATGCTCCAATCAAGAATCGCCGTGCAGATCGCGCCGCTCTGGCTGATCAGCGCGACGTTGCCGGATCTGGCAATGCGGCTGGCAAACGTGGCATTCATACCGGTCGTGGGATTCATGACGCCCAGGCAATTGGGCCCGATGATCCGGATCTTTCCGCGCCGGGATTCTTTGAGAATACGGGATTCGAGTTCCTCGCCGGGCCGGCCAAGCTCCTTAAATCCGGCCGAAATGATGACGACACCTTTCACGCCCGTATCGACGCACTCGCCCACAAGCGAAGGCACTGTCGCCGCAGGGGTAATAATAACCGCCAGCTCCACTTTCTCCGGGATCGCCTTGAGCTCAGGATAAGCTTTGACGCCTAAAACGCTTGCGCGGTGCGGATTCACCGGATACACGGTACCCCCAAAAGGCTGGGACAAAAGGTTGGATAAGAGCGTGCGGCCGACGCTTCCTGTTTTTTCGGTCGCGCCCACGATCGCGATGCTTTTGGGCTTAAAAATCGCATCGAGCGGGCGACTCCCCTGGCGCCAGATATTATGAGAGGGGTCGTGCTGGCGGAAAACCTTCTCCGTTAAAGCGGAATTTGACTTCGGCATGACGTTTCAATCCCCCATTTCTCAATCCGGTTTATCGCCGTTATTTGTATGCGAATAGCATAGCGTAAATAATCCCAACCACCAAACTCATTCCGGCCAGAAGCGCAATCCATGCGAAAATCCTGATAGTCCGGATAACTTTCGGGGGCAGGGGATCCGCCAGATGCTTTTCCAATTCGTTGCGCGCCACAAGCTCCTCGTATTCAGCCGGTCTTTCACGTTTCAGCTCTTCCACGGACATCCGGCCCGTAAAAATAACCGTATCCATCGGAAACTTTTCCGGCCTGAAGTGCGTGTTGAAAAAGTGTATCGTAAAAATGAAGCCCGCGGCCAAAAGCGCCTCGTCGCTGTGAATGATCGTCGCGACATTGATCATCCAACCCGGCAAGAAATGGGTAAAAAATTCGGGAAACCAGAGCATCAGGCCCGAGGAACCAATGATCGCAATACCCCAGAATACGGCAAAATAATCAAACTTTTCCCAATAGGTCCACCGCCCGTAACGAGGGCGCGCGCCCCTCCCCATATACCATCGGACCGTCGCAAAGAATTCGCGGACGTCCTTCAAGGTAAAGAGCACCGTATCCGGCCCCAGGAGCATTTTCTTCCAACTGCCGAAATCCAGGCGCTTGCGCCGCAGAAGATCCCAAAGATGAACCAGGAAAAGCCCGACGAGTACCCCCGCGGCCGAGCGGTGCAGAAATCCCGAAACCTCAAAACCCCCCAAGAGACGCGACACAAAAATCGCCCACGCGGTGTAGGAGAACTTAAGCGTCATGCCGGTAGTCGCCAGAGTCAGGAAGCTCACGATCATCGTCGCGTGCAGAATGCGGTTTAGCAAAGTGAAACGAACATATTGCTTCTGACTCGGGTCATGAGGCTCGGGCAAACGGGCTCGGCGCATCTGGAGTGACTTGGGCAGCCACAGCAACGTGTGAATACCGCTCGCAGCAAACGTGCCCACAAGCAGTGCGGTCATGAGCCAAAAGGTCCAGAAGATCAACGGGTATTTATGCGGGTCATGGTGTGTGGCGTGCGTCAGATATCCTGCGAATTGTTTAGTCGCGCCCGCGTGGCATTTTCGGCAAGTAGAGACAATGTTGTGGCGGCTTAATGTCGACCTTGGGTCCGCGGGGGGAAGGATCTCGTGAGCGCCATGGCAATCATGGCATTTGGCAGTCTTCGCGTAACCGAGCTTGGTCACTTTTCCGTGAAAAGTGTCAAAGTAAGTCTCCGAGATCTTGAGGTGGCATTTGCCGCAAATATTCATGATCTCGAATTTGAACGCGTCCATATCTGTGCGCTTGATCGTATGGGCCGTGTGGCAATCGCTGCAGACCGGTAGTTTATCCGCGTCGCGGCCCTTGGCCGGCGCGTGAATGCTTTGCCTGTACTTTTCATAAACCCCCTTGTGGCAAGCCGCGCAGGTAGAGGCGATACGGTTACGGTTGACGCTTGACTCGGGGTCCGAGGCGGGCAATTCCCTGTGGGCGGTGTGACAGCTCGTGCACATCGCGGTCACGACCAAACCGCTCTTTAAAAGGCCCTTGCCATGAATACTCTCCACATAATGTTCCGGGATCTCGTGCTGCGCGCCGCGGTAACGGACCGCCGCTTTCTTAGTTTCTTGGTGGCACTCCGCGCACAACGCCGGCACATGGGTCGGAAACGTGCGCGACTGAGTGTCGTTCTTCGCAAGGATCCCGTGCGTGCCGTGGCAGTCCGCACAGAACGGCGCGTTGGGGTCTTTCTTGGCGTGAAGCTTGCCGTGCGTGCTCTCTTGATACTGTTCCACCTGCGCCGTATGGCAAACCGCGCAGTTCACCTTGTTCTTAACGGTCGCGCAGGCCCTTTCGATGGAGGGCGTCACTTCATTGTGGCACTGCGCGCAAGAGGTTTTTGTGTGCGCCGAATCCGTCAACTCCTCCCCATTCACAAAAAGAGAGCGGCCGTCCGCCGAGGCCGTGATATCTTGTTTCGCGTGACACATCAGGCAGTCCTTGTCAGCCACGCCCTGGTCATAGAAAACCTTGCGGACCTTATGAGGCTGGTGGCATTCGACGCAGATCGGAATGCTCTGCGGGCTTTTCTCCCACAGTTCCCCCTTGATCACCTTTCGGTGCACGGCTTCGATCTGGGAATGGCATTTGAGACAGGTCTGGACGATATTGCCCCTGGCGATGGACGAGCGCGGGTCGGTGTGCGGAAGGATGTGATGCGCGCTATGGCATGAGATGCAGGTGGCGCTGACGCTCAGGCCCTTCTTAAAAAGACCCTCCCCGTGGATGCTCTCCGAATAATTCTCAAGGATATGGTCCTGATGGATCTCGCGCTGCTGCTGAACACGGGCCCCCTCGCTGTGGCAGGAGCCGCAAACGAACGGGATGCGCAGCGGCGCGACCTGCGAGTTCTTGTCAGTTACAGGCAGGATGTTATGATTGCCATGGCAGTTCTGGCATCGCGGGGCCAGCGGATCACCGCGCTCCAAGGCCTTTCCATGCAAACTGTCCGAGAATTCTTTCTGCTCCCCTTCGTGGCAGCTCCCGCAGTTCACGGGCTTAAGCGGCGTGTCATGAGGAAACTCGCCCGCCGCGGCCAGGTCGTCATGACAATCCGTGCAACTTAAGTCCGTGTGCGCCGACTGTTTGAACTTTGCTAGGTGCGCCTCGCCTTCTTCATGACAGGAAAAGCAGTCGTTGTTCTCAACAGCTGAGATCGCGGGCGCGGCCCAAAAAGAAATGGCCAGGCAAAAAAGAAGCCATCTATTTTTCATCCTTTTCCTCGCCGGATCTGCCGGTCCACATGCTCCAATTCATCGGATAATGTTCGGGGTCAAAGATCGTGAAATAAAAATGCCAGACTAGGATCGCCAGCGTCGCCAAAACCGCCTCATAATAATGAATCACCGTCGCCACATCGAGCGCCCACTTGGGGAAAAGCCTCATCGAAATATTTTCAAAAGTGAGCAGAACCCCCGTTAAAATCATGACCGCGGAGCCCCACACGAGCGCCCAATACTCCGCCTTCTCCACGTAGCTATAACGCGCAAGCACAGGTTTATTCTTTGAAATGCCGAGGTTGTGTCTCACGGTTTGGACAAGATCTGAAAAATCCTTCCGCTTGGGCGCCAAGGATTTCAATTGTCCGCGGCCCCGGGGCGCCAAACAAACGTAAAAGAAATGATAAACACAAAGCGATGAAAATAGGATCGCACAGGCGCGGTGAACCCACCCGCGCCAACGGTGGGTTGGGTCCCACGCCGTGAACGGCAAAGCCCACCACGCCTCCGGGAATTTCAATGCAAATCCCGTGTAGGCCAATAACGCGAACGTAATGAAAAGGACCAAATGTTGAATGCGTTCATTGAGCGTGAAGCACAAGGAGTGGTTCTTTTCCTTTTTCTTTGCGTAATGCTCTTTTAATTTGGCCAAGAAATCGAGCAGGTTGTGCAAGACCATGCCTCCGATCACGACAATAATGAGAAACACGTAAAAGACGCTCACGAGGTAGACGGCTCTGTCACGATCGAGTGACGGCGCCAGATGCACGGAACCTTTTGCGAGCTGCCCGCTCACATTGGGATGGCACTGGCCGCAGGTTTGCGGCAGGTTTTTCTTGTGAACCGAGGAAGCCGGATCACTGGATGGCAGGATATCGTGCGCGCCATGACAGGAGGCGCAGTTGGCAACGGTCGTGATGCCCTGGCGGCTCGCCAGTCCATGATAGCTCTCCAAAAACGTCTGGAGCCGGTCCGACGGCAGACGGTACTTCGACACAATCTTCTCAGCCGCGTGGCAGGCGCCGCAGGTCTTCTCCGACACCGTCGTCGTGTAAATCTTTGACGAAGGATCGAGGTGTGATTTGATCGTATGCTCACCGTGGCAGTCCGTGCAAACCGGCGACTCAAATTTGCCGGCCTTCACGGCCTTTCCGTGAACACTGCGCTCGAATTCAGTGACGATTTCCCGATGGCAGCCGCCGCAAGTCGCCGGCACGTTGAAATGGTACATTTTGGATTGCGGAGAAGCCAGTGGGAGGACCTCATGTGAACCGTGGCAGTCAACACAGGAGGCGGCATGGGGTGTGCCGCCTTTGACGGTGCCATGGATGGATCCGGCGTACGCGGCGGCTTCCTTCTCATGGCAACCGGCGCATTTGACGGCCGAGAGCTTGTCCGGATGCGGCAGTTCTTTTATGTCCCCGTGGCAGGAAACGCAATCGTTTGAGCCATGAATAGACGCGGTAAACGTTGCCGCAGCGAACGTGTCATGGCAGGAAAAACAATCTTCGTTTTTAATCTCTTCGGCGCGGGCCGCGGCGCAACCTAAAAAATGTGCGGCAAATAAGAACGCAAATGCGTAACTAGCTTTGCAAAACCGGTTCATAAGAACAGCTTGAGTCTTCCGCCAGATAGTCACCTGTGAGCGCCCAGGCGCGGGACCGGGACCCTCCGCAGATTTCTCTGTATTCGCAAACCCCGCATTTGCCTTTTAATAGGTTAGGGTCCCGCAATTCCCGCAAAACAGGCGATTCCCTGTAAATGGCCGCGAGGTTTTGATCCTTCACGCTGCCGACTTTGATCGGCAAAAAACCACTGGGATACACATCACCCTTATAGGAAACAAAAAGAAAGCCCTTTCCGGAATTCACTCCGCTGGGCGCGTGTCCGATCGTGCCTCCGGGCCCCACGGGGCGTTTAAGTTCCGCGGGCATCGTCATGGGGGTCAGTCCCCCACTTTTTCGCTGCTGACCCCCTTTTCGGTGGACAAACTGCCTGTAATGGGGCGCTTCGGTGACTTTGATGATAAAGTTAGCGCGCCGGGACAGCCCGTAAATTTTCTCGAACGCTTCGTCAAATTTGGAGGCCGAAATCAGGGGAAGCTCCTTGCCGCGACCCATCGGCACCAGAAAGAACACTTCCCAAAATACGATCTTGAGGTTTTCGACAAGACCGACCAATTCGTCCAGTTTCTCGGTGTTGTGGATATTCACCAGCGAATTGATCTGGACCGGCAACCCGATTTGATTGGCGTATTGAACGCTGTCCAATGTCCTGTCAAACACACCGCTCACCCGGCGAAACGCGTCATGCTCAGCCGCCGACGCGGCATCCAGGCTGAACGCGATCTGATCCAGGCCGCTATCTTTAAGAAGCTTTATCTTTTCATGCGTCAAGAGCGCCGTCGCGGCCGGGATCGCGCCCGTTCTCAAGGCCTTCGACTTCGCAAAGCGGATGAACTGCGGCAAATCTTTTCGTTTTAGGGGGTCTCCACCGCTAAAAATCAAAATCGGCGTGCGCATGTCTTTCACATCCTGAATCAGCTTGAAGCCCTGCCAGGTGGTGAGCTCTTCCGGGTCGGCGTCGGGCGACGCCTCGGCGCGGCAATGCACGCACGCCAAGTCACAGGCGTGCGTCGTTTCCCAAATTACTAAAAACGGCCTCTCATTAAAGTTAAATTTATTATCCATTCTCGCCTCAGTCCTCTATCTTCTCTTTTCTGCCTTCTGTTTTCTGTCCTCTGACTTCTCTCTTTCACGCGCCTCCCGTGTGGCAATCCGCGCAATTCATCTCTTTCCATTCGTCGCCTCCCGGCGGGTGCTGAAAATCAAGACCCTCTATATTCTTTTCAAGGCTGCCCATGGGGCCTTGCTCCACAATCAGATGGCAAGACCTGCAATCTCTTGAGATGATCTTGCCTTTTGCCGATCGATGTTCCCCGTCATGGCACCGAAAACAGCCGGGCGTGACCAGATGACCTATATTGTCGGGATGCGTGTCCCAACGGGTCTTCATCTCCGGGAAGATATTGCTCTCGAAAAGCTTGATGATTTCGCGCGCGGCGCTTTCCACCGCCGCGCGGTTAGCCGCGTAATATTCCGGGTGATCACTCTCGTAATATTCTTTAAGCGCCTTCTCGATGGAGTGTCGGGCCTCGCCCGCGCTCTTGTATTCTTTTGAAAGAAGCTCAAGAGACTTTTCCTTGATCTTTGGGATCGAGGCGTCGATGACGCCGTACTGCAGCGCGTCGTTCATGAAACGGTAGGGAGGCGAAAACTGATGGGTCGGCCGGTTGTGGCAGTCGATGCAATCCATTTTACGGATCTCCGCTTCCGAAGGCGGCGAATCCTTCCATCGGGAATCCGGCGCCGTAAACACGGTTTCGTTCCCATTTTTACCGACGGACTTGACCCACGTGATCTTCTGCCTCTTTTCGTCTTCCGCCGCGTAGTAGATATCGTGGTCCACGTTCATGTGCGCATGCACGCCATAGCTCTGATGGTCGCCGCCGCCCACATTGAGAAGCATACGGATCTGCCAAGGCCTACTGCCTTCTTCCGTCAGATAGTAGGTGCGTTTAAAATCCATCGTGCCGAAGAACTTGCCAGGCCAGTGGCATTGTTTGCATGTCTCCTCGGCGGGCCGAAGATTGTGAACGGGCGTCTTGATGGGCCGCTCATAGGAATTGGAAAGTGTCCGGATCACCTGCCGCGCCCCTGACAGCTTCGAACGCACATACCAATCGGCGCCCTCCCCTATATGGCACTCGACGCACTTGATTTTTCCATGAGGTGATTTTAGATACGCGGTGCGCTCGGGGTTCATCACCTGATGACAGACCACGCCGCAAAACTGCACGGATTCCGTATAGTGAAACGCCCTGTACGAACCGACGAGTGACATGAGAATCAAGAGTGCCGTGCCGATGATAAAAACCAAAAGCGCGTTCCGGTGGTGCGACAAAGACAGATCAATACGAAAACGCCTCAGTTCAATCGTCGGCAGTCCCCGCTTGATCCGGCTTTGTTTCCACAAGACACCCGCGGGAATCAAAAGAAGGCCCAGGATAAGAAGGCCCGGGAGAAACAGGTAGGTAATCAGCCCAAGATACGGGTTCCGGCTCTTGCCGAAAAAATCCATGGCAAAAAGGAAGACCTCGACGGCGCCCACAACGAGGCTCAGCATCACGCCGGCGTAAGTAACGGCGTTATAGAATAAGTACGAGAACTTTTTGTCTTTATTCATATCTCATTAAATTTACGTGTTTCTGACGAACCCACTCCAAACCGTCATTCTGAGCCCGCATCCTTCGGCCCCTTCGCGGAGTTTACCCTGAGCGAAGCGAATGGGCTCAGGGTCCTCAGGATGACGTAAGAGACATGATTTCTTGAAGTTACTTAGGAGTGGGGTGCTTGATCTTTTCCCACTTCTCCTTGAAATCAAAGCCCTTGAAAGTAGGTGCTTCGCTATTGTGGCATTTCACACAGGTGGATTCGTCGGGAATCATAAGTCCATTGGCCACGGCTTGCTCTCGCTCCTGCATAATACTCTTTTTCATATAGTCTTTTCCGGCGCCGTGGCAGGATTCACAGGACACACCCTCCTCTACCGGGATCGTATCCGTCACCTTTGCTTCGGAAAACCAATAGGCCGTGGAGTGGCACTTGAGGCATTTTCCGCTTGTTTTTGGGTCGTCGATGCTCAGTTTCGCGGCAACTTCCTTCGCCTCGGGCGTGCCGAGACTTTCGAGAGCCTTCGCGTGCTTTGTCTCAAGCCAAATCCCATACTGTTCGCCGGTCTCGGGCTTTTTGTGGCACATCGCGCACTTCTTGGCCCCGACAAATTCATGCTCGGGTGGGGCGGCCAAGACAAAACCTGCCCAGAAAAATACGGTGAAAACACCAATGGTCAAGATCCCTATCTTTTTTCTTTCCATAAAGCACCCTCCTCAAGCTAGATCCTTCGCTGCGCTCAGGATGACGGATGGTTCAATACCTGATGCGGTATTCCATAAATATCAAATTCGTAGACCTTCCCGAAAATAGTTTGTTTTGATTCGGACACGTATCCCAGTATACCGAAAAATAAAAGCGACAGGATGACCAAAATACCTATCGTAATGGAAATGGGCCTCTTGAGGGGGTGTCGTTCTTTACTTCTGTCAAAAAATGGCCAAAGAATAAGAAAAGCCGGCGCGAGCGAAACGACAAAGATCCCCACCAGTTTTGGAAAATACTTCAAAACGTGATAAAGCGGCAAAAAGTACCACTCCGGCTTAATCGCGTGGGGTGTCGAGAGAGGATCGGCTTTCTCTCCCAGATCAAACGGTGACAAAACCGACAGTGTCACCAGGAGTCCCATCATGAAGAACCAAACGACTCCCTCTTTTAAAACATGATCGGGAAAAAAGGGTACTGCTTCTTTAGGATCTTTGTCCTCTTTTTCCTCGCCGACCGCCTCCATCGTGGACATCCCCTGGTAACGGACGAGAAAAAGATGGAACAGGATCAGGAAAAAAAGCGCCCAAGGAAGAAGAATCACATGGCAAACGAAAAATCGGGAAAGGGTCTCGCCGCCAACCGACGAGCCGCCCCGCAGCATCGTCTTTGTAAACTCACCAATAAACGGCACGGCTCCCGCCACCTCGGTCCCCACGGTCGTGGCCCAATAGGCCAGCTGGTTCCAAGGGAGCAAGTACCCCGTAAATCCAAAAATGCACGTCATTATAAATAAGAGCACGCCCACGACCCAGGTCAATTCTCTCGGCCTTTTGAAAGAGCCCGTTACAAACGTTCTCAACATGTGCAGGAAAACTATCGCGATCATGAGATTCGCGCCCCAGGCGTGAATCTGACGATACAACCACCCTTTGTTAGCCACCGTCATGATGTATTTCACGCTCTCGAACGCCTCATCCACGGTCGGCCGGTAGTAGAAAAGGAGCAACATCCCGGTCAACACTTGACTCACAAAAAGAAAAAGAGACATACTGCCGAGCGTATGAAACCAACTGATGTGCTGTGGCAACGGTTTCGTGAGCTGCTTCTCAAGCGGCTTCTTCAAGCCCTCCACGTCAAACCGGTCGTGGAACCACTGTTTAATCATTTTTTTGATCATGCCAATCCAATTC
>MHFI01000030.1:31312-39678 GCA_001804125.1 Omnitrophica bacterium RIFCSPHIGHO2_02_FULL_51_18
AATGACACCTACAATTCCACAAAAATATTTCCATCAACCACTCTGACCGCATAGGAAGGCAGTGCCCGAGGAGGCGGACCCGAAATAACCCGTCCGTCCAGATCAAAGAGGCCCGCGTGACACGGACAGATGATCTCCCTTTTTTTGTCTTCCCAATCCACCAAACACCCCAAATGCGTGCAGACCGCCGAAAAAGCCTTCACTTTGTCCGGGGTCCTGATAAGAATCAGCGCGCTGCCGCCCAAAACCACTTTTTTCGAACCCCAAACAGGAATATCGTCAACGCGCGCGACCTCTTTCATTCCCACCGCCGGTCCGCGGCGCGTCACCGGCAACAGGTACTCCAGCGCCGGAAAAAGCATTCCCGCGAAAGTCGCCAGAAGCCCGCCTTTAATCACCCATCCGAAGAAATCGCGTCTTGATATTTTATCTTCCTGTCTTTCGCCGGCGCTCATCCGTTCCCTTTTTTCTTTTTGTGCCTCAGTTCATGGTACTTGCCCAACAACGCCGCGCTCATGATAAACACAAATATCCATATGGGGATCAACATGAGCTTCCTTCGTTTCAAGTTCTCCCTTTTATTTTGAATGCTCGCATTGATCTCACCGACTTTCGAGGAGATATTGGTTTCAAGCCCGGAAATTTTTTCTGTCGAGAGCGTATGTTGAAGCGGCGCCATTGAGACAAGATCCGATTTAGCTACTTCGAGCAGGGCCGACTCGTCTTCCACAAAAATACCCTCAATGGAAGCCTGCCTCACGAGACCCTCGGCCTCTTCAAACTCCTCATTCGCCTTGCGCAATGCTTCGTGGATCTTCAGGCCCTCGCCGGCGGCCTGGCTTCCGGGCTCGTGACACTTGACGCACGCCTCTTCGTATAAAACCGGCGTCGGCTTTTGCACGCCGTGATTGCCATGGCAGGAGATACACTCGGAAAACTTTCCTTCGGCGTGGGCCTTCGCGTGAACGCTCTCGAGAAAATACTTTCTCTCGTTCACGTGGCATTTACCGCAAGTGGTGGCGACATCCTTGACACCCGGCGGCACCGCGCCGTGGCTTCCGTGACAGGAAGCGCAGTTCGCGACCGAAAGGTCCTTCTTTTCGAACAAGGCTTTGCCATGCACGCTCGACTCATAAGTTTTGAAAATATCCGAAGGCAGATTGTATCCAGCCATCAATTTTTCGTTGCCGTGACATTTATTGCAGGTCTTGGGAAGATTTAAGGGGTAAACGGGGCTTGCGGGATCGCCGACCGGGAGCACGGTGTGGTACCCATGACAGTCGGAACAGACGGCGACACGTGTATCGCCTTCCAAGAGAAGTTTTTTTCCATGGTGGCTTGTTTTATAGCGGGCCAGCTGGTCTGTACGAATCCCATAAAAGTTCATCGTCTCCACGTCCGCGTGGCAGGCGCCGCACCTTTCGGCAATCTGCCTTTTATCGGGGACGCCAATGTAACCGGCCTCAGGAGACATGGCAAGGTCCTGGTCTTCTTTTGTCGGGTCGCCGCCGTGGCAGTGATGGCAGGAGATGGCTTGCTGGGAATGAATACTGCCTTTGGTTTCGTCCGCAATGTCCGAGTGGCACTCGACACAGGAGCTTTCCGCAAGAGTCTCGGCCTGACACGGCCTTTGTCCCGATGCCAATATAAAACCGAGGCATAGAACAAGAAAAAAAAATGTTACGTTTATCGGTCGTTTAACGAGTTTATTGATAGCGCATCCTAATGTTTGCATTCATGTTATACGAAAGCGTGCTTCATGCCTGTGACCTGCGTCACAACTCCACCCATTATGCTTTCATTGCCAATGAAAGAATGACCCATAAAGTCTTCACTGTCAATGAGAGCTTATAACGTGCAAGAAAGTGGTCAAAACGATAAAAAACGGGCCTGTTGACTTTATCAACAGGCCCGAAAAAATCCGGCTCAAGAAGCCTTTTCCTTACTCTTCGGCCTTGTCGTTCGCTCCAACCTGCTTGTACGTTTCCAAATCCGGCACCTCTTTGACCGCAGTCAACTTCTTTCCATACTCGTTTAATGCGTGCTTGCCATCGTCCTTCTTGGGCAGTTTGTCCACATGACAGCCGGCGCACTTTGGTTTTTCAACGCCAAAGGCTTCCTTGTAGAGCTTGGCCTGGTCCATCGTGGCCCACGCCCGGCCTGATAACACAAAAACCGAGATCACCGCCAAACAAAACGCAAGCCGCATTAACGTCTTCATTAGTATTAGCCTCCACTCCTTATTATACCTAAACACAATTAAATTACCATTAAGTCGATATTAAGATTTGACGGACACTTCGAACTTTTTTTGCGGCCTATCGCGGCAGATTTAACCTAAATCTATTCCCACCTTTAACCAAAAAACGTGCGCATCATAGTCGCCGGCTGCGTCCAGATGCTTCCCGTCGTAATGATAGAAAGCATACTTGGGCTCAACAACAACCCCTTCCTTTACCTTCCATTGTAAGCCAACGTTCAAATCTAGCTGATTGTATTCCGCGCCATACATCAACTGATATGCTGATTGTTCAGCGTTAAAATTATCATTGGCGATCGTGTGCACCACTGACCCAGTCGCCGTCAAGGCATCGTTCACCATCCAGTCAGCGACAATCATCCAGCTGTGGTAATCCATATCTGAGGCGGGAAACGCTCGTGTAGCCAGAGAGATCTCTGCGGGCGTCACGATATGCGACAACTGAAGCTGATAAGTGCCTGTCAGCGAAAGATTATCCAGCGCCTGAATGTAAAGGTCCGCCGAAATGATCTGAGTCTCCTCCCTGCTTTGGACTTGGTTTTGAAGTCGAACGATGGTGTCATAACCGGTGAGTTTGTGCTGGTAGCGCACAGAAGGTCTCACCTTGCGGGTCGGCCGATAGGTCAACTTCGATGAAAACTCATGCGTCTTCAAAAACAGCGAATTGATAAAGGCGGATTCCGGGCTTGTTCCGGGATGAGATACCTTTTGGTTGTCATAGTCATTGTGCATCGATCTGTAGCGATACTGGCTTGTTAGGTCGACATCATTCAAGGGGCTTGCCTTGATGCCCGCGGTATAGGAATTGCGGTTTACAGACATGGCCGTCTGACGGTAATACGTATTGCCAGTGCCGGCCGCGGCCGCACCGTTAATACCCCAGGCATTTTCATCCACAAAATTATCAATTTGTTCGAATTCAAACTCCCCGTAAAGGGCCATACGGTCTATTCCGGTGTAGCGAACGGAGACCGCCTCAGCCAGAGAATCTATTTGATTCTCGCTGTCTCTCCAGAACGAATAGTCGATAATACCGTTGGGGGTCTCATCGTGGTTGTTGACGCTCAATCCATCTTTTCGGATCCACTCCGCTTTGGCTTTTGTGATGACCGTCCAATCTTTCCAACCAAAGGGGCGAACCAGCGAGTTCGCGAGCACCGCATGAGAATCGTACTTGTTGAAGGCTGTGTTGTCGAAACTGGCGTGGCTGTTGGTCACCGTTGCTCCGGTAATGTTGGAGTATTCGAAGAGCTCGTTCAAAACAGTGTTGTCGAGATTAATGCGCCGGTAGGAGGCGCCAATAAATGCCGTGTCTTTGCTGAACCACTTTTCAAATTTAAGTATGGTTGAAAAAATATCCGTGTCAGAATCGTCGGGTTCCCGGACCATTGTGATGTTGTCAGGCTGTATCAGCTCTGACTGATCTCTGACAAACTCCCAGTGTTGGGTTGCCGTCACGTCGAATCCCAATATTTTGTGAGTCAGCTCAAGCTCGAGAGAATCTGCTGTTTCATCAATGGTTTCAAAAGCGGGCATAATTTTCCTATTACCTGGCGGCTCGGGGGTCATCGCCCATGTCAAACGGGATTTGGCGCCATCCTTGTATTCATGCTCATAGCGAAGCTTGATATCCGGAAACGCGTCAAATAAAAGACCCAGCTCAATGCCAAAATTTCCGATATTCAGCGCAAGCTCCTTATCCAAACCAGTCGCGGAGGTAAGGGGAAAGACCGCGTCACTGCCCCCTCGCACATCGTAATAACGTATCCACTGGCTGAAATCAGTATGGATATACCACCGGTCCTCTTGCTCGATTTTGAGGGCCACCTCATAGTCTTCGTCAACGATGGCTCGGCCGTCAAACTCAACCACGACACCGTCCTTACGCTCCTCTTTAAGGGAAAAACGCCCCACTCCCGCCACAAAGCCGTCTTTCATCCAGTGTTGATTTTGGAATTTGGTGACATTTCCATTAACGGTAGCATAACGCCCTGGTTGAATAACAAAAGGGTTTTCTATCTCCACCGCCCTCGCCGCTGGCGCGGTCCACGCAAGCAACCCCAAAAAAACCAATCCAACCACTAGACTGCGCACCATGTGTGTCATTAATTCATCCTCCTTGTCTTTCCTAAAACTACTCGCGTAAATGATCGTCAAAATTGGATCCATGCACGCCTTGATGGCAATCCCCGCTCCAGCAGCTCCCTTCGAATAATCGGCCTCCGTGCCCACTGCTGCCGATTGTCGGGTAATTCACCTGGGTGTGACAACGCAGACAAAGATTGTTGTCGCGGGTCACAAGCATCTTGTCATTGATCGAGCCGTGTACCTTGTGGCAGGTACTGCACCCTTCGCGCATGGCCTCATGCTCCATTACAAAAGGGCCGCGCTTATCCCTGTGACATTTGAAACAGGCCTCATTCACACCTGCCGACGACGTACCTGTCCAAGGTTTAACGTCCACCCCATGCGGGTCGTGACAATCCGAACAGCTCACCTTCCCTTCCAGAACCGGATGGTGGTAGGGAAGTCTAAATTCAAGTTTCTTCTCGGTATGGCACGCAAAACAAGTCGACGGGTCTTTCTTAGGGTTAATGATGTGAACTCCACGCCCTCCGCCGGCATCCACGTGAAGGCTCCCGGGCCCATGGCACATTTCGCAGCCCTTTACTTCGGCCTTATCAACATTGATCCTGGAATGCGTCGACAACTTAAACGCCCTGTCCTCTTCTTCATGACAAGATGCGCAGTCTTCGGAGCCCACGTACTTGGCGCCGTCATTCGTGATCATTCTATCCAAAGAAGACACACTCGATGCGTCAGGAGTTTCATTCTCGACACCCCAACTATGACCGTAAACCAGCGGAATAAAAACCAAAAAGGATAGAACAACCTTTAAAACGGATTTACCCGATCGATAGTCTGGATTCATAAGCGTCTGAATAACTCCTTCTTTAAATAACACAATCGGTTTTATACGAATGATGGCCACCAACATAGCAAACGAACAGGGCGCTATCAGTGATCTATATCACACTTTGTCAAAAAATCAGTAGGTATGGTGAATTTTTAACTCCTATTATACTAAGTCACCCTATTTTACCCGATGGAACGCTAATAATATAAATTAATTTATTATATGGTAATGATTTATTTAATCTATCAGTGCAATTGGTAGCTTGAGGGTTTGATAAAACCCCATATACAAGCATCGGAAATTGCATCGTTCCGTCAGGGAAATTCTCAAATAATTGATGTGCCGCCCGCAGGAATCCGTCAAACTCTCCTTCATTTTGAATTTTTCTTTCGCCTTTGCGCGAATCCCGCCACCGCGATCGAAACCACATAGAGGCCAAACATGGGAACCGACATTAAAATCATATTCACGACGTCCGGCGTAGGGGTAAGAAACGCCGCCCCGATCAAAATGAGCACCGCTGCGATTCTCCAGCCTTCAACCATTTTCCTGGCCGTCAAAATCCCAAACCGCGCCAGCAGAAACACCAATACCGGCATTTCAAAAACGACGCCGCCACCCAGCATGAGAAGCAACACAAAAGAAACATAAGAATCAAGCGAGATGATAAATTGAAGTTCACCCTTTCCGACGCTTAAGAGAAACTCAAGCGACGCGGGCAAAAGGAAAAAATAGCTGAAAAGCGCCCCCACCATAAAAAGAAAGCTCCCTGCGAAAATGAACAATGCTCCCTTCCGCGCGGTCCGATCCTCGATCGCCGGGATAACAAAAAGCCAGAGTTCGTACAAAAAAATGGGAATGGACAGAGAAACCCCGCATGAAAAAGCAATTTTGATGAATGACAGAACCGCGGCGGTGGGGCTAAAAACGGCGAAGGTTGTGATAAGCCCTTGGGCCGGTCTTTTTAACAGCCACAAGATCCCATCCATGAAATAAAATGAAGCGGCGGAAAAAAGAATGATCGAAAAAAAGACGATTAAGAAACGTCCCCGAAGCTCCTCTAAATGCTCGCCAAAAGGCATATTTTTCTCTTTCATAAGTTCAGAGACTCGGAGCTTTTATTTCATTATTCCTTCAAATCCTTTGTCGGATCGGCGTCCTTCAAGGATTTTTTAAATTCTTTAATGGATGATCCCAACCCCTTGGCGATGCCCACAAGGCGGTTTCCGCCAAAAAGAAGAAGGATCACCAGAAAAATAAGAACAAGTTCCGGCATCCCCAGTCCAAACATTTTGCCTCACTTTCTTTCAGTGTCCCCAGTTTAACCGCCCGGCCCCGCCGGGTCTGTGACAGACGTCACACCGCTCAGACCCATCAAAAACTCGACACCAAAACCACCGAGAGAAGGTCATCGCTTGGATCACCGACGGCGCGATCCGCATCGTTAAAATCATAAGCAACCTTGATGATCGTTTTATCAGTCCATCGATAGCCGATGGCGGCCGTGTGACGATCGTATTGAGACAAGTCTTCGACACTATTGAGCGTGTCTCTATAGTCATGCAGAAAATCAACAACGCTATAACGGTAAGCCCCATACCACTTGGGATGAAAATTCCAAAGCCCTTCCACATACCCATAACTGGCTTCACGATCAGTCACAATGTCCGTATCGTCAATAAACTGTCCGTAAGCGCTCCGAACGTAGGCCTTGCTATCCGTGTAAGCGGGCGGATCCATGACCTTGCCCTTTTCGAAGTCATATCGCGCATCCACTTCCCAGGCCGTTCGATCCCATCGAGTAGCACCCGTTGGCCTGGCCGTAATCCCGGCTATCGACAGCTCGGATGCCCCAGTTTTAAGACTGCCGGAGTCGTAAACGCTCGCCGATAAGTAAAGCGGCGTGATCGGTGTCATGGAAAGTTTTCCACTGTAGGACTTGGGCGTGAGGTTGTCGCTGCCGGTGCCGCTATTGCCGTTTGTAACGGCAAAATACCATTTGAGGTTCAACGGATTGTCCTTGAAAATCTTTCCGCTCAGTTGTACCCCTTCATCGCTGACCGCCGCGTTCGCCGCCGAGTTGGACACAAGCGCGCTCTCTACAATATTGTTGGACCAGGTTTCCTCACCGTACTGGAGCTTGAAGCGTCCCAAACGGCTCTCAAGAGTGAAGGGCGTCCCCTCAAGCTGAGGAAGGAAATTCTTCGAATCCACATAAAAATAATCCACACCTGTAAAGGCAGCGTTATTAAAACTCATTCTCATAATAATCGTATTGTATTGATCGGGCTCGAATCCAAGCTGAACTTTGCCTTCCGGAGCCTCAAACGACCCTTGAGGAAAAGACCCGCCCTGGCCCGACTTGAAAAAGCCCGCGCCCCATCGCCCTTTGATTTTGAGTTTGGTGCCGATCTTGTCCAGCATGGCCGGTTCCGGCTTTGGCTTTTCATCAACGACTGGAGCGGAAGGTTTCGCAGTTTCCAAAGAGGCGACGCGTGACCTTAAAGCCTCATTCTCCTTTTCAAGCCTTGTAACCTTGTCCTGAAGAACCTCTGCCTGCATAACCTTCTCTTCCAAAGCCTTGATTCGATCTTCGAGATTTTGGCTGTCAGCGTTTACCGACGCCGCTACCGGTACTCCCAAGAAGGCGGCGATGAAAAAAGAAACTAGAATTTTTTGGGTCATTGAGATATCTCCTCTTTTCAAGCGTAGTCGTGCAGCGTCGAAAGCCAGAAATTCACGCCGTAATAAGTAAAAAGGATGAGCCCGAACGCGAACACCGCGAAAAAAGCCAAAAGCCGCCCGCGCGCCCACGAAAGATAGCGCAGGTGCAAGTATGCCGCGTAAATTAGCCACGTCGCGAATGCCCAGGTTTCCTTCGGGTCCCAGTTCCAGTACCGCCCCCAGGAAAGCTCCGCCCAGACGGAGCCGGTCACCACGCCGAGCGTCAAAAGCGGGTAACCGAACAAAATAAGCCTATGCGTGAGGCCATCCATTGTCTTTAAGAGTTTTGCCCTATTTTCCGGGTTTCTTTTTTTAAAGGGCGATAGATCCACGACCAGATACGCCAAGGCACTTCCCATCGCGAGGGCAAATCCCGAATAGGAGATAAAACACGCGGAGACATGGAAGAGAAGCCAGTTACTTTTAAGCGCCGGCAGGAGCGGTTCTATCTCCGGCGAAGCGATC
>MHFI01000031.1 GCA_001804125.1 Omnitrophica bacterium RIFCSPHIGHO2_02_FULL_51_18
GAGCCTGTGACGGGAGACAGCGCGCGATAAATGAAAGCTTTCTTTCATCTTCTCATTTATGTTTCAGTGATGAGTGGCGCATTTATCGGCGGCTATCGACTAACGGACCAATGGTTTCGTACAAAATTTATTCCTTATCCGTTTGAGTGGTATGGGGTCGTCGCGGGGTTTGGGCTTGTGTTCTGGAGTTTTGCGCTTCTGCAGTTAACAGAGATCATTTTGTCTCGCCTTTTTGTCCGTAGAAAAGCGGGAAAACCCTACGTGGTCAAAGCAAAGAACACGATTAGCGAAGTAGAGCTTTTTAAGTGAAGTGAGCAAATGACTTGCGCGACTGAAAGAAGCGCAAGTCATATTGCGAACTTCATCCCGAGGAGGAACGTAGTGACGACGAGGGATCTCATCACACGACTTGGTGAGATTGCCACGCCCCTCCGAATACGTCGGGGCTCGCAATGACAAACTAGGAGGTTTTGATATGAAAAAATTAGTTTTTTTTATATTGTTTTGTGGTCTTATTTTGAATTCTTCTTTTATATTCGCCTCCGAGAATGAATCTTCGGTCGAGATCAACCAAAAGCTTCAAAAAGTCCTGGATAGCCAGGAAGAAATATTGATTGCTCTCAAAGAGATCAAAGAAGAGCTCGGTGTTCTCAAGGTCCGCGTCAGCCAAAACCAATGATAAATTGTCATTCCCTCGAAAGAGGGAATCAACTTAGATCCCCGCTTTCGCGGGGATGACGTGTTAAGATGAAATTTTCCACCCGTATTCTCTATGGTTTAAAAGCCGTGATCGTTCTCGCCGGCCGCTATGGGGAAGGGTCGCTCTCGGTCTCGCAGATCGCTAAAAAGGAAGGTATTTCGACCGCGTATCTCGAGCAGATCCTGAACGCACTCAAGAAAAAAGGGCTTGTGAAGAGCGTTCGCGGCCCTCAAGGGGGGTATGTGCTCACCAAAAAACCCTCGGAGATCAGTCTTGATGTCTTATTTTATACCCTGGAAGATAAAGGAATCGCCGAAATTCAGGGCAAAATAAGCGTGTCACAGGACACGGATGAGGCTTCGATCGCCAATTTTATATTTTGGAAGAAACTTAAATCCTGTATCGAGGAAGGGTTAGGTAAGCTTACCTTAAAAGACCTGATCGATGAGTCCCGCCGGCTTAAGAAAGCCAAGCCACAGACTCATTTTGCGTTTCATATCTGACTCTTACTTTTAGCCCTTTTATGCTATAATACCGGTTTTAGTAAGTCTTATTTCCTGGCTTTTTAAGAACATAAGTCTATATAATTAAACGAGTTAGATTAAGGTCGTGATTCTTGTCCGCGAAGAATATTTTAAGGAAAAAGTTAGTTTCTAACTTAGCGTCCAAAAGTCCGAAAGAACTCCGTACGAAAAGCCGCTTCATTGCAAAGAAACTGCTTAAAGAAACATTATTTTTGAAGGCGCGGCATATTTTATTTTATGTGTCTTTACCTAGGGAAGTAGATACACGGCGCCTGATCGATGACAGTTTGAGGTTAGGCAAAAAGGTGTCGGTGCCTAGAGTGGATGTTCGGCATAAGAAACTCACTTTTTACCGGATCAAGAGCAGAAAAACGGACCTTAAGAAAGGCGGCTACGGGATCATGGAGCCTATTCCAGCAAGGACACGGTTAGTTAGGCCGCAGTCAGCGGATCTGGCGGTTATTCCCGGCATCGCGTTTGACAAGGCAAACCACCGCCTCGGCCGCGGCGCCGGGTTTTATGACCGATTCTTGAGGAAAGTAGGCAAAAAAGTGCCAAAAATAGGCTTGGCGTTTTCGTTTCAAATTGTAGCAAGAGTGCCAAGAAATAAGCACGACCAGAAAGTGGATAAAGTTATAACGGATTAATATGGATACAGGAATCTTACTTTTATTTATTGGACTTGGTGGTGTCATCGCCGGCGTCTTCTTTGGCGTGGGGTTTTTTGTGCGTAAGATATTCGCCGAGCGGCTCATCCGCACGGCCGAGTCAAAGGCCCGCGAGATTTTGGTGAACGCCAAGCGCGAGGCTGAGGATACGGTCAAAAAAGCGGACAAGGAAGCCAAACAGTATCTTTTCAAGATCCAGAGCGAGTTTGACACGAAGGTTGCGGAGGAAAGAAGGCGGCTTGAGAACCTGGAGAAGGTCTTGAGTCACAAGGAAGGTCAGATTGACCAAAAGGTCGATCTCATTGAAAAAAGGGAGAAAGAGGCCCTTTACCGCCTGCAGGAAGCTGTGAGTAAGGAAAAAATAGTTATCGACCGTGAAAGGGAGACAGAAAAACTTTTGCAGGCCCAGCGCGAAGCGCTTAAGAAAATTTCGAACATCAACGCAGAGGAAGCCAAGAGAGAGTTCTTAAAAAGGCTCGAGATTGATATGAGAGCTGATTCAAGCAAAATAATCCGTGAGATAGAAAAAGAGGCCCATGAGCTCGCCGACCAGAAAGCCAAGAAGATCTTAAGTCTTGCGATCCAGAGGGCCGCGGCCGCGCATACGATTGAATCAACGGTGACAGCCGTTGCTCTGCCGAATGAAGAGATGAAAGGCAGAATCATCGGAAAGGACGGGAAAAATATCCGTACGTTCGAGACGCTGACAGGAGTGGATCTTGTGATTGACGAAACGCCGAATCAGGTCACGCTTTCGGCGTTTGACGGCGTGCGGCGCGAGGTTGCGCGGCTGTCGCTGGAGGAACTCGTCAAAGACGGCCGGATCCAGCCGGCGCGCATTGAAGAAGTTGTCCAAAAGACGAAAAGGAACATGGAGAATGTTTTAAAAGAAGAAGGGGAGAAGGCGATTTCAGAAGTTGGGCTCTCGAATGTGCATCCTGAAATCGTGAAACTCCTCGGGCGTCTTCGTTACCGTTCAAGCTACGGGCAGAATGTGCTGGATCACTCGATCGAGGTGGCGTTTATCATGAACGTGATCGCCGGAGAAATGAAGATAGACCCGGTTCTCGCGCGCCGCGCGGGGTTGCTGCATGATCTGGGAAAAGCGGTTTCAAGTGATGTGGAGGGCCCGCACGCATTGATTGGCGGCGAACTGGCCCGGCGCTACGGCGAGCATCCGGACGTGATTCACGCGGTCGAAGCGCATCACGAGGACATTGAGATGAAATCCTACTGGCCGATGCTCGTGCAGGCGGCCGATGCCGTGAGCGCGGCGCGTCCCGGCGCCCGCCGCGAAAGTTTTGAGACCTACATCAAGCGCCTCACAAGCTTGGAAGAGATTGCCGATAAGCATCCGGGCGTTGAGAAATCCTATGCGATCCAGGCCGGCCGCGAGCTTCGCGTGGTCGTCAGGCCCGACAAGGTGCCCGAAGACACGCTGCCGGCGCTTGCAAGGGAAATCACTAAAAAGATACAGGAGAATCTGACGTTTCCGGGGCAGATTAAAGTGGTAGTTATAAGAGAAACCAGGGTGGAAGATGTGGCAAAATGACGCGAAGCGTCATCCCCGTGAAAGCGGGGATCAAACCAAACCGTCATTCTGAGTCCGCCCGAGGCGGACGAAGAATCTCAAAAACAAGATCCTTCGCTTCGCTCAGGATGACGTGTGGATTCCCGCTTTCGCGGGAATGACAGGTGTAGATGATGAAGATCTTGTGCATAGGCGATATCTACGGCGAGCCGGGCCGCAAGGCGGTCGAGCTTTTCGTGAATCCGATGAAACAGAGCGGTGAGATCGACTTCGTGATCGCGAACGCCGAAAACTCGGCCGACGGCGCCGGTATCACCGAAAATATTGCGAAAGAACTTTTTAAAAATGGCTGTGATGTATTGACATGCGGCGACCATGTCTTTGACCGGAGGAAGGAGATAGAGGAATTCATAAAGAAGGATGCGCGGCTCCTTCGCCCGGCCAATTTTCCGAAGATCGCCCCCGGCCAAGGCTCGTGTGTGGTCGAGTCCAAGGGCATCAAGATCGGCGTGATCCACGTGGCGGGACAAGTCTTCATGCGTTTTCACTTTTCCTCTCCCTTTATTTCGGTGGATGAGGAGCTTGAGAAGGTCCGGGGGCAGGGTGCGAGCGTTGTGGTTGTGGACATGCACGCGGAGGCCACGAGCGAAAAAGCCGCGATTTCTTGGTATCTCGACGGCCGCGTATCCGCGGTGGTCGGAACTCACACGCACGTCCAGACCGCCGACGAGCGCGTCTCGGAAAAAGGCACCGCGTGTCTCACGGATCTGGGGATGACAGGGCCTTATGACTCGGTGATTGGCGCCGAGAAAGAGGCCATCATTCAAAGATTTTTGACTCAGATGAATATCAGAAAAACGGTGGCGAAAAACGATGTTCGGTTTTCGGGCGCACTCGTCACGGTGGACGACAGGACCGGCCGCGCGCTATCCATCGAGCGGGTGCACAAAAAGGTTATTAAATAAATGGGGGTCTCGCGAGTAGGTTTATAAGTAGATTAAATGAAACAATCCATTAGGTTGTGTCATTCTGAGCGTAGCGAAGAATCTCATAAACGAGATCCTTCGGCGACTTTGTCGCCTCAGGATGACAAGCGAGAAATTCTCTCCGTTTCGGACCTTACGCGGAATATCCGTTTTATTCTGGAAGAAAATTTTTCGAATGTTTGGGTCGAGGGTGAGATCTCTAATTTCAAATTTCACACCTCGGGCCACATGTATTTTGCGCTGAAAGATGAGACCGCGCAAATCCAGTGCGTGATGTTCCGCTCCGAAAATCAGAGGCTATCCTTCGAGCCCACCGACGGGGTCAAAGCGCTTTGTTTCGGGCGTGTCAGCGTTTACCCGGTCCGCGGACAGTATCAGTTGTATGTTGAGCGCATCGAGCCTAAGGGCGTGGGTGTGCTTCAGCTTCGTTTTGAACAGTTGAAAGCGAAACTCCAAAAAGAGGGGCTCTTTGACGAAACTCATAAGAAAGAGATTCCTTATCTCCCGAATCGCATCGGCATCGTGACGTCCATTGACGGCGCGGCGCTTCGGGATATTCTGCATGTGATCGAGCGGCGATTTCAAAGCGCGCATCTTGTGATCTATCCCGTTCAGGTCCAGGGGGAAGGGGCCGCGGAGTCACTCGCGGGCGCGATAGAAGATTTTAATGTTTTAAGAAGTGTGGATGTTTTGATCGTGGGACGTGGCGGTGGAAGTATCGAGGATCTCTGGGCGTTCAATGAAGAGATCGTCGCCCGTGCGATCTTCAATTCCACTATCCCCGTGATCTCTGCGGTCGGGCACGAGGTGGATTTCACAATCGCTGATTTTGTGGCGGACTTGCGCGCTCCCACGCCTTCCGCCGCCGCGGAGCTAGTTTTACCTTTAAGGGAAGACTTGATTTTGAGGACTTCAGAACTTAAATCCCGTTTAACTTCATCCACTCTAAACCTTATCAAAACATTGAAGCAGGAACTTAAGCTCCTTAAAGAGTCGCGCGGCCTCAAAGACCCGCTTGGGATATTTGACATCCAGTTCCAGCGCCTGGACGAGCTTAAGAAAAACATGTCGGCAACTTTCAAATCATTTTTGCGCCTAAAGAAAGAAAGTTTTCTATCGCTTCTAGGCAAACTCGAAGCGCTGGGGCCCATCGCAACCTTGAAAAGAGGTTTTAGTGTTACTTTAAAGTTACCAGAAGAGAAAGTAATTACTGCCTTTAACAGAGTGAGAGTAGGGGACAAAATTAAAACAAAACTCAGCAAAGGTTTTTTAATTAGTGAAGTAAGGGAGGCACATCCATGAGCCAGGAAATTAAAGAAGTACCGTTTGAACAGGCGTTGAAAAAACTTGAGACGATTGTCGAGAATTTGGAGAACGGAGAGCTCTCGCTCGACGAGGCGCTCAAACAATATGAAGAAGGTGTCCGGCTGGCCGACACCTGCACGAAGCGCCTCACGGAAGCCGAAAAGCGCGTGGAAGTCTTGATGAAACTCGATTCGGGTAAGTTTAAGACGATGTCATTCGAAGATGAGGCACGAAGCACGAAGCAGGAGTCAGGAAAAAAGAAGAAAACTAGTTAATTCATTGTCCTGCTTCCTGCTTTACACACTATGAATATCCAGTCTTACTTCAAGCAGCAGATTTGCAAGATTGACAAGGCACTTGATGCCACTCTCCCCAAGGCGAACGAGTATCCCTCGCGGCTTCATGAGGCGATGCGTTATGCAGTTTTGGCGGGCGGGAAGCGGATACGCCCGATTTTTGCCCTTGCAGCCTGCGAAGCAGTAGGCGGCGATGAAAAGAAGGTCCTGCCGGCCGCTTGCGCGCTGGAACTCATTCACAATTATTCACTGATCCATGATGATCTGCCCTGCATGGACGATGACGACACGCGGCGCGGACAACCGACCTGCCACAAAAAATTCGGGGAGGACACGGCACTTTTGGCGGGGGATGCGCTTTTAACATTGGCATTCGGAATCTTAAGCAGACCCAACGACCATGTCGCCGCGAAGGATTTAACCAAGCAGATGGAAATTATCCATCTCATCGCGGAAGCGATAGGCACGCATGGCATGGTCGGCGGCCAACAGGTGGACATGGAATTTCAGGCAACAGAAGTTGATCTTCCGACGATTGAGTATATTAACACGCATAAAACAGGTGCTTTGATTGCCGCATCTGTTAAAACGGGCGCCACCCTGGGCGGAGCGACGAAAAAAAAGACCGAATGCCTGCACCGCTACGGAAAATACACAGGTCTTCTTTTCCAAATTATGGATGACATCCTGGACCAGGAAGGGTATGCTAAGGTGATTGGCGTACCGGAAGCCAAAAAAGAAGCCGAAAAGATCCTTTTGAAAGCCAAAAAAGAGTTAAAACTGTTTGGCCGACGCGGCGATGCCTTAAGCCGCATCGCCGATTTTGTTTTAGAGAGAAAATACTAGATCAAGAGTTAGGTTATTTCGAGGCTGAAAGCCGAGAAATCTCAGTCTTTGAGATTTCTCACGGAGTTTATCCCGAGCGAAGTCGAGGGACTCGAAATGACAATTTAAAACATGAAAATTTTGAACCAAATAGATAGCCCCAAGGATTTGAAGGCTCTTTCCGTTGAGGAATTGACGCAGCTTGCGAAGGAAATCCGCGAGTATATCCTGGAAGTGGTTTCCACCAACGGCGGGCATTTGGGAGCGGCTTTGGGGGCCGTGGATCTGACCCTGGCCCTCCACACTTGTTTTGAGACCCCGAAGGACACGATGGTGTGGGACGTGGGCCATCAGGTTCATGCGCATAAAATTCTCACCGGCCGCAAAGAGGCTTTTAGAACGTTCAGGCAGTACAAAGGCTTAAGCGGTTTCTCCAACAAAGACGAAAGCGAGCATGATCCTTTTACGACAGGCCACGGCGGCACGTCGATTTCCACCGCACTTGGGGTCGCGGTCGCGAATAGAATTCATTCCGACAACGGGAAAGTGATTGCCGTGATCGGGGATGCCTCGCTTGTGAGCGGCATGGCGTTTGAGGCGCTGAATCACGCCGGTCACCTGAAAGACGACCTGATCGTCATTCTAAACGACAACCAAATGAGCATTTCGCCCACCGTCGGCGCTTTAAGCCGGCACCTCAACAAGATTATCTCCAATCCTTTCTACAATCGCGTGCGCGATGACATCGAGTTCTTGATCCGGAAGATGCCGAAAGTAGGCGAGCGGATGATCCGCTGTGTTAAAAGAGTGGATGAGGGGCTCAAAAATCTTCTGGTGCCGGGGCTTTTATTCGAAGAAATGGGATTCCGGTATTTTGGCCCGCTGGATGGGCATAATATTCAAGGGTTGATTCAGATCATCAAAAATATTTCAAGGATGAAAGGCCCGGTTTTTCTGCATGTCGTGACCCAAAAAGGAAAGGATTATAAAATCGCGGAGTCTGACCCGGCCAAGTGGCATGCC
>MHFI01000032.1 GCA_001804125.1 Omnitrophica bacterium RIFCSPHIGHO2_02_FULL_51_18
AACGTCCAGCTCTCCCCACTCCACAAGCCCCAAAAAATCCTGCACCATTTTATGAAGCATCG
Organism: Omnitrophica bacterium RIFCSPHIGHO2_02_FULL_51_18; assembly: GCA_001804125.1. Classification (GTDB taxonomy): domain Bacteria; phylum Omnitrophota; class Gorgyraeia; order 2-02-FULL-51-18; family 2-02-FULL-51-18; genus 2-02-FULL-51-18. Next base: position 63 of record MHFI01000032.1, read on the forward strand.
GACCCCGCCAGATCACGGCCTCGTTTTGCGGCACAAAAAATCCCATGGATATCACTTTTATGCCGTATTTTTCAACGGGAATAATGCGATTATTCACGGATGCCGGCTTTTCGGTGATGCCCAGGATCGTGGGAATGCTCGGCCCATAAACATCGGCGTCCATCAGGCCTATTTTGGATCCTGACCGCGCCAGCGCCAGCGCCAGGTTGGCGCTCACCGTGGACTTCCCGACGCCCCCTTTGCCGCTCGCCACCGCGAGGATATTTTTGACTTGAGGAATTAATTTATCACTGACGGGACTCATTCGATCATCCGAAATCGCAGGCTGATCATAGAGAGCGTCCACAATCTAAACCTAGACCGGGCACAACTCTTTCGGGCTTATAGACCATCTCCAGTGTTTTTTTGGAAAGGAGAAGCTTGGCGAAGCTTGTCTGAGCTTTTTGTCTAAAAAGCTTATCCACCATAAACGTGATTCCCCACCTCAAAAAATTGACGCTGTATTTCACGAGTAGAATCGCCTTCAGCGCCAAAACGCCATTCAAGCCGTAATACTTACGCGTGAAATAAATCTGGCTGTGCCGGTACTCGACGAGGACATTCAGGATATTTTTCTTCGCCGACACGCCGCCGTAGTGGACGATCGTGATGTCCGAATTGTAGTGGATTCTCCATCCGTTGTCCTTGATGCGGCGGCACAGATCGATGTCCTCAAAATACATGAAAAAATGGCCGTCCAAGAGTCCCGCGTCCAAAAGTGTTTTCTTTCTGGCCATCAGGCATGAACCCGACACCCAATCCACATCCGATGCGCCGGCGTACTTTTCTTCCAGATAATCACGGATCTTTAGGTCGTTGATGGAAAGCCGGTGATGAACAAGCTTCCTTAAGACCTCCGAAACGAGCGTCGGAAAACCGCCCCAGGAAAGCTGGAGCTTTCCGTTCCCGTCCAATTGCCGGGGGCCGATCGCGCCCGCTTCGGGATTCGCGAATAAATACTCGAGCATGCGGTCGAGGCTGTTATCCAGGATCTTCGTGTCGCTGTTGAGAAGCAGCACAAACTCCCCGCGCGCGTTGTTGATGCCCAGATTGTTGGCCCGCGCAAAGCCGAGGTTTTTTCCGGTTTCTATACACACCACTTCCGGAAATTCCGAGCGGATCAGATCAAGACTTCTGTCTTCTGAGCCGTTGTCGATCAAAATCACTTCGAAACTCGAGGAAGGCTGGTTCTTGAAAATCGAGCGGATGCACTCGAGCGTGTAATCGGGTGTTTCGAAATTGACGATGATGATGCTTAAAGCTATCGGAGATGACATACCCTATAAATCAAGCGTACTGTAGATCGTGCTTGGCCATGATCCTTACAAGCTCTTTGAAGGAGGTTTTGTTGGGATTCCACCCAAGTTTCTTTTTTGCTTTTGAAGGATCACCGATTAAGACGTCAACTTCTGCCGGGCGGTAATATTGCGGGTCTATTTCAATGAGGGTCTTTCCGGTCCTCTTATCAATCCCTTTCTCCTTTTCATGCCCGCCTTTCCATTGAAGCACGATACCCGCTTCGCGAAATGCGAGCTCCGCGAATTCCCTCACCGTATGGTTTTCGCCCGTGGCGATCACAAAATCCTCGGGCTTATCCAGTTGAAGCATTCGCCACATCGCGTCGACATAGTCCTTGGCGTAGCCCCAATCCCGCCTGGCGTCCAGATTTCCAAGATAAAGTTTATCCTGTTTGCCTTTCGATATCCTCGCCGCGGCCAGCGTGATTTTCTTTGAAACAAAGTTTTCACCGCGTCTGGGCGACTCATGATTAAAAAGTACACCGTTGCAAGCGAACATTCCGTACGATTCCCTGTAATTCTTGATGATCCAAAAAGCGTACATTTTCGCCACGCCGTAAGGGCTCCGGGGATAAAAAGGGGTGGTCTCTTTCTGCGGGATTTCCTGCACTTTGCCGAAAAGCTCAGAGGTGGAGGCCTGGTAAATTCTCGGTTTTTTGGCGGTGCTGAGAGAGCGCACGACCTCCAATAATCTCAACACTCCCATCGCGTCTACGTCGGCCGTGTATTCAGGCATCTCAAACGAAACCTTCACGTGTGACTGGGCCGCGAGATTATAAATCTCATCCGGCCTCACCTCATGAACCACGCGCCCGAGGCTCGTGGAATCAGTCATGTCGCCGTAGTGAAGTTTGAAACGCCTTCTTTTGTGTTCGTCCTTAATCAGGGTGTCAATGTAAAGATGCTCAATGCGTCCCCGGTTAAAGGAGGAGCTGCGCCGCGCAAGGCCATGGACTTCGTAGCCTTTGTCCAATAATAATTCGGCAAGAAAGGACCCATCCTGCCCGGTCACGCCCGTAATTAAAGCGACTTTCGGCACAAAACCTCCCCGATAATTTCATCCAGTCTATCAACAAATAAATCCCAAGTCCACCGCGATAACACGTTCATAACTTTACATAATTCAAATTTAAGGGCCGCTCAGCATTCTTAATCCGCACCAAGGCCGCGCAAGCTGTGCGTTCAATATAATAATCCAAAAAGATAAAGCGGAATTTTATTTCCGTAACCTATCTCGATCCGATCCGCGGCGATCCACGCATCCTTCAGACCTTTAATCTGCCTGGAATTTTTGTCTTTCCCTCCAATTTCAAATACGTATTTGCCATCGACAAGAAAATCCCCGGCATCAGGCAGTGCGAGGGCGGCAATGCCCTTTACCTGATTGGCGAAAAAAGTTTCTCGCATAACCCCTCTTTCGCCTTCCGACATTAAGGAGTGATGGACCGCGGAAAGCAAATTAGGATTCTCAATAAAAATTTTCTCAGGTTTGCGGATGGGCTTGCAGCCCTTGCCCCCGGGCCTTAACGATATCATCAGCCCTGCGCTTTCAAGATATTCCAAATACTGATATAAATATTCCTTGGAAATTTTAAGCTCCCTAAGCATTTGCCGCGCCCATAGTCGTCAATAGGAGTTGACGATATTGATATAATTCCGTCAAGTATTGTTTAGTGTCTTGCTTGCAAAAAAAATGAAAGATCCCAGGGGTAGGGCACAAATGAAACTTGCCACACTGACTCTTAAGCGATTTAAGACATTTTCTCAGCTTTTTTGATTCTTTTAAATTGATCCCGCGTAACGAGACTTAATTGAGGAATAAGATCCCATTGAATATGAGCAATGGAATCCGGTCTTTCTTTTTTAAGCTCATCATATTTTACCTCATAAAGGCCGGGGCCTACCTCCACCTCATCACGGCCATACAACGTATCCAAAAAAGCGTTCTGGTTTTGGAACTCAAAAGGAATTTTGTGCCGGGCCAGCGCGATTGCCATCTTTGCCGCCGTGACATACCAGCCCAAAGAGTCCACCCATAGCCAATAACTCCACCTACGGATCTCCTCATGGTATCGGGGCGAGAGCATGATTCCATGGGGATGGCCATAAACAATTTCCCATGGATGACATCCTTCCCATGCTCGCGAACGAAACCATTTATCAAAAGCATCCGCATCATGTAAATGGAGGTCCAATAAACCGCCATGCCTCTTGTCGGCTTTCTTTTGATACTTCTGTAGAGGAGAAAAGGGTCGAAGTTCTTTAAAACCAGCGTCATAAGCGATCGCTGCTGCTTTTAAGTATTGCTGAAGCGTCATCCGTTGAAGCGGTGGGCACTTCTTCGCTTCATTAAACGCTTTCTCAAGAAGCCGCATTTGCCGAAATGAGACAGGACGTTTGGCGTTTCTGGGCCAGACAAGGTCCCGCCGAATTTTTCCTGTGCGACAGGCCACTGGCAGATTTTTTTCTACAAGGCGGTTATATTGGGGATTATTTTTTAAAGCCGACTTCAATCGATGTTCGATTTGATTCGACGCCTTTTTCCACAAATAATCATTATTGTAATAATCTCCTGCCATGGCTTCACTTTCAAATTTCACCTGGCTTGACCCAACATTCCATGATAAGCCGTAACCTCCGGGCGGGATGAGAAGCCGGGCATAAAGGACTCTTCTATAAAGAGTAAAATAGGAGGGGTGCCACTGTCCCCGCCGGGGAATAAAGTAAGGCCCCCACCAGGCCACGTCGATTGGATCCGCAATAGGCTGAGTTTTTTTGAGAAGCGCGAAAACTCTTTGAAGTTGCGTTGAAAGTTTAACCATGCTGCCCTTTCCTAAAAGTTAAATCTTTTTGGTGGGTTATCGTTGCGTTTGTCCAACATCACTTTAATAATCTTGAATACCACCTGAAACTGTTTGTCATATTTCTTTTCCAGCTCATCCAGCCGGATCTGCAGGTTCTTGTGGTGCAAGAGCAGTTCCTTAAGCCGGGAGAATGTCCTCATGATCTCAAGATTGACCATTATAGCTCTTTCGCTATTTAAAACACTCGAGAGCATAGACACCCCCAATTCCGTGAAAGCGTAGGGTAAGTGGGAGGAAAATTTAAGGCTCTGGAGGTGGTCACAATGCGTGACCACCTCTTGCTTTTCAGCCGGGCTGAGCCGAAACATAAAATCCGACGGGAAGCGCTTAATGTTTCTTTTGACCGCCTGATTCAGAACTTTTGTTGGGACTTGGTAAAGGGTCGCCAGGTCCTGGTCGATCATGACTTTTTTGCCACGGATCAGGTAGATCTTTCTTTCGACAACCTCTTGGGAAATAAACGAAGACACAATGATGGATCTTTGCTTAGACATGACAGCTCCTGTGCTCAAAAAAAGGTTAAGGTTTTTTGTTTCTTTCGCTCGAGGGTTGCCGAGCTACTTCGAGCATAAGAGAATAGGGTAGGATACAATGCTCGTTCTTGGAAGGAATAATGGATATAGTATCATCTTTTGATCAGTCGGGCAAGGGCGGCAACCCCACCGTGCTCGATCACCCATGAATTCCAAAAAGGTCCACACCAAGGCCGCGCAAGGCGTACGCTTTTGACTTGGCTCTTTCATCTTTCATAAGTGCGCTCGCTGGGATCCCATGCGTAGGGTACAAATGAAACCTGCCGAGCCTAGAACCAAAATAGATGGGGGTGTGTCAACTGTCAACTACTGACACCTAAATGTACTGACACCTAAATGTACGTAATCAAAGCGACTTTCGGCACAACACCTCCCCGATAATTTTCTCTAGTCTATCAGCAAACAAACTCTAAGTCCAAGCGACTTTTTCTTCTTCCAAAATGACCGATCGTGCTGAATCAACGATATAATCCAACGAACTTTCGATACCCATCCATAAAGGCAGGCGCGCAAGGCGGCCGCTCACAGAAACGGTGATATTCATAGGACCGTTGACACGACCAAACCGCCTGCCCGCCGGTGATTCGTGAAGCGGCAAGTAGTGAAATGTCGCCATGACACCTCTCTTTTTCATGCAGCTTAAGAATCGTGTCCTTTGCCATTCGTCCTGCAATAACAGGTAATACATATGGGCGGTATGCTCGCAAAAGTCGGGGACAAACGGCCTCTGTACCTTTCCGGACCGTTCCAGGTCGTGAAAAGCGGTATGATAGCGCTCCCAAATAAGGCGTCGCCTTTTCACGATCGTTTCCGCAGATTCCAACTGAGACAACAAAAATGCCGCGACCAGATCACTCGGCAAATACGAGGAGCCGACGTCCAACCAGGTGTACTTGTCGACTTCCCCTCGAAAAAACTGGCTGCGGTTAGTGCCTTTTTCCCTGATAATCTCCGCCCTTTCGGCAAGCCGTGGGTTGTTGACCAGAAGCGCACCGCCTTCGCCCGATTGCAGTGTTTTGGTCTCGTGAAAACTAAGCGCGGCCAAATCCCCAATACTGCCTAAGTTCTTCCCATGATAGCTGCAGAGAATTGAATGAGCCGCGTCCTCAATCACCAATAGATTATGTTGATGCGCGATTGCTAGGATCACGTCCATTTGGCAACTGATCCCTGCGTAATGCACGGCGACGATCGCTTTGGTTTTTACCGTGATCGCCGCCTCGATCTTCGTTTCGTCGATATTCAGCGTGTCGGGCCGTATATCCACGAATATCGGTACGCCGCCACGCATCACAAATGCGTTGGCTGTCGAAGAAAAAGTGAAGGAGGGCATGATCACTTCATCCCCCGGCCGGATGTCGGCAAGGATCGCCGCCATCTCGAGTGCCGCCGTACCGGAGTGCGTTAACAGCGCTTTTTTACATCCAATCCTGGCTTCGAGCCACGACTGGCATTTTTTTGTGAACGGTCCATCTCCCGATAAATGACCATTTTCATAGGCCTGTCGCATATACACAAGCGCTTCGGGAGTCATGAACGGACGATTAAAAGGTATTCTCATGACATGATCAACTTTTCCTGGCCGCCAAAAGGAGCGATCCACCAAACGGAAAAGAAATCCCCCAGGAAACCATAACCCGTTCGAAGTCGAGCACTTTCTCACATATAAAATTCAAAGGTTGACTCACTTTCAATTCCTTGAAACCATCATAAGCATCTCGGGCGCCGCTTCTCTTGAGCCGCGACAAAAGCAATAAAGGAAACAAAAGCGACACAAAGGATTTAAGGCTCAAAATACGAAATCCGGCTCTTTCAATTTTCATTCCCAGATCCTTCGCGGAATACCGCCGCACATGATGCGAAAAAACGTCAAAACGGCTCCACAGAAACGGGTGTTGAGGCACCGTCAAAAGAATCCCTCCTCCAGGACGCACCGCCTGAAACATCTCAGACAAAACCACCTCGTCTTCCGGAATGTGTTCCAACACATCAAACGCCCCTATCACGTCAAATTCGTTCCGAAAACGAATGGCTTTGGCATCTACCTGAATAAGCGACGCACGGCGAACACGGTTACGCGCGCATTGAAGACCTGAATCGTAAAACTCGCCTCCATACAGATCCAAGCCGGGAAATTCCTTTTCAATCGCGGATAGGACATAGCCGGTCCCGCAGCCGATCTCAAGAAATTTGCGCATATCTGGAAAATAGCGTCTGAGCGCCCATAGGATAAATTTGTTCCGGGCTCGAAACCAAAAACTCTTCTGCTCAAGCTCAAAAAGCTTTGAAAAATATGACGGATCAAATCCATCACTCATGCGGGTTTGTGTCCGGTCATGTCACCAGGCGATGATAAACATCACACGAATTGCGAAACCGGAAACCAAGCGAAATATAAAGATTCAGCGCCGCCGAATTGATGGCTGAGATTGAACTCGTAATCTCCTCATGCCCTTCCGCAAATAGCCTGTCGCATGCCGCACTCCACAAGAATTTTGCCAACCCACGGCCCTGGTGTTTAGCCCCTAACGCGTGCAAAAGTATTTTATTGCCTGAGTAGGCAAAGAAACCAGCTAATTCTCCCGCATAGATCAGCGACAAGACCCTTCCCTTTCCATAAAGCTCTTTTAACCAGTTATCGTAGCGCACATCCGCTAGCTTTGGATCTATATTAAAATCACGATGAAAGCGTCCGTGGAGATAAGAACCATGAGAAATTTTCAAGAGGTCCTTCAGCGGCATTTTCTGCGTAATATCCGCTTGAGCGTCCTCCCATTTCACGAATTTCCGCTTCGAACAGTAAGGCTCAATTAAAGTATCACAATAGTAAAAGCCATTGTCATGCAAAATTTTCTTGGATGAAAGAGGATGTACTTTGATGGTGTAATGTCCCGGCGCCTTCAATACCTCGTCCATCACGCCCTGATTCAACGTTTTAATCTCATACGTCTCAATGCCAAAAACATGAGAATCCCACGGAGTCTTTTCAATCCGGTCGTTTAAAATAAGAGGCATACTACCAAGTCCTATCCAGAATCACAAACAACGGCCTCCCTTTTGTTTCATCAAAAACCTTTCCCAAATATATTCCGATGATGCCGAGAATAAAAATGATGAGACCGGACATAAAATAAAGGGATACGATAAGGCTTGTCCATCCCATGACGGGCACGCCGAGAAAAAAAGCCCGCCAGAGAATATAGAGGCCGGCGATAAATGCCGCGGTCGATATCAAAAATCCAACCTGGACCGAGACTCTAAGAGGTTTATCAGAATAGGCGATCACGGCATCGCCGGCAAGACGAAAAAGTTTTCGGTACGAATAGGTGGATTTTCCGATTTTGCTTTTTGCATGCTCAACATCGACAAACGCGGTATTATAACCCATCCAACTCATAAGCCCGCCAAAGAAGCGGAGCTGTTCTCTCATATTTCTATAATTTTTAACCACTTCCTTCGAAATAATACGAAAATTTCCCACACGACCGTCGTAATCGATGCCCGACAGCCACCGAAATAATTTGTAAAACAAGCCGGATATCATTTTTTTTAGGAAGAAATCTTTTCTAGGGCCGCGTCTGGCCAGCACCGCCGGATACCCTTCCCGAGCTTTTGCGTACAGCCTGGGAATCTCCTCCGGCTGATCTTGCAAATCGCAATCCATAATCACAACCCATTCACCACACGCCTGATCCAGCCCTGCCGTAATGCCGTAGTGCTGGCCAAAATTACGCGTGAATCGAATTCCTTTAACACGGCGGTCTTTGACGGCAAGTTCCTTGATGATGTCCCAGGACCGGTCGCCGCCGCAATCCTCCACCAAGATAATCTCAAAATCTTCGCTGATCTTCGTAAGCGAATCACGCAATCGGCGATATAATTCCGTCAAACAGCTTTCCGCTTTATAAACCGGAACGACAACAGAGAGATGTGGCATGGGCAGTGACCTCAATTATTTCCTAATCTTTCGGATAACTTTATCACAAGGCCTCTTTAATATAAAGTTTAATGGTAAACCCACGCCGTTCCCCCTCGTTCAACCTGTAAGTAAAGGGCGGGGTATGAGCCGAAAACCGGTAAGTCTTGTAAATACGGTAATGGCTCTCGGAAGATGCCAGCCATTTTTTTAAACCTTCCCAATAGTCCCGCCACAACGGATGGCTGTAGTGAAAACGGCTCGTTTCCTCAATAGCTTCATCAAACACCATAATCGCCTTGCATCGAGCCGATTCTTTGATTAGGTCCTCCACAGGCAAAGTAGGGTCACTCGGCGACAGATTGGCGGGAAAACGTCCTTTTTCGTCCACCAGGTAGCAAGACAACGTCGCGGGATATCCGTACGCGCTGACAGGGATATAAAAATCCTCGGGAGACAAAATTTGTTTCAAATCCTCCGCAATCTGTAATGTGACACGGCGGTTTTCGGGCCCGGCTAATCGCTCGTCCGGCGGCCATTTCACGAACGCATAGGCGGCGGCCCCCAAGCACCCAAGAACATACATTCCGGTAGCCAGGGCCAGAAAAATGGCGGCGGCGCGGCGGCGGTTCCACAAACTCAGCCAAGGTGCGACCGCAGACCAAGAAAATATCCACAGGAGAAAATAGTAAGGCAGCCCGAGAAAATAATTCTTATTCGGCGTGAAAGCGACTAAAAGGTACAATAAACCGGCAAGCGTCACATAAAACCATAGCCTCTTATCACCCTGTCCCTTCAGACAATTGGCGGCGAAGGCTGTCGCGCCGGCCGCTAAAATTACCCGTCCCTCGACCCACCCCATATGACGGAAATAATACTCCCAATAATACTTGAGTTCGGAAAACAACGTCGCATTGGGAATCGAATAAAGCTTGATTCCTTTTGTAAATGCAAATTGGAGGTAATAAAACACCCAGCCAAATCCTCCGCTCAATGCCCAAGGGGTAATCTCTATGCCGAATGACAGGAGAGCCCACAAAATCAATGGGACCATTTTTCGCCATTGCGGGCGGTAGGCGATCAAAACATAGAGAATGGCCGTTCCCCAAGAGATCATGAGCATTGACAAAGCGGAGGGTTTAGCAAGCACAGACAAGCCGGCGAAAATACCGGAAACAAAAAATATTCTGCGATCGAAGATCTTCGAGTTTTCGATGAGCAAGACAACCGCCCATAACATAAGTGCGACCATCAGAAGATCCGGCCTCAAATCGGCCAAGTACCATTCCTGACCAAACGACACCGTTTTCGAAAAAAATTCTTGTGGCAAGGACCGGAGTCCCACGCTTAGCGTGGGCAACAACGCCGTAAGAAGAATGGCGGAGTAAGCTATTCTATTTCCAACCCGTCTTTTCAAAATCCATCCGATAAGGATGAGCAAAAGCCAAGTGGGCCAAAACCGGACGGTAAAGGCCTGCCATTCTCCCTCCCCAAAAACCATGAAACTAAATAGAAGAACCGCGCGCCAAAGAGGCGCCTCATTGGAAAAAAGCTCTCGTAAGAGCGGAAGGGGGCGATGCAACCATTGGTGGCTAAAATGATAAAAATAACTCTTAGCTCCCAATACATAGCTCACGCCGTCATATCTCAACGGCTGGGATAATAATCCCAGTTGTCCCGAGAGATAAATATCGAGAGCTGTCACCAAAACCGCCAACACCGCCCCGAGAAGAAGAAGCGAACATCCCGGCCATTGGATAGAGGAGAAAGAAGGATCGCGCGGCGCCGTTCGTGCGGAGCGGTATAAGTAGCCTCCGAGCCCCGGGAAGATAAGAAAAACTCCCACTATTAGATTCAAAAAGCGCGTGGGTCCAAATCCGGGCGTCGGATCCATCCCCAAAACCTCGGCCGACAACGATAAAGCAATGAGTGTTGCTCCTAAAACCGGGAGGACGATACTGAATCTTTTCCGTTTCATATCAATTTGGCGAAACAGCCCCCAAGGCATTTAAATTCCGCGGAACCAAATATCCTAAAAGCCTTTCAGTAAATCCCTCCCAAGTCCAACGAGCCAAGACCTCCGTCCTTCCAGACTCGCCGAGAGACAAAATATGTCGTTCCGAATTTATAAGTCTAAAAATTGTGTCCGCCCAAAGTCTTTCGTCTCTTTTCAATAAATAACCAGTCCGGCCATCCACCACCGTCTCTCTGTAACCACCCTCCTCCACCGCAACCACCGGCGTGCCGCAGGCCATCGCCTCAAGCGGTACCAACCCAAATGGCTCATGAAGACCGGCGCAAAGAACTAAGGAACTTGATCGATAATATTCCCTCAACTGCTCCTGAGATGGTCGGTAAACGATCCTTAAACATACCTCCAAATTCTTCGCATCAAATTCAAGTTCCCGCTTGATCTGCTCATTGATGGCGTCGCACACAATGATGAGCGGAGGCCTTTGCGGTGGGGGGATTTTTGAAATCGCGCAGATCAAAAAATCGTGGCCTTTTCTTTTCTCAATCCGCCCGACAGACAACAATTGAAGCCTTTTAGCTACATTGGCATCCGGCGTAAAAAAATCCGCATCCACGCCTTGATAACAAACGGCGGCTTCGATGCCATAAACCCTCCGGATCCAGCCAGCCGTAAAATAAGAACTGGTTAAAACGCGCCCGGCTGACTCCATGCTTCGTCTATCTTCCGATTTAATACAATTTCTCTCAGGGAAGGTCAATACCTTCCGACACTTTTCCCTAAATGATAAATGCGTCACTGCCGACATAAGAACCTCGCGGATATTCCGTCCTTCATTCACCAGTGCCTCATATTCGCGAAGTCCCAACGGCTCATGCGCATAGAAAATAGACGGTTTCTTTATAAATTGAAGCACCGGCGGCGAACCGAAATAGCGGCACTTATCCACCAAAATAATCTCCGCATCCGACTGATTGATGGCTTGCGCCGCTTGTTTGGTCGCACGGATATAATTCCGGCAGCGAAACAGGCCTTCGAAATTCATCGGAAATTTGAAAAACCCTCCCGTCAATCGCGGCAGAGGTAAGAAGTCCTCTTCGGCGCTCGTGAAAGTGTAAAGGGTCACGGAATGCCCTCGCTCCTCCAGGTAGCGGATCTTGTCATACAACGCCCTCAAGGCGCCGCCCGAGGGAAGGTTGTGAAAAACGGCAAGCTTCATGAAACCCGCTCCGTCGACCGCGCTTTGCGAAAGATAAATTTGAGCGCCGCGACTGCCGCCGGAAGCGGATAACGACACGCGAAAGGGCAAATCCGGCGGAAAAGCGACCATGAAAAAGTCCGGGGCTTATCCCATCCCAGCTCGCGCTTTACGGCAAATGCGAATTGATCGTAATAGGTCTTCCACGCGAGTCCCGGCCAGGCATTCAAATAAGAAAAAAGATGTCCATAATACCGGAAGCTTAACTTGGGCCCCCAGTACCTGCGGCTGATCCTGAAAAGGGCTTTGCGGAGCTGCCCTTTGGCGATGTCGCGAACCGAGCTTGCCTCCCAATGCAAACCGATGCAGGATAAAACCTCGTCCGTGCGGCAAAACGCGTATTCACGGCTCAGGCGGAGAAAAAAATCATAATCCATGTAGTATCTCAGCGTTTCGTCCATCAAACCCACTTTTTCAAGCACCGAACGGCGAAAAAAAACAGAAGGCTGAGGCAGTGTGCAATTTTCCCAAAAACGCACCATACCTTCATGCGTAAAACCCCGAGGCTCTGGTTCCTCTTGATAAAAAAGAAGTTTTCCGCGCTCATCCACCACGGCCGCTCGACCAACCCAGACACATGCTTCCGGGTTTTGTGTGAAAAAAGCGACCGCCTTTTTAAAAGCATCGGGCGCATAATAATCATCGCTGTTAATCCACGCAATAATATCGCCTCTGGCCATCTGAAAACCCTTGTTGAGCGCCTGCGGAATGCCGGTATCCGGTTCGAATATCCAACGCAAGTGCTTGTATTTCCTAAGAATATCAAGCGTGTGATCCGTGGAGCCCCCATCGATGATGAAGTGCTCAAATGAAACGCCTTCCTGAGCCAGTACGCTCAAAATCATCTTTTCAATATAGCGTCCCTGGTTGAGGGACGGCGTAATGACGGAAAACAGAGGATTATGAGTCACGGACAAACATTCTCGTCAGCAGACCTTTTGCGGGTCGGTATAAAAACCGATAGATCACCCCTCCAAAAAACCGCTCGTCCAGTTCCCTACCTTTTTCCCTCGCACGATTGATCATGACCTTTTTTTCAGACAGATCAATTGTTGGAAATAGGGACGCCAAAAACAAATCAAAAAAGAGGCTAGAGGTTGGACGAATGATAAAACTTTTCATAAGTTGCCTGCGGGCGCGTTGATTTTTTCCATACTTAATCGGAAGCATAAAATGCAAGGCTGACCAGGCCAAAACACCCGCATGGGCACGCCGCCGGAGCGATCGAATTTTTACGGGTACCGACAAATCGTTGCAAATTCTTTCAATGACCGCCCGCTTTGATCTCACGAACTCCTCAACCCATTTGTCATTTTGCCCTTCCGATCCGGGATGAATCCGATACTTTGCGACAAAACCCGGAACATACCGCATAGATGCTTTAAGCCCGATTCTAACCCACATTTCGTAATCGGGACAGGTCTTACGGGTAACATCCACGTAGAAACCCGCTGTCTCAAAAACGGTACGCCTCACAAACGCTGCCTGAGCGGGAATAACTGCCTCACAGCAAAAAACCTTCTCGAAATCATAGGGATCTGGCCCCTCACCCGACCACAGAATGTTGCCTTTGGCGTCAACGTTGTGTTGTTGCCCATAGATAACCCCGACCTCCGGGTGTATTGCAAAGTTATCAACCGCCCACCGCGCGGCATGAGGCAGATACTCGTCGTCCGCATTTAAAACACCGATGATATCGCCCCGGCAACGCTGTAAAGCCCTGTTCAAGCCATCGGATTGCCCGTGATCTTTCTCGGACCGCCAGTCGATCCGCCCCGAATAACGCTTCAGTATCTCAACGGTTCCATCCGTCGACCCCCCATCTTGCACAATCATCTCCACGTGCGGATAATCCTGAGCTAGTACGCTTTCTATGCATTTTTTAATAAAGTTTGCGTTGTTGTAAGAAGGTGTTAAAACACTCACGAGCGGTTCTTTGGCAAAACCCCTCATAATGGACTTTTTCTTAAAATACATGTTTATTTCCTGACCAAATGTTTGAAACTCCTGCTTCAAGAATAGAAAGCCCACGGAATGCAGATAATCAATCACGTCTTCTTTTTTCGAAGCGTTCTTGTAAATTTCCCGCGGAGTCACTTGAACCTCGCATACTACCTCGTCAACCCTATCAATGCTGTCGCCAAGGGATTTAATTACCTCTAGATCATAACCTTGCGCGTCCACTTTCAAAAAACGGACATGCTGAATGCCGTATTCACTGATGACTGAATCCAAGCGTCTGCAGGGAACCCGGGATACGCGGCGTGGTACCCAATCCGCCGCTAAGGCCTGCTTGCCTGAAAAACCATCCACATAACCACGGATAGACTCCGCGTTAGTTTGAAGAACAGAGTGAGTTCCGGGCTGGTAGAAATAGAAAGGGATCGTCCCGTCGTAAGAAGCCACGGCCAGATTGAGCTTCAAATCCCCTTCATCAAGCACAATTCGTTCAAACGCCTCCGGATCAGGTTCAATATAAAGTATGCGGCACTGCTCGTCTGACAGAACTTTCTTCAATATTTTTCCGTAAGTTCCGTCGTAAGCGCCAACATCTATAATCCAGGAAATCATATTTCTATTGTAGCAAATCCCAAAGTTTTTATTTTTAAAAAAGGTAAATTCTTTAACCGGCACGATGGCTTATGGTATGATCGTATTCATGGCTAGCAGGGTCTCCGGAACGAATGTTTTCCGTTCTCTATCTAAGCAGTTGACTTTCAGCGATGAAGATATCGTGGGAGCCGAAGCTTTCGAAGACGAGGACGCCAAATACATCGACTCAGCCCGGATAGAGCACCTGGAAAACCTCATGCTGCCAATTGACGGAAAACGCGTTTTAGATGTCGGTTGCGGAGTCGGGCATTGGAGTGATTTCTTTCTTAACAAGAATTGCGCTTTGGTCTCCGTTGACGCCCGTCCAGAAAATATAAATATTTTTCGCTCCCACCATCCCTCCACCGAATCTCATGTATTGAATGTGGAGACAACCTCGCTCAGCCCTTTGGGATTTTTTGACATCGTATTTTGCTACGGGCTTTTTTACCACCTTGAAAATCCCGTGATGGCTTTGAGAAACATGGCCGCCGTATGCAAAGAGATGTTGCTCTTGGAAACGCTCGTGATGGATTATAACCTTCCCCTAAGCCGGGTCGTGAATGAGAGCTTATCAGCCAATCAAGCGCTTCGCGGGATCGGCCACAGACCCACGCCAAGTTATGTGGTGTTTTTGTTGAATAAAGAGGGGTTCGAAAAGATTTATACGCCGAAGATGCCGCCGTGCCACCCGGATTTCACATTTGAATGGAGAAATAACATGGACACCACGCGTGACGGGAATAATTTGCGCTGCATATTTGTCGCTTCTAAGAATAAATTGGAAAACGAGAATTTGACCAATATTCTATAACACAAAATGACCCCGGCTTTTGCATGAATCCCGTTCAATATCAATTCTGTCGGCTTATCGAGCCGCATATCCCTTGCCTTCGCCGTTTACAACCCATCCCAACCTGGACGACCGGTTATCGCTCGAGCCCGCAGACACCTTTATGCCAAGTGCGAGCTAAACAATGGCTCGCCAATCGTAAGCTGTTTGTGCGACGACTGTACAAGAATGTGAAGGTATTGATACGCCCTGGCGAGGAAATCAGTGAATGCGTCTATGTAGAAGGATACTACGAACCTAACCAAATGTACTTTCTGGACCATCAATTGAAACCCGGGGCGGTGTTCATCGACGCCGGCGCCAATGATGGTCTCTACACTCTTTTTGCCGCCCATAAAGTCGGTCCGCAAGGTCTTGTGATCTCCATCGAGCCCAGCACCAGAGAATATGAACATCTGTGCAAGAATATTCGTCTGAATGATTTTAAGAATATCCGGACCCTGCGCGCGGCGGTATCAAACGTCAGCGGTTTCGCTGAGTTAAAAGTGGCCGAAAGCTCCAAATCCGGCCACAACACGCTTTCACAAAGTTTCTATTATAAAGATACGACCCTAGAGGCCGTCGAAAAAATCAATACGACCACCATTGACGAAGTGACAGAAGCTGATTCAATCAGCCGCGTCGACATTCTGAAGCTTGATATTGAGGGATGGGAACTTTCCGCATTGGAGGGAGCAACCCGCACACTGGTGAAGTTCCGCCCTCTTTTAATGATTGAGATTATTTGTGAAAACGGATCGGCGTTTGGCTCAAATTCCGGAAAAATATGGGAGTTTCTTACTAATTATGGCTACCAGATGAAAACCTACTCCTCCGTCAATGGTCTTCCGGTAGAGGCCACTGAACACCCTGGGCCCGGTTACACCGATTTTATTGCTGTGCCAAAGAAAAGTGTTTAAGAAATGGAGATAGTCTTTCAGAGAAAAGAAACTTTCAAATTGGTCAATGCCGGCACCAGCTACTGGAATCATCGCATAACGCTCGCCAAAGACAAGGAAAATATTGCGCGTCTTTTTAAAGCGGTGGATCACCCCGGAGACCTTTTCCTCTGCCAATGGGCGCAGCTCATGTCCATGACGCTGGAATTCGAGCCCGACCTTGTCCTGGAGCTCGGCCGCGGCCGCGGTAACTCCACCTGCGCCTTCACGGAAGCGATTCACCTCATAAATTCTGGTAACCGGCAGGTGGTGAGCCTCTGTTTATCAGACGATTGGGATAAACTAACAAAACCGCGTGTATCGCAAGTGGTTCCGTCTTCCTGGTTTTCGCCGCTTCAGACTTTGCAAACGGACATATTGAGTTTTGACTACCAATTGCTTCTTTCGGAAAAGAGGAAAATACTCATTTTTTGGGACGCGCATGGTTTCGAGGTAGCCGAATGCGTACTCGGCAGGATCTTGCCGCTAGTAGCCGCAAAACCCCACTGGGTCATCATGCATGATCTTTCGGACACACGGTCTACCGAAGGAAACCGTTTCTATGGAGAAAATGGACTTTGGAAGGGTAATAATTGGAGCGGACCACGTCTGCGGATTGGAAATATCGATTCAGCTGTGGAACAAGCCATCGCGGCGATCGATTTTACGACCAGAAACAAATTGAACCTGTTTTCGGCGGACGAGGCCATCCGGGAAGAAATCGGAAACGACCCTCAGAAGCTATCTGAGATCCGGCGCATTCTTGGTGACGACATGTTTTCTATGGCGGCTCATTGGTTCTACTTTAGTTTGAATGAAAGAGAAGGAACTTTCACTTTCCCAAAACCCGGGCCTGTAAATAAAGCGCTGATCGGTGCGAAAAATCCGGTTCCCGCCGAACAAGCCTCCTTATTAGGAAAAGTTAAAAATAAAATACGATCCGTTTTAAAGCCTTGGTGAAAAATACCTAAACTCGGTTGTACACTTCGACGTCGTCCTGATCCTCATGAAACACCTCAAACGGATGACTGAAAACCGTTGTTTCAATACCGAAACTGCCTTCAACTTTGAATTCATAGCAACGGGTATGCACATCACAGATGTCTTTATCTACCATATAAAATTTATTCTTTCTGCCCTCAAGATCCAACTGCTTGTAGACCAGGATTGTGACAAAATAATCTCCGTTATTCAATAAGAGCTTGGGGAAAGACAGCCGTAGCCTTCCTTGGTTTTTACGGAGTGTCACTTTAAAAAGCGCGCAAGTGGCAATCAAACCGTCAGACCTAGAAATACCCACGTTAAAAACTGGGTTGGGACACCATCGGTAATTAGGCGTCTTATAAGTCATAACGATGTGGAGCGCCTGGCCCCGTTTATACCTAAATTTTTTTTGGTGCTCTCCATCTTCTAGCGAAACTTCGGAAACACGGACAAGCCCGGATCCCGGGCGCTCACTTTTAGAGAGCGCATTTACAGAACCGATTTTTCTTTCCTCCTCTTCCCGAATCGACAGATCATAAAGATTCAAGATATCAACAGCCTCCCCTTGAGACCGAACTTGCCCGTCGTCCAGCCACACCAGCCTGTCACATAAAAAAGAAAGTGAATAAAGGTTGTGGGATACAAAAAGTATGGTGGTTTTACTTTCAGCTGAAAGCTCTTTCATTCTTTCCATGCACTTATACGTAAAATAAGCATCTCCGACGCTCAAGACTTCGTCCACCAAAAGAAGTTCAGGGTGTATGCAGGTGGCCACGGAAAACGCGAGACGCATGTACATGCCCGTAGAATAAACCCGTACCGGCTGGTTCATATAATTTTCTAGCTCCGAGAAATCTACGACGGCTTTAAAATAATATTTCGCTTCGCGACCGGTGATTCCCATGTTCGCAAGCGACGAAAACACGTTCTCCGCGCCTGTGAATTCTGGGTGGAAACCCGTGCCCAGCTCTATGAGCTCAGACACCCTTCCGCGAACCTGGCATTCACCGCGGGTCGGCTGGATCTTTCCGGCCACTATTTTAAGAAGCGTGCTCTTGCCCGAGCCATTGCGGCCGATGATCCCTATCTTCTCCCCACGTTGGACATTCAAATCAAGCCCCCTGAGTGCATGGTTTTCGGTGTAGGAGGTTTTGGGCGGCCACCAGGCGTTTAAGAGGCCCAGCATTTGGTAAAACGGATGGCGGTAAACGCGATAGGATTTCTCTAAACCCTTTAATTCAACGACCCAATCAGACATATTCTAAAAAAATGGTTTTGAGCTTGTTAAAAAACGCGTACCCCGCCCCAAAGAATAGCAGGCTGACGGCCGCCAAAATCAAAAGCTCATAAAAATTTAAATGCGACGAGATGGAAAATCCCGTACGGTAAAGAGAGATCACGTAATAAAGTGGGTTGAGCCATAAAAAAGGCTGGAATTTTTCAGGCGCCATCACCGGTAAAAAAGCTACCGGCGAGACAAAAAGCAAAAACAGAAGCAATAAATTTAAAACGTGCGGTATGTCCTTTATCGCCACAGTAGCTGCCGACAACATCCAAACAAGCCCCTGCGTCAAAAGAAACTGCAAAATGAATACGCAAGGCACGATCCAAAACCTTTGAAACGAATAACCGCTGGCCAACACAAAAAGAGTGAGTACGCCTAAACTGGCGGCGTGTAAAACCTGGGAGGCGAGGACAACCTTGACCGGGATGAGCTCTGCCGGAAAAACTGTGTTTTTCAACAGATTGGAATTTCCGATCAACGCTCTCGAACCTTGCTGCAGAGAATCACTGAACCCGATATAAGGCACGAGCCCGCAAAAAACGGTAAGGACGTAGCCCCAATTCGAAAGCTCGGGAACTTTGATCTTGAATATAAAAATATAAATGCCGGCGTAAATACTCAGAAACAAAAGCGGATAAATTAGGAGCCAGGCAATCCCCAGAATGGAGCCCGCATATCGCTGGCGGACCTCATTTTTAACGATCGCGATCAGCGCACGACGATAATTCCATAGGACGGAGAACGCTTGGGTGGGCACCTTTAAGATATCAAACTGACAGGAGTTCTCTGAACTTGTTCATTGATCCAAGCATAGGTTTTCTGAATTCCCGCTTCAAGACTGATTTCCGGAGTCCATCCTCCCATGACCTTTCTTGAAAGCGCATTGTCCGAATTACGGCCCCGCACACCCTGCGGCCCCGGCACATGGACCTTTCTAAGGCACACGCCGGCTGCTTTCATCACGGTATCTGCCAACTGATTGATTGTCACCATCTTGTCGCGTCCGAGATTCAAAGGCTGTCCATAACCGGAGTCCATAATCAAATGCAGACCTTTAATGCAATCATCAATATAGCAAAACGATCTTGTCTGCTCCCCGTCTCCCCAAATCTCTATAAAATCTTTTCCCGCCTCAATGGCCTCCGCCACCTTACGGCACATGGCAGCCGGCGCTTTCTCGCGCCCGCCCTGCCAGGTCCCAAGCGGTCCGTAAATATTATGGAAACGGACGATGCGCATATTGATACTGTGTTCTTTTTCGTAATATTCGCATAACTTTTCCGTATAAAGTTTTTCCCAACCATATCCATCTTGGGGGTTGGCAGGGTAAGCCATGTGCTCGGCGAGCGAGATCACATTGGTATCTGTCTGAAGGTGATCAGGATAGACGCAAGCCGAAGAAGTATAAAGATAACGTTTCACTTTCGCTTTTCGCGCCGCTTCGAGAGTGGTGATATTGATAAGTACGTTGTCCTTCATGATGAACGCATGGTTTTTTGAAATAAACCCCATGCCGCCCATATCGGCCGCGAGCGCCCAGACATCGTCGACACCCTGAAACAACGAAAGCCACTCCCCCGTCTCTTTTCGAATATCGTGAATAACAAATTCATCCGCCTTCGAGCCATCAAACTCAGGTTGTTTAATATCCACCCCCACCACATAAAAGCCTTTGGCCTTCAGCGAGTTCACTAAATGATGCCCAATGAATCCGCCCGCCCCTGTCACCAATGCTTTTTTCAAATGCCCTCCCTACCGGCTAAGCTGACACCTAACGGAATGTAATGCGCTTTCTGCCCGACATTTTTGTCTTCCAAAATACGCCAGCAATCCAACACAATTTTCGGATGGCCGTTGGTACTGGCAAAATTCCTGGGATGAATGTTCGCAAATTCGTTCCAAGGCGTCGTAATCACGATGATCTGCGATCTGCGCAGTGCTTCATCCAAATTCTTGGCGAAAGTGACTTTGCCTTCAAATATTCTTGAAGCAGAGGACATTGCGGCTGGGTCATACAACACCAACCTGCAGTTCCGACGAAGCAGCGCCTGCGCGAGCGCGATACCCTGTGACTCCTCGATTACGTCGGTATCGGGTTTGTAAGAAAGCCCGAGGATTGCGATGGTGTCTTCTTTCCGGATTTTCGACATCACAAAACTGGATAACCATTCAATCTGACTTAAATTAATCTTATGAGTGGCTTCCGCTGAAAGAGCCTTTATACCCACCTGCTTTGCCATATAGGCAAACGCTTTATTATCCCTTGGAAAGCAGGGGCCTCCGTAACCCAACGCGCCTTTCAGATAATGCGTTCCGATGCGCCTGTCGGCGCCGATAGCGCGTGTGATCACTTCCGAATGAGCGCCAGGAATCTGCTCGCATAAACGGGCGATGGTGTTTCCAAAAGAAATTTTCATCGTGATAAACGTATTCACGGATATCTTGGTGATTTCCGCGTTGATAAAATTCATACGGTGAATCTTAGCGTCATTTTTGCAAAAATGAAGGTAGAATTCCTCCAGCTTGTCGCCGCTAGGCTTATCGGATTCGCCGATGAGAACAAAGTCGGGATGCAGAAAATTATAAATCACATTGCCAAGCGCAATAAATGCCGGATTATAGCACAGTCCGAAGTCCCGACCGCACTTTTTTCCGGAGCTTTTCTCAATCACCTTCCTTAATTTTTCCATGCTACCGGGAAGGACCGTGCTGACCACTGAAACAATATGAAACTCTTTTTTACTCTTCAAAACCGCCCCAATTTTAGCCAATGCGTGATCGAGATGTCTTAAGGAAAAAGCGCCGTTTTTTATGGATGGGGTCGGCACCGCGACAAATGTGATAGCGGTGCCTGCTATTTCTGACAAGTGACCGGTACACTGAAGCCGACGGGCATGTTGTCGCATCAATTCGTCGAGATGCGGCTCGTAAGAAAAAATATTTTTTCTTATTTTCTCAAGCTTGGAGGCGTCATTGTCGTAACCCAAAATATGATAACCCCTGCTCGCGATCGCCGCCGCAAGCGGAAGACCCACCTTTCCCAATCCTATGATTGAAATTTTCTGCATAAAAATACTTGTGTTTTAAACCCGGTGCTAAGTAAAATAATTTACCATAGAATGGTTTGCCGGTCTATGAAGTCCCTGACCTTTTATAACCTTTCCCCTACGATGCGCCCTCCACGACCGCGTCGCTGTGTGTCAAACCGTTTTCACACGGTAATAACCTTTATACCAGTCCACGAACTTTTTGACACCTTCTTTCATGTTGGTTTTGGGAAAGAAGCCAAAATCGTCGCGGGCCGCCCGGATATCCGCAGACGTCTCAAGAATATCCCCGGGATGCATCGGAGCGTAACGGATCTTTGCTTTTTGGCGGGTATATTTCTCCAGCAGACGGATGCAGTCCATGAGTTTCACGGGTTTGCTGCTTCCAAGATTATAGAACGGCCGCGCCTTGGACAACCTCGTGACACTTATCATACCATCCACGATGTCATCGATATAAGTGAAATCTCTCCGCATGTTGCCTCGATTAAAAACCTGTATCGGTTTGCCTGTCAATAGGTTCCTGGTAAATAAAAAATAAGCCATGTCAGGCCGGCCCCAGGGGCCGTACACCGTAAAAAAACGCAGGCCGGTGGTTTGCAGTTTGAACAAATGCCCGTACGCGTGGGCCATGAGTTCGTTGGATTTTTTCGTGGCGCCGTAAAGCGACAACGGCGCGTCCGTCCTGTCCTGGACCGAAAAAGGCAATCGAGTGTTGGCCCCGTAAACGGAGCTTGAAGAAGCATAAATCAAGCGGCGTATCTTAAACTGACGGCAGGCCTCCAGAACATTCAAAAAACCGGTGATGTTGGATTTTAAATAGGCGCGGGGATTTTCCAGGCTGTACCGCACACCGGCCTGCGCGGCCAAGTGAACGACAAGATCCGGGGCTTCCGCCTTGAAAATGACTCGAGTTTTTTTGATGTCGGCGAGGTCCGCCTTATGAAAGCGGAACCGGCGGCGCTTGATTAACCTTCCCAAACGGGCTTTTTTCAACCGAACATCATAGTAACTGTTCAGGTTGTCAATGCCCGTGACTTTATTTCCCTCCTCGAGGAGCCTCTCACTCAGGTGATAGCCGATGAAACCCGCCGCACCTGTTACTAGAACTTTTTTCATGAGACTTTCCACCTCCGGTGCACCCACCACCACTGTTCGGGATGCTCCAGGATGATTTTCTCGAGGACCCGGTTGTAGATTTTTGTATTCTCCAGGATTTCGGTGTCCGGGTCCGGGTGCCCGATCCATATCAGCGGCTCCAAAAACTTCATCACGTGACGGCCGTCTTCCTCCCGGTAACTATAAGAAGGCACCACCGGCGAGCCGGTCGTCCGGGCGATCATGGCCAGACTCTTAAAAGTCCCGGCCTGTTTGCCGAAAAAATCCACGACAATGCCGTCCCGGCCTGGCTTCGCGTGCTGGTCCATGATGAAGGCCACCACGTCATTGCGCGATAAATGGTCCAAAACCTGGTTCAGGGAATTTTTTTTCGGGATCACGTTCAGGCCCGCTTCGTAAAACCGGCGAAAAGCGATTCTTTCTATCCATTTGTTCACGAGCTGACGGCGCAGCACATGAAACCGGCCTTTAAACTGCTCAAAATGAAGCATGCCGGCCACCGGCGCAAACTCCCAGTTGCCGAAATGACCCGTCAAAAGGAGAATCCCTTTTTTTTGTTCGGCGGCCTTCAGGACATGCTCATACCCCACAATCCTCACCTGATTTTTCAACCACGTTTTTGGCATCAAACCCATCAAAATATTTTCGCAAAACGACCTCAAGAAATGGCCATAAGCTCTTTGCGCCAAGGACTTAATCTGCCGGGGCGACAGGGAGTCTCCGAACACAAGCCGCATGTTCTTAAGCGCGGTGCTTCGTCTCACCGGCACCGAATAGTAAGCAAGTGTTTCCACCCAATCGGGTTTTTTGTGGGGATCGGACATCGCGGCTTTTAGATTAGAGCTGGACAAACGGAATGTCAAGGAGGTAATCTACCGAACATGAAAATTTCCCGCCTGAAACTGGGTCAGCGGCTTTCCCGCATCTCCTGGTTTTTTATCGGGCTGTTTTTGCTGATCGCGCTGTTTTTTTTACCGTTCTCAAAATCCGTAGCCGAGATAGGCGTGCTGGTCGCACTGGCGCTTTGGGCTTTAAGAAAGTGGCCGTGGGACGAAGCGTTCCCAAGAATAAAATATGGCGGCGTCTCTTACGCCGTTTTTCTCCTAATCACCGCCGTTTCCTTTGTGAACGTCCCGCCGAATCTCGCCGCAACGGGGCTCCAGGGAATCCTCAAGTGGCTTAAACATATCACGCTGTTCTTTATGCTGTATGAGTTCGCGCAATCGCCGCGACGATTGAAAATACTCGTATGGCTTTTTCTAATCTCGATGGGCCTGGTCTGTCTGAATGCGCTCTATCAGCTCGCGGCGGGAGCGGATCTCGTGAAAAATTATTCGATAGATACCCCCGGCCGGCTCATCCGGCTAAAAAGCTCCCTGGGATCGCCGAACAGCCTGGCGTGCTTTCTCCTGCTGGCTCTGCCGGCCGCATTTTACGTGTGGAGTGAGCAAAAATCCTGGTCGCCTCAAAGCGTGTTTACGGTGGCTCTTTTGGCGCTTTTTTTCACGGTGTTTCTGTCGACGCTTTCACGCTCCGCTTTTTTGGCTCTGGCCGCCGCGCTCATCGCCTACGGCCTGTTTCGTCCTAAAACCAAGCTGCTGGGTTGGGTGCTTGTGTGTTTGCCCCTCCTTTTAGGTTCCTCAAGGCTTTTTACCGCTAACTTCATTACGAGCCTCAACCCCGCTGATATCACAATCGGCGAGCGCTTGCGGTTCTGGAAAATCACCTGGCAAATGATCCAACACAGCCCGTGGCTCGGAAACGGCGTGAATATGTACTACCAAAAATTCTCAGGATTCGCGCCGGCCTCGGAAGCCTACCGCGGCTACGCGCACAACTGCTACCTGCAACTATGGAGTGAGATCGGGATATTCGGGCTTGTGGCTTTTTTGTGGCCGCTCGCGGCCATACTGGGACAAAACGCCGTTCGAGGGAAAACATCCGGCGAATTCAGCCTGAAAGATGCGATAGGAATCGGCCTGGCGGCCTATTTGGTTCAAAGTTTTTTTGATACTAACCTCTATTCTCTCCAGGTGGCGATGCTTTTTTGGGTATTTTGGGGGGTCTATGCAGGCTTGTCCCTCCGAAGCCCTTCGAAGCTTCAGCGAAG
>MHFI01000033.1:0-2151 GCA_001804125.1 Omnitrophica bacterium RIFCSPHIGHO2_02_FULL_51_18
CCATCCATTATCCTCCATCCACAATCCTATTTTCGTCCCAGCCATCCTCGCCCCGACTTCGCCTGAAGACAGAAACTCTTGACGCACCCGATCAATCGGAGGAACACCCGAGAATCCTCCAGTCCTTTCTAAAGCCATTCTTTCGGTAAGATTTGAATCCGCACCCGCAGGACTTAAAGGTCTATTCTTTAAAAGCGGGTTCCGGCGGCCGAGCTGTCCCAGCAAAATCTCCTCATACCTTTTAATATTTGTTTCCTGCTCGATATTGGGGGTCACGACGACATACGAAATGTTTTTCTCTTTCATGAGGCGCTTGAGATTGGGCGTATGAAAACCCCCCGTGATGAGCGCCGCGACCGAAATGTCGCTCTCGCTCATCTTCTTGAGAGCTTTCTCAATAAACACCTCATCTCTTTTTTCACTTAGAGTGTAAAAAGTTTCGGCGTCTTTGACATGATCGTCGAGACAATCTTGATAGCGGACTATGTCCTGATAATTGCCAAGGTCATAAAGTTTGCGGTTCAAGAACGCCAGGAAAACGATATTGGAAAACTCTGTCCTCTCTTTCATCTGAAGATAGCGCTCGAAGTCTTCCTTGGATATTTGAAGCGAGAAGAGGTCCCGCACACTCGTCAGATAGTCTTCGATGCGGTGAATATAAAGCGCCTGCTCGTTTGTGAGTGAGCGCTCAAACACCGCTTCTTCAATATCCTTGGCTTCCCTTAAAAGCGCCTCGAGATCGACCTTCGAGTAAGCGCGCAGATAATCAAGGTATGAAAGCAGATCCCGGTACTCCTCCAGGGGAATATTCTCTTTTTTAGCGGAGGAAATAAGGTGCTCGTAAAATGAGACAGCCGCCGCGGAATGGGCTTTGATTTTTTCCACGTTGGCCTGAAACATCGCCAGCGATTCTTCCGGATTCTCTGCGTTTTTGAATAACCGGTTGACGAGCGCCGCCTGTTCTTTTGAGGCCTTTTCAAAATCAATCGCGTCTTCTTTGGATTTCAGCTCTTTTAGGGAGAAAAAATTCGGGAAACCCAGGAGATTTATCTCAAAACGTTCCGTCAGGGCCGATAAGCGCGTGTGATACTCAGTGAAATCTTTTTCTTTCTTACGGTACTTGCTCAAAAATTCATCCCACGCAAGGATATCCTGCGGATAGAACCGGCGTTTGACCATCGCCAGGCGCTTGGAGATCTCATCCAGGTAGGAAAACACCACTTCACGCTTTTCAACCACGCGCGCGTACCGGACGAGGTTCTGGTTGTAAAGCGCCCTATCCTCCACGCCCAAAAGCTCGAGGTCATAGTCGGAGGCGAGATTTAAATATTCAGAGCCCTTCAGCTCCGCGCGCATCAGGTATTTTTTGGCTATGCGCTCGCGCGTTTCTTTCGAGGCTAAAGGCCTTAAAAAAGTGAGCGAATCGTCTTTAGTGCCACCTTCGACAAACACCGTTTTTAACTGGTAGCGCTTGATGAGCTCTTCCAGGGTTTTCGCGATATTGTTTTGGGCGCTTAGGTTTGTGTGGGCGTCTTGGATATGGATCAGGAGCCGCGAAGCGGGCGATTTGTGGACTTCCGTGATTCTGGCTACGGACGCAGGAAGCTTAAGAATATTGGGATTGTGCGCCAGGTCACGCGGAGCCAGGGTTAAAGGAGCTGCCTGCAGGATGTCATGGATCGCAAATGACAGGACTAGCGCCAAGGCTACCGTACGGATAAAAAAGCCGTACCTTGTCCTTATTTTATGAGGATAGGAACTTTTATCTTGAATTTCATCCATAATTTTAGGGTGTTAGTTAGACTTACTTGTGCTTAATTAGAATGAAAGTTTTTAAAAGTTTATAATTATTTGCAAAACAAAAAAGGCATTAAAAAATACCTTTTGGATCAAAATCCTCACTTAAATTGTGTCGTAAGTGTACATGATGAATCAGGATGGGTCAAGAGCGCCTCAGAAAAATTTTTACCTCACACTGTCATTCTGAGGTCGCAGTGGCGACCGAAGAATCTTGTTTCTAAGAACTAGATCCTTCGTCGCTACGCTCCTCAGGATGACGCCGGGCCTGTTTTCCAGCGCTTATGGTTCCAAACCCAAAGATGCGGGTATTGGCGAATATACTTTTCCTGAATGGAAACCCATCTCTGGGTA
>MHFI01000033.1:2169-8463 GCA_001804125.1 Omnitrophica bacterium RIFCSPHIGHO2_02_FULL_51_18
TTCGTATGATAAAAACAGGCACGATCGGCGCGCCTGTCACCATCGCGAAACGCACGGGCGCCACGGGCGTAAAGCTTGGACGGTTAAAGAAGTTAACAAAAACACCTTCCACGGTCTCGACATCCTGATCCACAACAAACCCGAGCATCTTATTTTTCTTGAGCACGCCTAGCATCGTTCTTGGGGAACTGTCGCGGTAAATGACTTCCATCTTGAGTTTCCTGCGCAGGGAAATAAGAAGCTCATTGTACTTATCAAAGTATATCTCCCTGGCTACGACCACGCAAGGGTACCCTTTGATCGCCGTAAACCCTCCCATAATTTCCCAGTTTCCGAAATGAGCCAGCGTGCAGATCACCCCTCGCCCACCCTGAAGCGCTTTGTCAAAATTCTCGAAACCCTCGGCCGTCACAAACTCATCGAGTCTGGCAAGTATCTTGTCTATCAGCGCAAGCTCCGCTATCGTTTGTCCGTAATGCTCAAACACGGCCAGGCCGATTTTCCGGATCTGGGCTTCGGATTTCTCTCCGCCGAACGCCATGCGAAGATGCCCGAGCGTCTTCTCCCGCTCTTTTTTTAATAAGTAAAATGTGATCTGGCCGGCCGTACCGCCGAAGGAGAACCCGACACGGTACGGGAGAAGATTAAAAAAACCCCGCACCACAACGAGTAAATAATAAAGAATCGGACGATAGAATTTATGTTTCATTTGGGTTGTTGTTGTGTGACACAATGAATCGACCCAAGTCCGTACACAAGCGGCGTGCACTCGATCCCGATTACTCTTCTGCCGGGAAAGACGCGCCTTAAGATTTTAAGCGCTTGCTTGTCATTTTTATGGCTGTAGACGGGCACAAGCACAACTTTATTCGCTATATAGAAATTGGCGTAGCTTGCCGGAAGTCTTGCCTGAGCCATGTCGCCGCGGCCCCGCCTCACGCGGCCCGGCATCGGAAGTTCCACAATCGTGAATTTTTTCCCTTTTTCACTTCTGGCGGCTTTTAGTATCTCGAGATTTTCCTCTAAAACCGCGTGATTTTTGTCTCGTGGATCCGTCTCCGTCGCGGTCACAATGGTCGTTGGGTTTACGAAGCGCGACAGGTCATCCACATGCCCATCCGTATCATCGCCCTCTATCCCCTCTTTAAGCCAGACGATATTTCGCACACCGAGGTATTTCTTCAAATATCCCTCGATCTCGGCGCGCAGGAGCTTTTTATTGCGATTGGAGTTTAAGAGACACTGTTCGGTGGTAAGTAAAGTCCCCCTGCCATTTACGTCGACGGAACCGCCCTCCATCACGATGCCGGGATCAAAACGATGGTAAGACTTAAGAGATATAATTTTATCTACGACTCTGTTGTCACGCGCAAAATCGCCGTATTTGCCGCCCCAGGCGTTGAAGCGCCACTTGACGAAGGCAATCTCTGCACTGTCATTTCGAGCGAAGCGAGAAATCTCATCAAGTCGTGTGATGAGATCTCTCGGTCCTTCGGACCTCGAGATGACGTTAGGAAGTAGCTTGCTTCGACACCTCACTTGTTCAGAATGACACCTGACAACAAACATCGGCCCATAGTCTCGGATCCATGTGTCCACCGTTTTCACGCCAATAAAATCAAGATTTCGAGCCTTAATTTTCCTTAAGGTAAGACGCGTTAGAATATTTCGAACCGTGTCTTTACTGTCCACCAGGAGATACACTTTTTCCCCCGTCAAAAGAGCCGAGATCATTTGAAGATAGATCTCCTCGACTTCCTTCAACACTTTGCCGGGCCATGTGATTTTATTTTTGGGCCAGGCGAGCCAAGTGGCCCTGTGCGGTTCCCACTCAGCGGGCATGCGGTAAGTATTCATCGCGTGTACGGGCAGCCGTCTCGCATTGTCTTCGCATCGCCGCTTGATTTTGCCACCCTAGGAAAATCTTCGCTCCTAGCTTCGCCTCGCTCGTCCCAAATCCAAACGGGTCTGACGCCGAAAGGGCACACTTTTCCTAATAATGGCCCTTTCATGTGACCACCGTAGTTGTGCGTAATCTCATAGTATTAGCCCACGCTTTTATCCACTAA
Source organism: Omnitrophica bacterium RIFCSPHIGHO2_02_FULL_51_18 (assembly GCA_001804125.1). GTDB lineage: Bacteria > Omnitrophota > Gorgyraeia > 2-02-FULL-51-18 > 2-02-FULL-51-18 > 2-02-FULL-51-18. The sequence continues at coordinate 4,239 of MHFI01000033.1, forward strand.
GGATCTCTAGGTAACAAGGAAAAGTGTGCCCCTTGAGGCGGAATGGCCCGTTTGGATTTGGGACACCATGGCCGCGAGGCTGCAGCAAGGCGCTGCTCCGACAAAGCTCGACGGCCGCCACGGCTGACGTCACTTGTTAATAACCCTCGAGCCAATCGAGCTGTACGCGTCAACACGACGGTCGCGCCAAAACGGCCACTCGCGGCGCGTTTGTTCAATCTTTGAAAGATCGCAGTCCTCAATCACGATCTCTTCATGGGCGGAAGCGCGATAAGCCACATGCCCGAAAGGATCCGCGACAAAAGATCCGCCCCAAAACTTGAGATTTCCCTCGGTGCCCACGCGGTTGGCGGCCGCCACGTAAACTCCGTTTGAAATCGCGTGTCCACGTTGGATAGTTTCCCACGCAGAGCGATAGCCTTTCGCTTCGACAGGCTCACTCGGCTTCCAACCGATCGCGGTCGGATAGAACAGTATCTCGGCTCCCTGGAGTGCCGCCAACCTCGCCGCCTCCGGAAACCACTGGTCCCAGCAGATCAAAACACCGATCTTCGCGTAGCGCGTTTGAAATACCTTAAACCCGAGGTCTCCCTGAACAAAATAAAATTTTTCATAAAAACCCGGATCGTCGGGAATGTGCATCTTACGGTACTTCCCCAATAGCTTCCCGTTCGCGTCAATCACCACGGCGCTATTGTAGTAGACGCCGCTCGCCGCCTTCTCAAAGATCGGCGCCACGATCACAACTTTATTGGATTTGGACACCTTAGTCAAAGCGTCTGTCGCGGGGCCTGGGATTGTCTCCGCCAAGTCGAAATTCTTCACATTTTCGGTCTGGCAAAAATACAGGGTATGGAAAAGCTCCTGCAGGCAGACGATCTTGGCGCCCTTGGCCGCGGCGATTTTGATCTGTGAGACGGTTTTTTTAACATTCTCCGCCGGCTTTTCCACGCAAGCCATCTGGACGAGCGCTACACGAACTGTGTTTTTAATCTTATTTTTTTTCATTAATTTCTGATTCTAACATGGCACCGACAGTTCCGCAAATACGCTCTCGGCGAATAGCTGGCCGCGCGAAGTCAGGCGCACGCGTGTCCCTTCTTTTGTCAGAAGTTCCTGATCCAAGAGGCCCGAAAGGCTGCGCTTAAAATTGTTCTTCACGAATTGGAACGCGTTTAAATCCGTTCCCTCCAGCAATCGGAGCGACAATAAAAATGACTCTACTTCCCTCTTTTCAGGCGTCAAAATCTCCTCTTCCGACGCCGACCAATTATCGCTTTCAATTTTCAAAAGATATTCATCGACTGAGGACGAATTCCGAAACCGTCGTCCGGCGAAGTAAGAAAAAGCACCAGGCCCGAGCCCCAGAGTTTCTTCATTGACCCAATAAAGCCGGTTGTGACGAGACTGAAAACCGGGTTTTGCATAGTTTAAAAGCTCATAATGAATAAAACCGTTGGCCTTAAGAAATTCCCTGGCAAAGGAAAGGGTCCGCAATTGTTCGTCCTCCTCGGGAAGCTTTAAAGTGCCTTTCTTGAATTGATGGCCAAACACCGTCCTTTCCTCTATCGTGAGTTCATAAATGGAAACATGCTCGGGATTCAGTTTCTTAAGTTCCATAAGCGAATGCTCCGTATCCCGCGAAGTTTCCCCCGGAAGTGAAAGAATCAAATCTAGGTTGATATTTTTGAAACCGTGTTTCCTTAGCAATGCGAATGATTCATAAATATCTTTGGCGCCGTGCGCACGGTTGATGGCCCGGAGTATCTCATCCCGGAAGGACTGGGCGCCCAGACTGATCCGGTTCACGCCAAGCTCTTTATATGTTTTCACCTTATCTTCGTCCAAGTCTCCCGGGTTAGCTTCGAGGGTCACCTCAAGATCCGCCTCGAAAAGGAAATGCTTGCGCAGAGAGGAAAACACACGCGTAATCTCAACGGCATCGAGCCTCGACGGCGTCCCTCCACCCAAGTAAATCGTGGAAAAACACCTCCCCTTAAGGAGCGGCGCGTAATGAAACATCTCTTTTTCAAGCGCATCCAGAAATGTATCTCGCTTATCCTGCGACTGGGCGGTCGTCATCACAAAGTCACAGTAGTGGCACTTCTTCGCACAGAATGGGATGTGGAGGTAGAGTCCAATCATGGTGCTTATTATACCCTATGCATACTCTCAACAAACCCCGTCTTCTCCGCTTAATGGACTTTTTCTCGAAAAAGATCTCCGCCGAAGGACGGATCCGTCCTCTGGTGGACAATGCGCTTCGAAGACGGGGTTTGTTGAGTTAACGGATCGTTAGAGAATCATGTATTTGGCGTCGATGCGAGAACAATGTTTCGTAGCCCAAAACGCGTTTCTCGAGGGAAAAATAAACGCTTGTCCTCCCTGGGGCTTTATGATAGAACTATGGGAGTCCAAAACCGCTTGAGCAGGCGGGATTTTTGAGAAATGTTCACACCGTTAACGAAGGAGATCACAGTGGTAAGAAAAGCAAATCTAGCATTCATGAAGCCTTTACAACCAAGTGACGCATTGGCAAAGATTGTCGGCGCCAAGTCCCTGCCCCGTACACAGGTCGTAAAAAAGCTTTGGGAGTACATCAAGAAGCATGACCTTCAGGATAAGAAGAACCGTAGAAACATCAATGCGGACGCAAACTTGAAGCCGGTATTCGGCGGCAAGGGCACCGTTTCGATGTTTGAAATGACCAAGCTCGTTTCGAAGCACCTGTCATAAGAATTATTTAGAAATACAAAACCCGGCCCACCATGAAATGTGGAGGGCCGGGTTTTGTATTCTCCGAATAAACCTTCACCTTATTTTGCAAAATGCTTTCTTTCGTGCCTTCCAGGGTGCCCGCCGCTGCCTTGAGGCCTGCCCTGGCCGCCCCGGGGAGGAAAATGCTTTCGTCCGTGCGGACGGTGCCGGTCGCCTGCCGGCCGTGAAAAATGCATCGGGGCCTTTCGGTAAGGAAAATCAGGCAATACCACTCTGGGGAGCCGCTGGTTTATCAACTGTTCGATATCCTTTAGAAAATCTTCTTCTTCGGGCGTCACCAGTGTGAATGCGTCCCCGGTGGCTTCGACGCGGGCCGTGCGGCCGGAGCGATGAATATAATCCCCCGGCGCGTGGGGAACGTCAAAGTTAATCACATGCGACACGTCCTTTACGTCAATGCCCCTGGCAGCTACGTCGGTCGCGACGAGTACCTGAAATTTACGTGCCTTGAAACGGTCGAGCGCCTGCAGTCTTTGTCCCTGGCTCCGGTCGCCGTGGATCACGCCGAGAGTGATGCCGGTCCGCTGCAGCGTGCGGGCCAGCTTATCGGCGCCGTGTTTGGTTCGGACGAATATAATCACCGAGGAATCCCTCATGTCTTCAGAGCAAAGGATTTTAAGCAGAAGATCCGTCTTCTGCTCATGAGAAACCGGATATACGGCATGACGAATGCCGGCGGCGGTGGTCGTCTTAGGGCTGATTTGAATGCGCACCGGATCATGCACAAATGTCCTGGCCAGGCTCATGATTTCCTCCGGAATCGTCGCGGAAAAAATAAGGTTCTGCCTCGTCGGAGGAAGCAGTGACACGATTCTTTTGATGTCTGGCAGAAAACCCATGTCCATCATGCGATCCGCCTCATCAAGCACCAGGACTTTAAGATCGCGAAAATTAATATGCCCCTGGTATATATGATCTAAAAGCCGCCCCGGGGTCGCGGAAATGATGTCGACTCCCTGCGCGATCGCCCGCTTCTGCGGATCGATCGGCACTCCGCCAAACACCGCGCAACCCCTTAAATTCACATAAGTTGAGAGTTTCTCAAGTTGCTGCGTGGACTGAAGCGCGAGCTCCCGGGTCGGTGCCAGCACAAGCGCCCGGACATTCTTCGTTTTATCTTGATTCATCAGGCGGTGAAGGATTGGGAGCACAAACGCGGCGGTCTTGCCGGTGCCGGTCTGCGCCGAGGCAATCAGATCGCGGCCCGCCAGGATATGCGGGATCGCTTCTTTTTGAATAGGCGTCGGCTGGCTAAAGCCCATCAGCTCGATGCCCTTTAGGATATTGGAATGTAAACCCAGTTCTTTAAATGGCATAAGCGGGTATCGTATCAGAAATCAGCGGAAGTGTCCCGCACTCTATTTTTTAGTTACCTGGTGTTTTCCTTATACTCGGACATTTATCTGAATAATGACGATTGACCGGTCAAGCATGGTTCAGCGCTTCC
>MHFI01000034.1:0-8336 GCA_001804125.1 Omnitrophica bacterium RIFCSPHIGHO2_02_FULL_51_18
CTTGTGCGGTTATCAGAATCAAAGACACGGGCATCGGTATTCCGGAACCGGATCTCGAAAACCCTTTTGAGATCCGGTTCCGGAATACCGATGCCCGTGTCTTTGATTCTGATAACCGCCCAAGAGGGCTCGTAGAAAGCTTCGACCAGGATCTCGCCGCCCGGCTTGTTGTATTTGATGGCATTATCAATGAGGTTCGTGAAGGCTTGCAGGATGGTTTTCTGGTCAGCGTGGATCCAGAAAGGAACCGGCTTGAACTGAAAACTCGCTTTAATTCCGCCCTTCTTGAGAAGCGTTTCAAACCCTTCAAAAATTTTGCCAAAGAGCGCATTGGCATCCAAAGGCGCTTTATGAATCGCTTCCCGGCCGGACTCTATTTTCGAAAGCGCAAGCAGCTCTTCGATCAAGTCATAAAGTTTCTTCGAACGCTCCTCTATGATTTCGAGGAACCGCGCCCTGTCCTTCGGATTCTCGGCGGCCCCTTCCTTTAAGGTCTCCACAGAACCCATGATCGAGGTGAGCGGCGTCTTGAGCTCATGCGAAACATTCGCAACAAACTCCGAACGCATATTCTCAAGCGCTTTGAGCTGCGTAACGTCGTGAAACACGGCGACAACCCCGAGGAATTCTTTGCTTGAGAACACGGGTGATATCTGGATTTCAAACACGCGGTTGGAAAGAAGCAATGTGTGTTCTTTTTTCAGAGCGGTCTGCCCGGCCAGACAGCGCTCAATCATCTGATTCAGTTCTGAATCACGGAAAACCTCCCAATAGCGGAGGCCCAGCACGGCTTCCTTGTTTAATTCAAACGAATGGGAGAACGCGGAGTTTGCAAGTCTTATCCCTTGCGCGGTGTCCACCACGATCACCGCTTCCGTCATACTCTCTAAAATGGCTGAAAGCCGCCTTTTTTCCTCTTCGGCGTGCTGCGCCTGCGACTTAAGTTCCTGCTCGGCATTGTCCTTGGCTGCCTGGGCTGTTTGCAAGGCAGCCCCCCGAAGTTTCCGATTGAGAAAGAAGAGAAGCACGGCTATCGTTCCGGTGAACACAAAAACGGTCAAAACGAAGGGTGGCAAATTAAGATTCAGCAAAGCGGTAACCCGAGCCCCTCACTGTTTCTATCTTGTCACGGTATTTGCCGAGTTTGCAACGGATGCTTTTCACGTGCACATCCACGGTCCGGTCCACCACAAACGCCTCGCCCTCCCAGGCACCGCTTAACAGCTTATCGCGGGAAAACACCCTGCCTTTATTTTCCATAAGAAAGCTCAAGATCCTGAACTCCAGCTTTGTCAGCAAAACCGGCTTGCCCTTGACCGTAAACATCATCCGCTCCCTATCGATGACAAAATCACCGTCCCGAATCACGTCTGTTGCCAAAAGCTTCGGCGACCGGCCGCGGAAAATATTCTTGATTCGCGCCGTAAGCACCTTGACGCTGAAAGGTTTCGAAATATAGTCCGACGCGCCCAACTCCAGGCCCACCACCTGGTCCACTTCGGACCCTTTGGCGGTCAACATGATCACGGGAATTGTTTGGGTCTCATGGGCGCTCCGGAGCAGGCGGCATACCTCAAGCCCGTCCATTCCCGGCAACATGAGGTCCAAAATCACAAGATCCGGCTTTTTCAGCCTGGCGGCCTCAAGGCCCTCCTCACCGGAAAGCGCCGACCAGACCTTGTATCCTTCCTTTTCAAGATTGTACTGAAGGAGTTTCTGGATGTCCTTTTCATCATCAATGACTAAAATAGATTGGCTCGGCATGGAGTATTATTTCTTAGGCTTCCCCAGGATGTCCTTCACCTTCTCGCGTATTTTATCGCGGATATCTTCAACCCCCTTGCAAGCATCGATGACTTCGAAACTGTATTCTTTGGCGAGTTTTTCATACTCATTGACCAGCGCGGACTGATAATTCACGAAACTGTCAAACAAGTCCTGCCCCATGTGAAGGTCCATGCCGGCTTCCCAATAATTCATGCCGCCGGATTCGATGACGCGCGGGATCAGAGTCTCCATATCGATCTTAAGGTAAAGCACGAGGTCCGGAACCAGCGCAAACCCGAATAAATTCCTTATCCATTTCGGATCCGCCCGGCGCACTGAATCTCTGACAAACGCCGTAAAAATATAACGGTCGGCAAGCACAATATGGCCGGACTTTAAGGCCGGAAGGATCTGGCTTTCAAGCCTGTCCGCAAAATCCGTCGCGTAAAGCAATGTAAACGTCATCCGGTCCATCATGTTGCCGGATTTGGCCATTTCAATGGACTTGTGCATCAGGTTCGAACGCGTCCAGCCGGTCTCGACCACCGCATAACCCTGGACCTCGAGCCACTCTTTTAAAAGGTCCACCTGCGTCGAGCGCCCGGTGCCGTCCGTGCCCTCTATCGTGATCAGCTTTCCTTTATTCTTAAAAGGCTTAAGATACGGTAAACCTTCTCCAAAATACTTTGGGTCGTTTGGCATAAATCGTCCTTTTCTTGAGATAGCCCTTTAAAACTTCTTTGACCTTGTCCCGGACAACTTCCTGCTGTTCGTGAATCTCCAGTGTCGCATCGATCGGGACAAGGTTGTACTCGTGTATCATTTTCTCATACTGCTCGAGTATCTTTGATTGGAAGATTTTAAAGCTCTCCCTGATGTCCGGGCTTAACCCCAGATCCATGCCGGCCTCGTAAAATTTGATCTGCGCACGGCTTGTCAGAATTCTATCGCAGGCCGCCTGGATCGGCACCCGAAAATAAAAACTTAAATCGGGCTTGATCGCAAAGTTGTAAAGACTCCGTACCCACTGAGGATGCACGCCGCGCACGACGTCACGCGCAAACGCCGTGTAGGCATAACGGTCGGCTAACACGATCATGCCGGCCTTGAGCGGCGGGATGATCTGGTAGTTTAGCCTGTCCGCAAAATCTGTCGCGTGCAAGAGCGAAAACGTCGTCGGCGTCAGAAGATTTTTCTTCTTACCCTCCTTCGTCGTCTCACGCACAAGCTCGGAGCTGTTCCATTCCGTGAAAAACACCGAATAGCCTTGAGACTCCAGCCACTTTTCCAAAAGCGCGATCTGCGTGCTCTTGCCGGAGCCGTCGATTCCCTCGACGATAATTAATTTCCCGGGAGCGTCGTGCTTTTTATCGAATAAAGGCATCTTTAATTCTCCCTGTCAGCCCTTTAAGCCGTTTGACCCTTCATTTTCAATCGGTTATGATATTAGCATGATTTTAAAGGGAAAAACAGCCCTTGTAACGGGAGCCGCCAAACGCGTCGGAAAAGAAATAGCGCTGGAGCTGGCAAAGAATGGCTGCCACATCCTGCTGCATTATCACACCTCGGAGAGCGAAGCCGAAAAAACATCCGGTGAAATCAAGGCGCTGGGGGTGCGGTGTGAAATATTTCAGGCGGATCTTTCAAGTGCGGCTTCGACGATTCAATTCGCGAAACAAGTTCTTCAGAAAAAAGAATTGGTGCATGTGCTTGTAAATAGCGCCTCCCTTTTCTACAAAACGCCGCTTGAAAATGTGAAGGAAGCCGACTGGGATGCTCTGTTGAATGCAAATCTTAAAGGCCCTTTCTTCCTGTCCAAGGAAATTGGGTTTCAAATGGCACGTCATGAGGGCGGCAAAATCATCAATATCGCGGACTGGAGCGGGTTCAGGCCTTATCGTGACCACACCCCCTACTGTACCTCCAAAGGGGGGCTGGTAACTCTCACGAAAGCGCTGGCCAGAGACCTGGCGCCCAAGGTACAGGTCAATGCGGTGGCCCCGGGTCCCGTTCTTTTACCTCCGGACTTTTCCGAAGAAGAAAAAGAAGCCATCATCCGTAAAACGCCTCTGGGACGAATAGGTACGCCTCAGGACGTAGCTTATGCGGTGCGTTTTTTGGTGGAGAATGATTTTATAAACGGAACGGTTCTTGTGGTGGATGGAGGACGATCCCTTGTATAAAATCAAAAAGGAAATTCATTTTTGCTATGGCCACCGGCTTCTTGACTACGACGGCAAGTGCGCGCATCCGCATGGGCATAACGGAAAGATTGAGATCGAACTGGAGGCCGAGAAGCTTGACGCGCGCGGCATGGTGTTTGACTTCGGAGATATCAAGGATATTGTCCGGAAATGGGTCCATAGAGAATTGGACCACCAAATGATCCTAAAAAAAGGTGACCCGCTGATCAAGATCCTAAGGGATTTAAAGGAACCTTATTTCGAAATGGATGAAAACCCGACTGCCGAGGCACTGGCTAAATTAATCTTCTACTACGCCAAATCCAAAAAACTCCTCATCTCCCGCGTGACGTTTTGGGAAACCCTGAGCTCGTCAGCAACTTACACAGCATAACGTTTTTTTGAATCTGAGGGGTGACGCGAGGGATACTATTTTCCTCAAAAGGAACCTTTTATTCATCAATCGTTGTAGTGCGAACTCTGATCGCGTTAGCCCACGCTTTTATACACTAAGCTTCTCGAGGGTTTTGAGGAAAATAGTGTCCCGAAGCGGCAGCTCGCCTCTGCGAAGCCGGAGCTTCGCTACGGCGGAGCAAGGGACCCCGAGGATTCAAAAAAATTAGGCTTTAGCCTCCGTAGTGCCACGGCGTGTCGCCCATGACAAGCGGAGCCACGTCTTTCAAGATCTCCGCCGCCACAACCTCCCCGATCACAATCGAATGATCCCCGGCATCCACGATATTCTTTACTTCACACTCGATGTAATGAGCGGCAGCATCCAAAACCGGCGCACCGGTCTTTTTTATCGTGTACCCCAAATCTCCAAAGCGGTTTCCACTCGCGGGCGTATGCTTAAAAAACTGCTCTATGATCTTTTTACTCTCTTTAGAGACAAAGTTGACAGAAAAAACCTTTCCGTTTTTTAGAAGATCCAGTGAGTGGGTGCCATGACGCACACCCAACATTACGCGCGGGGGTTTAAGTGAACACTGTGAAAGCCAACTTGCCGTAAACGCATGAGTCGTGTCTTTATCTTTAACGCCGATCACGTAAAGGCCATACGGAATTTGCCTTAAGATCTTTTTCTTGGTTTCTTCGTTCAGCAAGAATTAAACCGTCTTTTGAGGGGAAATAAAACGCGTGGAAAAGCTTTTTGCCATGAAAAAAAGGCCAAAAAGCAGCGCGGTGTAAGCCAGATCGCTTAGGAGGGAATTTCTAAAAAAGGGAATCGCCATCATAAAACATTCGACAAGTCCTGACCAGGTTTTTGGGTACATGCTCTGGAAAACAAACACGGCTAGGTTCGTCGTAAAAAAATAAAAAAGCGATCCGCCGAGCGTGCCCAATAATACGCGATTCCATTTTGGATTTTTGCCGACCATAAAACCAAATAGGCTGATAATAAAGAAGGACCCCCATGTCACGAAAAATAGATCATGCGGACCTATCAGGATGTCGGAAACAATCATCACGATGAGCGGAATGGTGAGCGCGATGCCCGGGCTTAAGACAACTCCCCCAAAAAACGCGACGGCCATGACCGGCGTGAAATTTTCCGCGTGCGGCAAAAGCCTTGACGCCACGCCGGCAACGATAAGGGTCAAGCCGATGATTTGTTCCGTTAAATTTTCAGATCGAAGTATTTTCATTTTTAGCGTATTATATCCGGGACATGATAAATTTACAACAAAAACTCCTCGGGTGGTTCCATAAAAATGCCCGCGCTCTTCCCTGGCGCGAACACTACCGGCCCTACGAAGTCTGGGTGTCGGAGATAATGCTCCAGCAAACACAGGTCGAAACCATGCTTCCCTACTTCAAACGCTGGATGAGGGCGTTTCCTACCGTCCGCTCACTGGCAAAGGCCGAGGAGCGTCAAGTCTTAAAACTTTGGGAAGGCCTCGGTTACTACTCGCGCGCCAGGAACCTCCATCAAAGCGCCCGATGGATCATGGAAAGGCATGAGGGCGCGTTCCCGGAGAAGTTTGAGGCAATTCAATCTCTGAGAGGCATCGGCCGCTACACCGCGGGCGCCATCGCGAGCATCGCGTTTAACCAGAATCGACCGATCGTGGATGGAAATATTTTAAGAGTTTTATCGAGAGTTTACGCGATCACAAAACCTACCGATGTTGGAAAAAATAAGGCCATTTTCTGGGAGCTTCAAGAAAAACTGATCCCAAAAGGTCAGGCGCGCTATTTCAACCAGGCGCTGATGGAACTAGGTGCTTTGATCTGTAAAAAAGAAAGCCCTCTCTGTGCTTCCTGCCCCATTCGGCAACACTGCCAAGCATACAGAAACGGAAACCCTGAAAGCTACCCCGTCAAACTCCACAAAAAGAAAATGGTTAAAGTCATCGCGGCGGCGCTTGTCATAGAACAAGATGGAAAATTTCTGATACGAAAACGTCCTGTGGGTGAAATCATGGGCGGTCTCTGGGAATTCCCGGAGTGGAAACTGGCTAGAGATAAGACGTTGCCATTCGCCAAGATAAGAAAAAAAATACCCGGAAAATATCTCGGAGTCATCAAACGAAACTACACGCATCATTTGGAGACACTTCATGTGTTCCAAACCGCATTCAGTAACAACGGTGTACCACCAAAACTGGGCAAAAGCTGGATCCAATCCTGGATCACCCGAAAAGAATTTTCAAAATACCCCTTCTCCTCCGCCCACGCCAAAATCACCAAGCTAGTAGACCCGAACTGATTATCAGAAAACCCTCCTTCGAAGCGCATTGGATCTTTTTCGAGTGTTTATGAGCTTGAGGTAAATCCTAAGGGGAGCCGCCAAAAATCGCTTAAGCCACGCCCTGATTTTCTATATAAGTTTCTTTTCCTTCGTGGCGCATCGATTTTTGGCGAGGGGACTCCCCAGGATTTACTGAAAGCTCATGCGAGAAAAAGTCCATTAAGCGGAGAAGGAGGGTTTTCTAATTCGAGCAGCGACGCGAAGGCAATGCGAGCCAGCCAGTGCTAGCCGCAGGACTTGCAAAACCCAAAAAGCTTTAAAGAGTGATAAACGATTTTAAATTGCTGTTTCTTCGCTTCTGAATCCTGAAGCTTCTCGATGTGCTCATTCTCAAACTCGATGATCTTCCCGCACTTGATGCAGACAAAATGATCGTGGTGTTTGCGCCCTTCCGCGCGCTCGTAGACCTTACGGCCGTCGCCGAAGTCCTGTTCCTCTAGGACCTTGCTTTCCTTTAATAAGGCCAGCGTACGGTAAACAGTCGCCTTTGAGATAGTGCTGTCCGCCTTTTTTGAGATCTCCAGGAGTTTTTCGGCCGAAAAATGGCCATTGGCTTCGATAGCCTGACGCAGGATCGTGCGGCGCTGGCTGGTAAGCTTGAGGTCTTTTTCCTCCAGAAACTTGGAAAATCGTTTTTCGGCTTCCGCGATCAGAGGCATGAGAATTCCCCTTTTGCCGACTTTACCAATCCTCACGCCTTATGTCAAAAAACTTTTTTACTACGGAAGTCATGCAAAACGTGCTCCTGTCATTCTTCCCAAACTTTCGTTCTTGTGCATCCTTTCGTCTAATCCGATCCTCCTAAAAAGATCGGCAAGGTTCCGGTAATCACCATAGTCGTCCTTAAAGTCACTTTCAAACGGCTCATTTTCAAAAACGGGATTCTCCCTCACAAACTCCATGTACTCATGTTCGGCATGATCCTCAAAATCCGCATTTAAGGCATAGCTCCAAGCGGGCTTCATAACATAAAGCAGCCAGCTTACATGGTAGTAGAAAAACGCTATCACTTGAGGAAGAAAGCGATAAAGAAAAAAATTCTCCCGTATGCCTTTCCGCTGAACCAGTTCTTCAAGAATCAGAAGATGCCACTGCTCATTATCCTGCTGAGCCCTCGATTCTTTGACAAACTCAAAAATACGCCTGGCAAAATGAGGCGCCGCATAAGTGTGGGTCATCGCGATATAGGCGACATGCTCCCAAGATTGGTAAGGAACTCTCGCGATCACTTCCAGAACTTTAAACTTTGAAAATGTTTTCTTCCTTCCATAAAAAAGATTCATCGAAAAAAATAGCGCTTTTGCCAGAAAGCCATATTTTCTTCTTTCTGACGCAAGCGTCATGGCTTCTTCATTTTTAAGGTCGATGGATGGTGTCCCGACTGGGTTATTTTCCATAGCTTATTTTACCATAGCCCCGCCCGGTGATTCATTAGCTCCCCTCTCCCCGCATATCCTTTTTGCGGCAATAAAAATAACTGTCAAGTACCCCCAATAAGCTATGACTTCCGTGAGCGATGGATTTCCGTTGTAGCCGAAGAGCGCTTTTAGAAACGAGCCGAGCCCTTTCTTCTCGTTTAAGAACGGGTTGATATCGTAAACATGTTTGACGATCTCCGGTACCCAGCCGAT
>MHFI01000034.1:8354-8787 GCA_001804125.1 Omnitrophica bacterium RIFCSPHIGHO2_02_FULL_51_18
CCGATTTCGCCGAGTTCATGAATACCGTACGCCAAAAGCCCGGCCGCAATCAGGATAATTAGAATGCCCGTAGTGCGAAAAAGAGGTTTGAGAGGCACCTTCCTGCCTCCGGCAAAAATAGCAAGTGAAAGGGTGACGGCCAATCCACATCCAAGTATTCCCCCTAACCATGAAACTGGACCTCCGTTTTGAAGCGCGACCGCCTTTAAAAACAAGACAGTCTCGGCTCCTTCACGCAACACCGCAAAAAACGGCAAACTCACAATCGCAAGGTAATCTTTCGTAGATAAAGCGCTCTCCATCTTTGTTTCAATATCTGATTTGATAAACCGCGCCTGCCGCTCCATCCAAAAGAACATGTAGGTGAGCACCCCGCACGCCGCAAGCGAGATTACACCTTCGATCACCGGCTCCCAAGATTCCTTGGCCGAAT
>MHFI01000035.1 GCA_001804125.1 Omnitrophica bacterium RIFCSPHIGHO2_02_FULL_51_18
CTTGACAAGGTGGATCTCAGGCGTTTCAGTATTACTCTTGTTGCCGATGATTATTTGAGCACTTTCCCCGCCGATAGGCGCCACACCCAGCAGGCGCTTCAGCAGACGACCCATATTGCCAAGATTGAGGTATTCCCGACGGACGGGCTTCGTGTCCCCACCGGCCGCGGGGATGTCGTGAACTCGACGGCGTACTATTACGCCAAAGCGAGCGCCGCCGGTGAAGTATCGGATGAGTATTTATTTAAGGAAGAAAACCAGCGCGAGGCTGATAAGGATGTTTTGACAAGGACCTCGAGGCTCGGGCTTACCACCGTTTTTGATCGCGACCCCTCGACGCACCTGCAATTTTCCGTGTATATCAACGAACTCAAGACCAATACCGGCCAGCTTAAGAAGTACCTGCCGCTGAAGGGTACTACTTATGAGGGCGACGAAAAAACAGGCCGGGTCGTGAGCTCTTTTGGTGTGGATACGACTAAGGGTAAAGAAGGTATCTACCCGGTCAAGGGACGGCCTGCATTCGACAAAATAGTGACTGTCTACCACGACGGTGAAGCACTAAAGACCATGACCGAAACGGTCGATCTCGGCACCGGAGCGACGGTCCATCGCGCCATAGTTGCCGCCGATGGAAGTGTCGCGGAAATAGAGTTTGAATATGATCCAAAACTTGGCGGCAACAAATTCCTGGGTGTGGCATCAAGCTCCATAACGCGTGTCAGGGGTGAAGTGATCAAGGTCTCCACGCTTGATCCGGCTCGTACTGACCTGCGTCAGGGACGAGTTGCCGTTAATACTCGCCACCCGGCTAAGGGGGATAAATTTATAGTTAATGAAGTTTTGGATCTTGTGACCGGATCGGTGAAAGAACAAAAAATTACCGTGAAAGCCATAGATCCAAAAACCGGCGAGCCAACAAGCACAGAGTTTATCATCAAATATGAGTATGACCCGGAAAACGGCGGCGACATCTACGCCGGGATCGCCTCCGAGACGGTGACCACCGTCAACGGAAAAGTCATTAAGATTTCAAGCCTTAATCCCGACAAAGTGGATCCGGCCGGTAAAACGGTCAGCGTGAAGACACGTTATTTCCGCGATTACACCGAAGAGCAGTACGAAGACGACAAAGCGCGCGCGAAACTGCCTGGGGAACTTTCTTTGGATGAAATTCTCACGAATCGGGCCGGCAAGACGATCGATGAAGAGATATTTGACACTCAAACGGGAAATCTTTTGCATCAGATCATCACGCTTCGGAATGGGGATCGTATCCGCATAGACATTCATTATGGCAGCTTAAGCGACCCCACCAAGGACGTCACGAGCGAAACCTGGTATGTCTCCGCCGACGGATCGGAGTCCAGGATCTCGAGCGGTAAACTTCTCAAGTTTGACGAATTCGGCAACGCCGTCACTGAGATCACGGTGTATACCGTCACAGGCGGGATCGCCTATATCAAGACAGAGGTTTATGACACGGTCGGCAATCTGATCCGGCAAGAAGTCCCCACGAAGGATATTAAAGGAAACGTGACCGGTACCATCGTGATCTATCTGGATTATGAGAATGGAATTGAGACAGGCCGCAGGGCCTACTTCAGAAGTAAAGAAGGCGCGGAGATCCACCTCTCCACGGGCAAGTTCGATCATTATGATGAGGATGGCAATTCGGTGGTTAATATCACGGTGCTTGCCCGGGATGGCAGGGAGGCGTACTCGAAGATCGAGGTTTACGACAAGCTCGGCAATCTGGTCCGCCAGGAGATCGTGGCCAAAGGCAAAGAGGGCGAGAACAGGGGACGGTTTATTATCCTTGTGGACATCGACAAGGGCCGTGAAAGGGGAAGAGACGCGTATTTCCGGTCCGAGCCGGATGAGAAAGGCCGTGTTGTCACCACCCACCTTTCGCGCGGGACGCTCGAGGTAACCAAAAACGGAGCCGCCAAGGTGCGCGTCAAAGTTTATCAAAACGAGGTGAAAGAGACGACCGGCGCGGAAAAAGAGATCAAGAGCCGGTATCTTTTGAGTGGAGGCAAGCCGGATCCCTTGACGGGCGAGAGGCCCACGACGGACAAGGAAGAAGAGGCCGCCTACACGGAGAAATTTGAGTATTATGACTCGGTCGGGAATCTTATCAAAACGGAGGTGCCTGACCTTGACGAGAATGGCACCGCGCGCGGATGGGTCACGATAGATGTGCAGTTTGAGAACGGCCGTGAGAAACGAAGGATCGCGAGTTACGTCCAAAAAGACAAAAATGATCCCGACAGGATTATCTCAAAAACCTATCTTTCCGTCGGGGAATTCGTCGAACACGCCTATGAGGAAGGCGCTTCGGCCGAGATGCGGCGCGCGAAGGTGCTTGTCAGGAACTTCCGGACGAACGAGAGAGGGGAGTACCTGAGCAAAGACCGGAGCCTCGATCCCCGGACCGGTGAGAGGCGCACGGTGCCGGTCAAGATCGGGCCGGACGATGATCCTGAAGAGGTGGTCGCGAAGCTCGGCCAAGTCGACACGTTCGATAAGCTTGAATATTACGACTCGGTCGGTTATCTCGTGAAACAGGAGATCCCAACCGCCGATTCGATGATCCAAGTCAAAAAAAACGCGGATGGCAAGGTTATCAAGGCCGAGATCGTCAACCGGGCCGACCCCTCCAAACCGGGCGACAAGATCCGCATCGAGATCTACCCATTTTTCTATTACCGCTTCGGTAAAGGCTCCGAAACCGGACGCGCCGCTTTTTATGTCGCGCCGGATGGCTCCGAGACCCAGATTTCGAAGGGGAATTTCTTTAACTACGATGAAAAAGGCCGCGCCAAGGTCATCATAAATATTTTCCTTACTGATAAGGAAGGCAATTATTTATCCAAACCGGATGCGCGCGGCCAAAGGCATGTCGTGACCGTGCGTACGGACACCGAAGAACACAGAAACGAAGACATGGCCAAGGTCGATACGTTCGATCTCCTGGAGTATTACGACCCCGTGGGAAATTTGGTGCGTCAGGAGATCCCGACGTCGGAGTCGAAGCTCGTAGGCGCCGCGATTTTGGATGCGCATGATCTCACAAAGCCCGGTAAAATGTATGTGATTGAAGTCGGTTTCCGCGACGGGCGGGAAACGGGCCGGACAGAATCGTTCGTGATTCCCGGACAACCCCCGATTTATCGCTCCATCGGCGTTTTCAAGGGATTTGACAAAGACAACAACGCGATCGTAGAGGCCGAAAAACTCCTTTATGATAAAAACGACGACCCTCTGTATATCGTGGATCCGGCGACCGGTGAACGGAAACAGCGTTCATTCAAAATCATAGAGGCTTACAACTCTATTGGAAAATTGGTGCGTCAGGAGATCCCGGACC
Source organism: Omnitrophica bacterium RIFCSPHIGHO2_02_FULL_51_18 (assembly GCA_001804125.1). GTDB lineage: Bacteria > Omnitrophota > Gorgyraeia > 2-02-FULL-51-18 > 2-02-FULL-51-18 > 2-02-FULL-51-18. The sequence continues at coordinate 3,374 of MHFI01000035.1, forward strand.
CGGATTCGCATATAGAAAACGGCAGTATTGTCGACAACAAAGATCCCCGCAAAGACGGCCAGAAGTACCTCATTGAGGTTCGATTCCATAGGGGACACGAAGCCGGGCGGGATGAGTATTTTATTACGAAGGACGGCAAGAAGATCCACTATTCAAGCGGCGAATTTATCACGATCGACGAAGAAGGTCTTGCGATCGTCGAAGTGACACAGTACATGGTCAAGCGTAACGGCGATCTTGTAAGAGATAAAGAGGGACGTCCGCGTTCTTACCGATTGGTCGAGCGTTACAATTCGACAGGCAAGCTGGTACGTCAGGAAATTCCCACTTATCGATCCAGAGTCCTCGACGGCCGTATCGTTGACAAAGAAGATCCTTCGAAGGACGGGGAAAAGTTCGTGGTGCAGGTAAACTTTCGCAACGAGCGGGAGGTCGGCCGCACCGAGTATTTTGTGACAAAAGACGGCCCCACGATCGTCCTCTCGGAGGGAGTTTTCTTAAATTACAACGACCAAAACGACGCAGTCGCGCGTGTCGTAAAGTACCAGTATGATCGGGCCTGGGAGCCTATCAGGGACCGAAGCGGGCAGGTTCGCACGATTGAAGTGACCGAGACCTACAGCCCCGTGGGCAAGCTTCTTCTGCAAAAATTGCCTTTTCACGACACGCAGGATGTTTTGCAGGGATGGATAGACGTCGACGTGAGACTTCACAATGGCAGTGAGTCGAAGCGTGTTTCCAAATACGGCAACGATGTTCTAGAAGAAGGCGAAATATTTGCCGTTTATGAGAACGAAGTCACGCGCTATATCCCCGAAGAAAGGATCCAAGAGCTTGAAGAAGAATTCGGACGGCTAAAAGCCACGCTTACAACCTCCAAGGCTTATGACTACGAGAGAAATACCTACGACAGGCAAACGGCGATCAAAATTTTCGACCAGCGCGATGTGCTCGTCGCGAAAGTCGACCTGACAGATCCGCAGAACATTGAGGTGAGTTTTCGCCGTCCCTCAATAAAGTCTTACGAGAACCCCTACGCACCGGTTGAACTTGGCAACCCTGGGGACTACGCGGGTTTTGACGTTAAGAAAGCCGGCAAACTTATCGGTTACAGCATCGAATCGGACGTGCCGAAAACTTGGCCTGATCGCTTCCCAACCGCCCAGAAAATGGCCAATATTTATGAATGGGACGAAGAGCATCAGGAATATGCGTTTAAGCGCATTGAAGTTTACGACAATAAAGATACGCCGCTTGGAATTATCGAACTGGATCCGGACTATGCGGAAGAAGGTAAGTTTGTCATTAGCCTTATGGAATATGAGCGACCGGAGGACCGTCTGTTCAATCGTACAGCGTCCAGAAAGATGCACGAGTTTGATTTTGACAACGGTATCCAGGGTGCCCTCGTGGCCGAATCCACTCGTCTGCCACTTAATACCTATTTTGAAATTGCTTTGTCTTTAGCGGAAGTACAGTCCCATTTAAGTGGTATTGGTCTCGAATTGGACATCATTAAAGACTACCGTAAAAACAAAAAATACGCGGCGTTCTTTGACCGGGATTATAAAGATCGACCAGCAGCCACAGTCGATGCATTCGAGTTCATTCACGACGCGGGACGTCACAATCTAAGGACAGGCAGCTTGAATCTTATTTTCTATGATCAGGCTAGAGTTCCTCAAGAAACTCATCGTTTTACTTACGAGCTTATGAAAAAGAGTTCACAAGAAAAGGACGAGGTGGGCCGAAAGATATTTCGAGGTGAAGTGAATGAAGAAAAACCTGAGTTGGTTGCCGAACAACTAAGACAAAGAATCTCAAAAGAGAGTCTTAAAAAATTCAAGGACGAAGATTTTTCGACAGATGCGATCGAGCATACGATTGAACTTATTCTCAATAAGAAAATCAGAGCCAAATCCTACACGGTTTATGCACTGATGCCGGATGGGAAGACTGCGCTTAAGCGATTCGGTTATTTGTCGGTAGGAGGCCGGGAAATCGTCAAGATCGATTATACGGTTGAAGGTGCTGAAAGGATGTCCGTCAAGTTTTATGATCAAACGGACAGACCTTGGCTTTCACGCGCTGGGTTTGATTTTAATTATTTGAAAGATAATGGGGACAGGCAACATCATATTGGTAGAATTCAGGCGATCGGAGTCACATTAGATAAGCGGGATCCTGAAAATGATGCATGGACCCCCACGATGGTTATTGACTTGCCGGCGAAGCGGATGTTCGAAGAAAATCGTTATGACAGCGATGATTCGCTCCGCTACCAGATTGACGGAGATTTCAAGGACGACACCGTTTCCAGTATGGCCTCCGTCATCGCGAAGGCCAAAGAGTTGATTGCGACACAACGATGGAAAGATGTGAAGAACCTTCTTAATCAAAATTTTCAGGAGATCGCGAGAACAGATTTTACTTATGGAAGTTTTGAAGGAGTTTTTGACGGCCAGCCCATTGTCTACAGTGAATCTTATTTAAGAAGGCTCAGTATCAGCCTTCGCGCTGCTTCGATGCTTTACGATGGGGATGCCAAGGATTTTTCAATCCCGGGCAGTCATTCCACGGTTGTGGACCTAGTCATGAATTCCAAGGTGGCAGATTTACGCGTCGGATTCTTGCGTGAAGGTCAGATCACCCTCAACGGAAACGAATGGGAAGAAATATTAAGAGACAGCCGTGTCGCACCTCCTTCGGATCACACGGTGCGCACGTACCGTCTGGAGTACAACGGAAAAACAGGCCTTCGGACCGACGTGTATTTCGGAACGGTAGACATCGCTGATACCGCTTCCTCAATAGATCAGGACCCCCTCGTAGTTGCCAAGCAGAAATTCAAGAACTTTAGACAACAAGTGGGATTGCATCTTTTCTACGAAAAGGAGCTCCTACCGATTCGTGTGGCGAAAAAGTCTCTCGTGACCGTGCGCAATAGTGACGGCACGCATACGATTTTCAGTAAGTCCAACGCCACTACGCCAAAAGAAGAGGACGGTTCCATCCAATACAAGACCTCGGAGGTCATTAACTTAACTCCTGTGGATTTGAGTCGGACGGATCTTTTTGAGCAATCCGCCTATTTAAGTTCCCTGTTCAATAAGCCATTCGACGGGATCAGTAAGGCCATACGAGAGGTCAAGGACAAATTCGGGCATTTGGTGCTTGTTGCTTCAGATTATCCGGAAGGTTCATTGGATTCGGTAGGTTTCATAAAAGACGATGTGGACCCGGGCGCTTTGACGGTGATTGATTATCGGTTTGACCTGAAGACGCAATCCATGTTTGCGTTCCATGAAGGTCTTCCAAGATTTTCCTATATGGTGCCATTCGACAAGGAAAAAGGCTATGACGTGCGTTTGTATGCGAATCACCGCGACCCGAATGAAGCTCCGGCGAACGCCATTCGTATCGTGAGAAACAAACGATTTGGCTACTTGCAGGACGAGATGTATCAGGAACCGGGCCGAGAAGCTCCGTTTATTTGGGTGATTCAGTATGACGTGGACGACACACGCGAACTCGAATCCAGCATCCGCAAAAGCTACTACCGCTTTGACGGGCGTCTTTTCCGAGAGCTGCATTCGGGTTATCGCTACAAGGACAAGGTGACACGAGCTTACTTTAACCAACTGGGTCTTCCTTATAAGACAAATGAAGTTTTGGGTCTGGTGCCTGACATTTTCCTGAAAGGTTATCACGGAGAAGAACGGGGGGAACAGCCTTTCCAGGAACACTATGTGGTGTTTGAAAACGACAGGCCAGGCTACTACTGGGTATGGGGTCGCGATGTGAAACCCGATTTTGACGTGATGGTGTTTTTACGAGACAACGAATTCTTCAGCGGTGAACAAGTGATGAGTTCTGACCAGCGTCTTTTCGCGGTGCCGGGCGAAAAGGCCGAAAGAGTCGCTCAACAGGCGGGTATGCGTTATTTCCTCGGCCGGCCCATTCTCAAAGTGCCTCACCAGTTCAACGAAGTGCTCCAGTACGAACAGCCGGAAGGCATGTTGGATTCGATCTCCATGTTTTTTAAGAATCTGTGGTTTAACATTTCTCATAACAGTTACACCAAAAATCTTATCTATCAGCCTTATGTGACCCTGACCCGCGATATGACGGCGACAGCCATTTTTGTCGCTTCGACACCTTTTCTTTTCATCGGTTTGCTTATTACCGTGTGGCTGTGGTCATGGGTGATTAGAATTTTCGTCGTGCGTGACTACCAGATCCGAAGGGCGCTCGACGTGCATGAGAGAACTGATATTCCGCAAGGGCCTCCGGCCGGCCGAATAACGCCGCCGGCGCCTTCGATAACTCGCTCAAACGGCGCGCGGTTGGCCAATGGCTTGACACACCGGCAATACATCGAGAAACTTCTCGATGATTTCAACTTCCTCAATTATTTCATAGATTATCTGGAGCAAAAGACTCAAGGAATGAGCCAGGCGGCCATGGAGACCTATATCCGCGGAGAAATGAGTTTCTGGTCAGGAATCATCGGTTACGCCAGCGGCATCAACAGCACGTTGAGTGCTATTCGCAACGGTCAATTCTATCCGTTCTTAAGGGGTTATGTCTTTTCGGCGAAGGAATTTGACCAGATGTTCCGTTTTGCCGCGGAACAGGGTACGGATCCAGTTCAGCTATTTGGCCTGCAACCTTTGATAGACAATCAGGTTTTGGGAACCAGCGTGAATTATCTTGCGATGAATGACGAGCATAGGATGCTGGCTCAAAACTTGATCAACCGCTTCAGAACTTATCTGGGTGCCCAGAGAGAACCGCGCGGTATCACGATATATGAATTTCCGATCAGTGTGCTACAGTTTCACTTTATTACTTATCCAACCATGATCTTGAGGGGTCTTTTCAGAGGGGGTTTGCCTGCTCAACTAAGTCCTGCGATGCAGGAAAAAACGCGCATCGCTTCGCGTTTTTGGAGATTGGTGATTTTGGGATGGTTCGTGTGGAACGCGTTTATATTTGCAGCGACGATCTACTTCGGTTGGGCTAGTTTGCCGGCTTTGGGTATTGTAGGTGGCATTTTGTTGATATTGCTCAATATGAGAATGTCGTTTCGAGCGTTTGCTTCGATTGGGCTTTCAGCGATGCACCGAAATATCGTAAGAGTGATGGGGTACAACCGTATAAGATCCATGGCCGATGCGAGAGAGTATCTACCTACGCTTCTTTTGACTTCCGAAGGCCGCACATTCTATGAAACAACCGTTGAATGGCTTCGCAACGGTCCGCAGGGTGCATGGATTTCAGAAGAAGTTTATAGAGAACTTCAAGCCATCGAAACCAATCCGAATCTAGCGGCCAACTTACGAACTTTAAGCGATAAGGACGCTAATGAGTATTTCGTACAGTGGCTCAATATGTATCAGATTGAGGCTTTACCGGTGGAGCGAGAGGAGGACGTGAAGCCCGTCACGATTTCGATTTCGGCGTTTAATGAATTCGCCAACCTGAGATTTGATGATTTGGATAGTTTATGGAGCCGTGGTTCGGCGGCTGTGCATCGCGGAGCTCCCTTGGTTGAAACAAAATTCGATCATCTGAAGCGGTCCTACGGGAATCAATGGAAATATTTGATTGACGATATGACGAGAAACGTCCGTTTGACTTCCGCCCAAAGGAGGACCTTATTAGACGCTCGTACCTCGGCGGTTCAAACCATCGCGATGCTTGTCTCTTTAGGCGTGGGCCACCAGGCAGATCTCGAAGCCCGGATTACCCGATGGGCGATGTATCGCACAGAAAATGTCGCGAAGACCTTAGGATCCCATTTTTACGCCGTGCGTGCCAGGTACGAGGTGCTGGCCCGGCAATTCCATCCAGGTTACACGGATGTTGAGATGCAGCAGTGGGTCAATGACCACGTTCAATTAGTTATCTATTATGGGTTGGGCGCGCCTGATACCGTCACTTTTCCAGATTTTAAAGAGGACATGCTGGACTACTTCAGGGATTTGATGAACGCTAATCCGGGTGTTAGCTTTGCCACTGATTACCAAAACAACAATAGAGGCATACCTATTGTTGATCGATTCAACCCAGCGGATGTGGTGTTGGTGTCGGGAAACCCGATAGCGCTTAATCCTACCAAGGCCAATGCATTTGCTCAAAGGAGACCCTACGCAAGGAATCGTTATTGGGTGATGTTGGACGCGGGGCATCTGGGTATGATTGGAGACATTTGGGGTTTACCCAATGTGCTAAGGCAATTTGAGCATCCGAATGTCGCGTGGATATCATTTGGCTACTGGACTTATGGCGAGCGCTGGGGAGCTATGACTCGTGTGGGCGCTTACTCCGAGCACGGCTGGAATCAGCCTTTGAGAGCTACGCACGATCTTGTGGATACGGATATCAATGTCGGTAAAGGCATCGCGGATATTGAGAAATTTACTTTTGACCGCTCGAAGGTTTCCGAAGATACGGCCGCCAGTTACGATCAAATTCTGCGCGGCGAGGAACAAGTTTACACGCATAAAATTGTGACCCGCCAGTCGTTTGAAAAGACACTTCAGGAGGCCTCTTCGTTTGTGACGCGATTTGGATCGGCCGTTGTTGATCTTATCTTAAGCCCCGTCTACCAGGAGATTTTGAACAGCCTCGTCATCCATTGGACTGTGAAAGTATTCGGTCTTTTATACAAGGCTGATTTTTATATCAATAAGCAGTGGATTGTGGTTGCCAACATCGTGATGTTTCTGACTGCTTTCTTCCTGCCATGGGCGATCTATGCCTATCTTTTCAAGGCACATATTTTTATGCTCACGATGTTTGTGCTCACACAGGCTATGCAGGCGACTAACATGAGACTTTTAGAAATGAGGCAGGCGAATCATCGGTGGCTTGCGGGCTTTTTGATCTTTTTAGTGTATTTTCCGCTAATGTTCCTTTATTACACGGCTTTTATCCCGCTTCATGCCGGCAAGGTGTCGGAAGGTTTGAGAAGACAGGGTATTTTCAGTATGACCCCTCGATTCAGCGATTCAATTCACCATTCTCATGAGACGGTTTACAGGGAGTTTCGCTATGCAATATGGTTAGGGATCGCTTTAACGGCTATCCTCGCTGTTGCGTCCTACCATCCGCTCGGCTTTGCAGTCAACTTTTTCTTCCGGGCCATGGCACTCAGTTGGTGGGTGACGCCTTTCCTTTTGAACTACCATCCGAACAAGCTCTTCCAGTTTACGGACGCGCTCGTTGGGATGGTAAGGTCGGTGGGGTGGTTTGCGCGTGATGTGTTATGGCAGGGGCCGATGAATCTTGTGCATCATTATCAAATCCGGAGCAGTTTTGATCAACTTGTACCACAACAAGCGGTGGCGCACCAAGCTGATCTTGCACGCATCGCTGCGATCGCAGATTACTGGCAGCAAGCTCAGGAAGATCATCAATTGTCCATGAATATTTGGGACAGTTTGACCCAGCGCCAGCGCGAAATTATTTCTAACCGGATGATTTTTAGAAATTATGATCCTAATAATGCCGGCGAGGTTTCGCGGCTAAGACGTAGTTTCTACTTCGAACTTTTAGGAAATCTTGGGATTATTGGTCCATCGGGGCAATTGTTGCAGCCTGGGCCTGCCGGCGCGGCGCCCGCTCCTTCACCCGCCGGCTCCCGCATGGCTACAAAAGAAGAGCTACGCGCGGAGATCATCGAGAAAGGGAATAAGGCGCTACAGTTCTTCAGTCGCGGCACTGTGAAAGTCAGCGACGCTGACTTCTCTCCGGACGTTTTATATTGGATGGGCAATCATGATAAGAGAGCTCACTTGGAATTTGTGAAGTATGCGGTAGAACTGCAGAAGCGTAAGCCAGACGTACAGATTGTCATTTCGGGCGGTGAAGGGCGAGGCACTTATTTCATTCGGAAAAACCTGGAATCTTATTTCCGTGAGGAAGGGCTTTTTGACGAATTCAGTCTGAGCCTTCAAGAATATCACCAGTTGAGCGAAGGTCAAATGACCGACTTCCTTTTGAAACATGCGGGATTCCCATCAAACCAAGTTCATATGGAGACTGAATCGACAAATTCGTACCTCAATTTTAGATACGCAAAGCCGATTATCGGGCGTTTGTTGGATAGCATGGACTTGCCGCTCGGCCGGCGGCCTCTGTTGGCTGTTTTCCAGACAGCTTTTCACTTACGCAGGGCACATATTACGGGTGAACAAGTGCTTAATGATTTGATCAGCGGCCGAGGTCTTCAAATAGAAACTGTGGAGCTTTATGAGGCTGCATTTGATTCTCCAGGTCTCTCTGAGGAAACCTTCATGCAGAACGCTTCACGCCTTTTTGGCGTCAAGCGCCAGCGCATCGAAGGTGAATACGAAATTATCGTTAGATTTTATCGTGACTTGGCTGAAAACATTTCGCCGGGTATTGTTACAGCTTATAAAAAGGCCCAAAAAGATTTCAACGAACTCTTGAGTCTGGATCCGAATCTTTTGGATATGGTTACGACAATGGATTACGAGGATGTGGCGGCTGTGCTTGAGAGCTATATTGAAAGACATCATGCGGTCTTGACCGCTATTGGCGGTCTTCCCAAGAGGACGTTAAGAATACTCGTCAAGGAAATTCGTGACGGCAAACCCGGTTCGGTCGATAACCGTATCAGTCATTACCTTAGAGGCGAGCGGTTTCAAAATATTCATGCTCAGCTGATTGATATCTCACGGATCATTCGCGCTTCCCGAGGCCAGAGCGGCCGCCTCGCCTTAGAAACCCAATGGGTAGATTTGCAGAGAAGGTTTTCTAATCCTGATTTTTCCGTGGAAGAATTCCGTCACTCCATGGAAAATTTAATCGAATTTTCAAGTGATTCGACAACGGTTTTCGTGGGATATGATCGTGGACGTTCGGGCGCAATAGTCAAAGAATACCGTGTCCCTTCGACAACCAGTCCGCCACAGAGAAGACTGATTGCTTATTACGCCCTTCTTCAAGTCTACAGGGATTTGGTCACCTACGGTGCTGAGCAAATTCTTATCCACTCTGAATCCGCCCTTTATCAAGAGTTTGAATCTTTATTCAATAAAAAGCCCGGGGGTGTTTCACCCGCCTACGGTTTCCAAGGCATCAAAGGCTATCTAACGGTTGTCAATGAGAAACCGTTTGTTTTACGAAGCGCTTCCAAAAAGGAAATTGACGACCTAAATCAAACCGCTGAGACTGCCCACGGACTTTCTCCAGAAGAAACTAAAAAAGGCACTTGGCTGGCCGTCGATATTGGCGGCAGCGATATCAAAGCCATTGTCGTGCGCGACGGACAAATCATCTCGCACCGTGCCCAAGCCTGGTCTCCCAGAGACATGCGTGATGTAATGGCCGAAAACGGCCAAATTCCTCTGATCCGTAAGCTGATTGAAAGCGTGCGGGATGAGGCAAAGCTTGAAACTATGCCACCGCTTGCGGTCAGCATCAACGTGGCTGTGAAGGGTGAACGGGCGACTGGCGTCGGCTTAAGCCCGCTCGTAGAAGGGTTGGCCTCTGGAGCGCAGAAACAGGAAATCGTTTCTTTGGCCCAGGGTCTTTCAGATCACTATGGCGTGTCGGTGTCCATTTTGAATGACGGAGCCGCACTCGCGAAATGGGCCTCCGTAGAAATGGGAAGGCCTAACACGCTTGGGTTAAGTCTTGGAACGGGTCTTGCTGCCGGGTATGTCGATGAAAGCGGAAGCGCCGTGGATTATTTAACGGAAATGGGAAATATCGTCCTTTATCCGAATGGCACTGGACATTCTGTCACTCAAGTCAAAGGCGCGGCGCAGCAGTATGTTTCTCAAAGATCCCTGATTCGTCTGGCGCAACACGCGGGTATTGATCTGAATGCATTCACACAAGATGCCGCCAAACTTGTCGAGATCCAAAAGTTGTTTTCTCAAAACGATGAACGGGCTGTCTTCGCATTTCGCGAAACGGCAAAATATCTCGCTCAGTTTATCGCGGAATCTAGTAGGTCTCTTCGAATTGACAACGTCGTTCTTGTGGGAAGAGTAACAAAAGATGAGATTGTTCTTGGCGGTCAGGCCATTCAGACAAGTTCAGGCTCATTCCTGATCCACGAAGCGACTCGATACCTCCATGGTCATTACCCGCAATTGAGACACATTACCATTGCGGTGCCACCCGGCGATGATACTTTAAGAGAATTCGGCCAAGCACTAGGTGCGGCCTATTTCGCAGTTGAGAAAACGCAGGGTGCGCGTCTGGCCGCTTCTACTGCACTCGAGAGTGCCACTAAGGCATTGCCGCTTGATTATTTATCGAACCATTTTGACGAGATTTTGGAAAAGGTGGGCTATACTCCCGGCACACTGATGGACGCTAGGAAATCGAGAACGATCGTTGCAGCCGATGATAACGGTACCACTTATGGCAGACCTACGCAGAATCGTAATCCCGAGTTAGTAGTGTCTGATGTTTACGACCATCTCGTTGAATATTTGAGAGCAGGCGGTATTTATATGATCTTTTCAGATTATGATCTCGAGTCGATCGAAGAAAGGTTTTCATTGGGCGGAGGTGTTCCTGCGGAGTTGCGTCATCGTATCATTGTTGCGGCTGATGGAGGTTCTACATTGGCGGTAATGCGGGCGGATGGTTCTCTTGACGAAGTCAAGGACTATGCCGATCATGCTCTGAAAGAATTCAAAGCAGACCGGAAAATCCACGGCTTGGATGTTGTGTTTCTAAGCGACGATCACAAAGAAGGAGAAAAGGATTACCAGGTATTTGAAAAGGTCGGTTTTGAAAGAGCCATAACAGTGACAGAAGAGGACAGTTATAAAATTATTCTGCCACTTCGACCCAACTATATTGGCGGTTATTTCGTCGGTTTAGAGACAGCCACAGGGATGTTCTTAAGGGCCGTTTTGAAGCATCTGAGTAAGAGGACCGATTTAAATGGACCCCTATTTAGCCCTGACAATTTGCGATCCATCATCAACGATACTTTGCTGTTCCAACGTGCGTACGTTTGGGACAAATTAAGTGCCCAGGATATGGAAAGGTGGGAACAGAATATAGGTTGGGACGCGTGGAACCAACAGCAAAACAGCCGATTCCTTCTTCATGGAATCCATCATGGAAGCCAGAAATCATTCTATGACGCGAATAACCGGGAAGCGCGGATTACTCAGAGAAATAATACGGACGTCATTACCGGCATTGTTGGTATCGAAAATGAAGTTACTCCTCGGCGTCAACCCATTCGGGAATTTGTGTCCAGAGGCCCACCCGGACGCTCTTTATGGGTTAGCGTAGGGGGAGGCGGTCCCGGCATTACCACCTTAATTAGGGCGGCGATTGCGACTGCTAGAGCTCCTTACGGTTTCAGGGATAGAATCCGGTTAATGCATGATGCCACTGTTTACACGGCTATTGTGGCCGTCCAGGATGACGGCGGAAGCTCTTGGCATCAATCGATGATGTCAAGGACCATTTTGAAATGGGGCCGCCAATTCCTTCCAGCCTTGGGTGACGCCGCGGCTATTAATTCATGGATGTTGAACCAGGCTAAACTTTTTGTGATTCATGGGGATGTTGTAGGTATTGACAGGCAAGTCAGTGATTTTAGGCTGATTGTCAAGGATGCTGAAGAAGAAAAAAAACCAAAGTCCGAAAGATCGTTTAAGACGGTGGAAGATTTGGTAAAGGCCCGGATTCTTTATGTGAACTCCTTGATCAAGACGGGGCATTTGTCACGGCCGGTGGATTGGCATTTCTTCATCGATAATCAACTGAATGCGGCCCGAATCATAGACCGTGAATTCCTTATCGGCACGCGTCGAGATCCTATCAAACCTATTCTGAATCCAGAAGGCGTGAGTTGGCAGAATCTTTTTCTTCTAGCTTTATTGATTGACAGCGGCATGTTGGTTCCGAATAAACCGGAAAGGTTAGACAGTCAATCACTGCAGGAGTATTTGAGGCTTCATTTGCCAAAAGATCCGGAGAAGCGAAGGCTCATTCAATCAAAACTCAGGGAAGCCGTGGGCAATTACGAAGGTATTGTTGAATACGCCTCGTTGGATGAGTCGACGTTGGCGGTTGAATTGGAGTACTCGGTGTTGTGGGTAGCTGAAGCCTCTAAACGAAGCGTGGCTAAGGGCGATGAGGTCCTCATGGTTGGACCTATCGTGGATGGTGGGGTACAGGTTGAGAAACGTCGTGCTGATTTTGATGGTGAAGTTCTCGCACGATTCATGGAGCATCAGACCCTTGTAGTGACACCCGAGTCGCCCTTGGAGATTGTACTCAACGGCAAAACAACGACTCTGTCTCTTGTCGGCAACATGCTTCACGTCAGTGTTGATGGGCAAACCATCAAGATATCTGAAAAAGATACGAAGGAAGAACCTGGCAAGACTATTTACCAGGTGGGTGGCAAGGATATACAACCCTTGAATGATACGAGCTGGTTTGAACCCGAACCCGGAATGCTCCCTTTCTCATTCCTCGCCAAGCCCAGATTCGTTTTTGAACAGACGTTTATCACAGATGAGGTTGTTCATGCGCCGGTCAAACGACTTTATGCGATCCGGGCCAAAATGGATCCGAATGGCAATTATTTGTTTGAACCGAGGGTTTATTCAAAAGCCCACGATCGTGCAGTCAGGGTATGGGAAGCATTGTCCGGGAAAGACCTGCCGCAGGCGACTTCTGACGCTTTGGGGGCTGTTCAATATACTTCGCGCGGGGTTGTTTCGGGTAATGGCAGTGCGTACACAAGTATTCTTGCGGCGCTGCAGGCGAATGGTCTGCCGGAGATATTGCAACAAGTCGCCGAGGGGCTCCCTTTGATTTACATTGTCAAGCCTACGGATGATTTTGAATCGAGTGGCCATAATTTAAGAACTTTGATTGAGTCCATGGATCGATCGCTGGAACCCTACGGGAATGTGCCATTTTTGAGAAATCCAATGACGGGTAGAGGAATGTTCCAGTATGTAGTTATTCCACAGGTGCCTGAAAAAATGAAGATTCGTTTTGAGAACGAGCGGAGAAAGCAGCTTGCCAAGCTTGATGATCCTGTGGAAAGAGAAAAGATCGTGAGTCGTTATACGAAACTTAGTAAAGCCTATCCCTTCCCACTTAGTGAAGTTGACGATCAAACGATTGGGTGGCTTGAGTCTCTGGGAGTACAGGTGTATTCCCTTCGGGATTTCACAATCAATAAAAGCGGAAAGATTGTGTATGATGCGGCATCTTTGGATAAGTTGTTGAATCAGATTGCGGGTGAACACCAAATGGAAAGAATAACGCGTGGCGCACGGGCGGCGGAGACACAGTCCAAAACTTTTACCTACACGGATATTTGGCCAATGCATGAAGCAAGGGACTGGTATGAGAAGTTGAGGGGCAATTTTAAGTCCAATGAGCTGGAGACGGTTTCTATCATATTCGATGCGGATAAACCCACTCAATTCTCACTGCCTCCCATCCGGTTGCCAAAGAATATGGATCGATCCATGCAAAGGATGGCCGCCCATTATGTGGCCACGCTTCTTTATAGTCATTTGGTTTATTACGGAGCGCAGACGGTGACGGTCAACGGTCCAAAGGTTTTTTATCGCGTGCTTCGGAATGTGCTGGGGTGGACCGTCACCGGAAAGCCTAGATATGAAAAGGGAATGGGCATTATTACGCATTATCTTAAGCTTAAGTACGGTCGCCCGTTGCGAACAAGATCCCTGCCGTCTTTAAAAGACGTCGAATATGGCGTGGTTAAGAGCCATGATGCCGAGGGTCCTTATCATGAGTTTGATTCGGATCAAGTACGAAGGGAGTTGATTCAAGATACGAATAGTCAAGTGATAGGTATCTCATTTACAAACCGGGAGATTCTAGTGGTGAGTTTTTCTGGGACCGGCAACACCGTGAAACGGTATCCCGAATCACGACCGATGGTTATTTCATGGAAGCCTGAGGAGTTTGTCGAGGAAGGTAAATTGATCGAGGCTTTGGCAGAGGCGATTAGAACCGTTGCGAACGAAGTGCCAAGTAAAGGTGGGAAACCAAAACCGATTAAGCTTGTGAGTATCAGCACGCCGTCCGCCGTGAATTATGATCGCAACCGGATTGTTGGCAATATACACTTGAATCTGAGGCGCATTATGGAAGAGGTGAATGAAAATGTGGATGGTGAGCACCAAGTGTCGGTGCGCTTGGAGGACCTTGCGGGCGAAGTCAAAAGGAAGTTAGGAGATGGGTTTTATGGTCAGCCTCATGTGCAATTGGTTCGAGATTCCGATGCATTAGCTGCGTGGGAGATCTATCATTATAATGAAAAAGATGCGGCTGTAATGGAACTGGAGACGAACAGTCTCTCATTTGCGAGAATTCAAAAAGGGGACATCCTTGATCGTTTGCTCGAAGTGGGGAATGTTGTAGTGGATTTTAATCCCAGCGGATTGAGGCATAGCTTTACGGGCGTAGCCGGCGCGGCGCAACAACAATTGTCGATTGCGGGGATTTTAAAAATAGCGCCTTCAGTACTAATGCAAGGGCTTTATACAGGCCAAGTCCGATCTGAGATTGACCGTTTTATAGAAGAGTTGAATAAGGATCCTCATTGGAGAGCGTATCTTCGGCAAAATAAATTGGATTCTATTGAGCAACTCTTGTTGCTGCATAGGATTAGACAAGGGTTTAACGAGATCCAGCGGCTTTACCCTGTGGATGACGCCTCGGAGGCGCGTCAGCTTCCCGACAAGAATAATATCCGGAACGAGGAGAATCGCCGCCGACTGGTTGAAAATAGACGCAATTTGATCACGGAATTTGTGAATACATATTCTGCGCAAACGCTAAGCAAAACCCTAGATGTGGTTTCAGTCGAAAATATCCGAAAAGCCACAGAGAGTAGTGACCATTCGATGATAGAATATGTGATGAATCGAATCGTTGGCAAATTCACCGAATTTATAGAAAAGGACGAATCGGAACATTTGGAAGGTAGGAATTATATGGACGGGTTTGTGAAGGCGCTTTCAGAATATCTGCACAAAAGAATTAGAGAAGACTTCGCCCCTTACTTTGGTCCCATTGATATTATTATTCCACGCGATAGCGGTATTCCTTCTGATATCCTGGCGGAGGTGATTGCTCAAACCGCCGCGTTGGTTCAAGATGATAACAAAATTGAGAAATCAAAAAAGCCAATCCGGATCTTTAATGAAGATACACTGTCGTTTGAGGACCTTGTGAACGCTTTTGAAGAAACTAATGAGCAGCATATTGCGGATCCTCGCTTATCGGAGCTTTTTGAGATGCTCGGCCGCAATCTCGGTCACTTTATTCTAGAAGTTGACCGTTTGCAGCCTGTGAACCGTATTATTTTGCATGGACCCACGTTCTATAACCCACATCTTCGTGAGCTAATTTTTCAAGAAGCTCAGAAGGTTATAGGCAAGCACAGGGAAATAACACTTCAGAAGGTTACACGCGATGAGAGCAAACGGGCGGCGGGAGCTGCGTATTTCGCATTGAATCGAATGTTGGAATCCAAGGCGGACAGTCGTCTGGGACTTGATCGGGCTACGCAAGGCGCGCGTTTGGCACAGACTCCCAGCAGACACCGTTTGATCCCTGCATTTCGTGAGGCTGAGGTAGATTCCTCGATTGAGGGAGAGATGAAGTTCGAGGATGGGCGGTTATTCATTAAAAACGAGGGTGTGCGCCGCAAAATGCAGGACGTAAGCTATTTTTACCAGCTGTACACATATGCGCTTATCTCATTGAGTCTTCATACGCGGTTAAAGGGTCTCAATGGTTTGAGCCGTTGGTTGTTGCGGCCCGTGGCGGTTCTGAAGGCCGGTTTGTTGGCTGCGCTTGAACACTACTTCGGGGAAGATGGTATTCTTAAGATGATAGACGGCCATTATCTGGCCGGTGGTTACATCCAAGCTACGATCAAGGACCTCTACCCTTACTTGAATTTCAAAAACGATCAGATTGAATACCACATTGAGCGTAACAAGGCAAACCCGCTGATATATGACCGCATCGGTCTGTGGGAGTCCTGGTGGGAATACGCGTTGAAGAGCTATGAGATATCGGACAAGAAAGAGCTTGTGCGGGAGTTGATGGAAAACAAGAAGGCGTATTTTGACAGCCTTGACAAGCTACTTAACCCCAATTTCGGAATACGCGACTATTTGACGCTGCATCAGATCAACGGGCGCATTGAGGAGTTGCGCGCGAAACACTTTCCAAAAGTGATGCGCGACCAGGCGGAAATCATGCAAAAACAGGTGGACGCCGTCAATAATCGTCTTCGCGGCTTGGCGGCCCACAACACCGATTTTCGCGACGGGCTGATTTCCCTCTTAAAATGGAACTTTTTAAGCCGCGCGTCCGAATTTTCCACCATGCGGGAACAGGAAATTCAAAAGCGCTTCGCGGCGGCCGACGGTTACGGTTTGGATATTGACGATCTGGCCGAATTTGAAAGCCATGTGTTGTCGAATCCGGGGAATCATGTGCATGTTCTCGGAGAGGGCCGAACGGTCGGTTTGGAAATGGATTTGTTCGGTGTCCGAGTTCTCGACGAGTATGCCAGACACCTCACGCAGCATTCGCTCGGAGAACTTTCCGATAATAGCTTGTCTGAACTCGTAGGCCGCATCTCGGTGACATTTGTGATCAAATCCAAACGTTTCCGCGACGACGCGACCAATTCGGATATAGATCATTTGCTGCATTTCAGCGCCTATCCGGAAGTGGCCAGATTGTATCGTTTGAAATTGATTAAGGTTGTAACCACGGATGGGGAAATCCCAGGCATCAATTTAGAAGGGGCAAGCCGCGATCTTTCTCGGTTTCTGGAAGAGGTGAAAGAAGGAAAACGAACGATGAGTGTCTTCGGAGAAAACAATCTTCTGACTCTCGGACGGAGCCTGTTCGGTTTTTACGCGTTTGGCCTTGTTCGCCAGAATGACACCCAACGATTTACGGGACTTTTCTGGGACGAAGAAGAGCGCCCAATCCCGCATTTTTATACGATGTATATTCCGGCCCGTATTCCAGTGGCTGTCGATTACCATGGGGCAAACATCCGGTCCCGGCAAAACGCATTGGAATTCTGGAAGGCGCGGCAAGCCCTCGGTGAGTTGGATCGCGTGGATTGGGAACCTATTTCTGAGGAACTCGACCGATCGGGATCCACATTCGTGGAATACGCAAATCCCAATATTTTACTCGGACCTGAGCGGGATGAGTTTGGAAACTCCGTTGATTTGAGGAAAGAGCACGCAGGGCTCACCGAACAGGGTGGATCGGAAAATTTGACGCATTATGCGCACAAACGGGGAGCCCAAATCGAAGATCATGCGGCACGCAAAGCCATAGAACCGATCGATGGTGCAGATTATGTGTCATCCGTCTATCGTTTGGAAGCCATTCCCACCACAGAAAATGTAGTACCTACCGTGTGGCGTTCCGAAGCCCGCGATGCGAACAACCGAGTGAAAGTCAACGGTTACGCTTTTGAAATAGACAACAAACAGGGATTTGGAATCCAGCCCAAAGCGGCCAAAGCCATCCCATTGAATTATCCCAGTGGCCAGGCACGCCGTCTGATTTCGCCGGTCGTGCTCGGCGCTCTTTATCCCGAAGCGACGTTCATCAGCAATCTGGGGTATCATTTCACTGCCAACCGGGACGTTCATTTCAACCTGAATAGAGCCGACCGTTCCGAAGAGAGTTTTGATACTGCCAACCTTCCCATGGGCGCTTATATGTATTCCGACGATCCAGAAAGCAGCACCGCACCTCTGTACAACAAGGCATACTTCGCAATGACGGAGGACGGAAAATTGGTCGCGGGCCATTACCGAATGGGAGGAGGAGAAATTAAATTTGACGATCAAAACCGTATTGAGTGGTTGCCTAATGACGTTATTTCTGAAGTAGGCGTTGATTATTCCTCGCGTGCGGTTGCTGTGATTACTCCGATGATGAGCCCCAATAACGTGCCCGCCGGCGCGGACTTCGAGCGCTATGTTGAGCACGTCGGACAAGGGCGGATTAACCTCGTAATCATAGACAATCAGGTAGCCGGCGTGTATGAAAATGACGTACTTTTGCCTCCGATCGGTTATGTGATTTCCCTGAGTAAGTTCCATTATCAGATCCGTGAAACGGAGAAAGGACTGGCGCTTCAATCCGTCACTTCCGAAACGCCGACCGTATCGATTCCTCTTATGAAAAAAGACATTGCTAAGATGTCCAAGGATTCTTATGTGCTGACGGAACATCCCGTTTTTCAGTATGACGGTCCCCAAGATTTAAAAGGCGATTGGAAGAAAGTACGCTGGTTTGTCGGCGGCGGTAGCGCGATTTTTCTGGACGGCCAAAACCGGGTGATGACTCAAAACGAGGCGGTTAAAAATCAGAACGAGGAGGGATGGCACCGTGTTTTGTCAATGCAAACGCAGGATACGCAGGTGCACCGTTGGGAACGAGGTCCCAGGCAAGTGGTCGGAATGACCAAGCCCAGCTCGGCTTATCCTAATGGGCGCTTTTTTGAAATTACATTCAGCGGACGTTCAGGAGAAAGCGCGGGCGCCACTTACGGAGAAGCCGCCGCGATTCTTAAGGATTTGTTCGGGTCGATCGAATGGGCGGTCAGCTTTGATGGAGGGTCCTCCGCCAGCATGGGTCATGTGAAGCAAGGCGTTTACCAGGAACTTAGCGACAGGGCCCCAGGTTTATACAACGCGATGGGAATTCCCCGAAGCGTGACGTCCTACCTCGTGGCGGGGATCAATATCTCGGAAGCGCTCAAAAGAAACGAAGCTCCGAAAAGGACGGAACTTTTCGCGTCTGGGGCACGCTTGGCCAAAGGACGCTCGGTTTCCAAAGCAGCGACATACGAAACGGTTAAGGCATCGCTAGAGCTTCTCAAGCAGCAAGTGCAGTCCATCCAGGACCGTAGCGACGATGCTGAAGTCAACCGTGCTATTCGCGAAGGCCGCAACGGTCTGTTAGACGAATCGCTCACCTATTTTGAGAAAGGAGATCTTGTCGCCAGCATGCAAATTTTAAGCATGTTAAAGGCGTATCTCCCCAGAGAAGATGCGGCAGACAAAAAACTGGTCACGCAGTTGGAAAATATCCTCACTTCTATAAATACTTTGGCGTATGAGAATCTTCGCCGTTCCCCTGAATTCAAAGTCGTTGAACCCCGCAGTGAAGCCATCCGAAATGCAGTCCAGCAGGAAGCTGAGGATACCAAACTGCCTACGCGCAATGTCAAGCCGTTAGAAGAAGGTGACATCCATGTGCTTCCTTCCGATATGGAGGCGTTAGAAGAATACGTCGAGGATCAAACGGATCCTGTGCTGAAAAGCCGCTTGGAACAAATGCTGTCGGGCATCAAGACTAAAGCCAAACCCAACATGTTCCCCGATGTCGGTTTTGAGAACCAGCTACTGGAGAGGGCACGACATTTGAAGCTTGCGGCCGCTATCGGTGGCGGAGATATTTTCGCCCATTATATGCATTTCGTGCCTGGTTTTGGCCGAATCCGCCTTTTGGACTACCGTTTAGCCCAATTCTCACACGCGGCGAATTCTTTTGAATCATTGAAGCTCATTCTAATTCAGAGCGTTCTTACGAAGTCTAGAGTGGTCTCCGGTCTTCGTGAGGGTCGTGCGGATTTGTCACCATTTATAGGGGATGCGTCCATAGAGTATGTTAATTCGGGTTTGTCCTACGCTTACAAATTGGGCGACGGAGAAAAAGGTGCGATATGGAAGGAAGGGGACGTTTTTGGACTTACGGTACCTTCCAATGGAGATGCGGTGCTTCAATTGTGGCAAATATTGGATGACCTGCTTGAAGCTGGCTATCAGTATTATTCTTTCAACAATGTGAATGTTGTCAATTCGGTACCCAACCCACGAATGGTTGCCTATCTTGATTATCTGAGAGAACAGGCCGAACAGAAAGGCAAACAGCCTCCGTGGGTACTTTTTATGATGACTCTTCCTATAAAAGAATCAGGTGGATTTGGCGTGCGCGGTGTGTACAGCCAGTATGAAGACAACCAGACGGGAATCCGACAGATTCTTGAGCAGCTTATGGCCACCGATGCGACAAAGGAAGCGATCCGATCAAATCCGCAGGATTATTTTGCTTTCAATACCAATGCAGGCGTCGTGCATTTACGAACTTTAAGGCAAAAGCTGTTCGGGTTCGTGCCCGACGGTCATTTGAGCCGGTCCTATCTGTCACAAAATCCTGAGGCACTCGAGGCAGAAATCATTCCTGCGCTGAGAAATAGCGTGGAGAATTTTGGCGACCGGGATCCGAAAAATAAGCTTCGGACAGATTTTGAGGTGAAAAGGGATCCCGACGACATTCAGCAAAAGAATGAAATAGCGCAGGTTTCAACGATCTTTGGCAGTTTAGCAAAAATGGATCCGAACGTGATTTTCACAATGGTGCCTCGTGACGAAAAGGGCGATTATCTTGAATTCAAAGAAAGGGACAAAATTGAGAATTTAACCGCCTCGATCCGCCGGTTTTCCCAAAACGGCCTGTTGGCGTTGAAATCAGGTGAAGAGTCGAACCCCGGCCTGAGCCGTGACGACTTGATCAGCTGGTTTCTCGAAGATGACATCGCCGGTAGGGTCACCGGTTACCGCGGTTATAACTACGGCATCGTAATTGCCGATGAGAAAGGTGGCATCAAGCGGTATGACCAGTTGTCTTCAGAGCACCCCTATGAAGCCATCAAAATACTTTATTCTTTGGATAAGGACGGGTTTTATGAGATCCCCGAAGTTGACGGGGCGAATTTCACGGTGACAATTAGACAAATAGGCGCGCGGTTAAGCAGTAGTCTTGACTGGCTTAAGCAGAACACACCCAGCCTTGAAGGGCAGACTGTTGTTGAAGCTTCCATGGAAATAGCGCTCAGCCGGGCCATTTTGGAAAACCTTTCACAACGGCTTAAGGCTGGCGGTATTCGGGGCAGACGGCATGATCAGGAAATGAGAAAGGCTGCGATGGATACCTCAGTGGGGGGCATAGGTCCTTTGGTTCCTGAAAGGATGCAAGCGATGGCGGATCTAGGCGCAAATGTCATCGGAGTTTCATTTTTATACCCCGAAGTTTGGGTGCAGAGAGTGGACGAAGAAGGGATTGAGCTTCGTCGCCAGCAGATCAGCAAATATTTGAGAGAAATTTTTGAAAATATAGGTTCATTTGAGCTTCAGATGTTTGACGGGAGAACCGTTAAAGTCAATGTCCTGAAGGCCCCGGCCGATTCTTATGGCCATGCAAACGTTTATTTCTTAGATTTCGATTCATGGGATTCGGTGTTTGGTGGTAAGGCGAGCGTCGTTTATCCAGGTCGCAGAGACATCGGCAATGACGAAGAAGCACGTTTTATGCAAAGTTGGATTTTAGGCCGCGGCACTTTGGCTTTGTTAAAGATGCTCAAACAGAAAACTGATCATATCATTATCAGTGAAACGGCGGCAATGATGGCCCACCCCAAGCTTTTTATGGATCAGTTCACCGATGATCCTTTTTTTGACCGTACGGATATTATTTTCAATGATCATACGCCCGTGGATTATGCCCATCCAAAATACACGCGTGCGACTTTGGAAAAAATCATGGTGAATCCCCGTTACTATGCCGACGAACAATCGATGGCTCCTGTTTGGGATAAAACGACGGGCAAAGTAGACATCACCGCAATGGTGATAAACGCATCGAACATGTCCTATGGTGTTTCTAAAAAACACGCGAATACCATGAGACAGATGCCTAACCTGAGACAATTTTCGCACAGGATACGCGCTATCACCAATGGTGTTAGCGAAAGGTATTGGCCTCAGGACGAATTGCGTGATCTGGAGAAGGCGAGGCGAATGACGGACCAAGAATTGTTAAGGATTAAGCATGAGCGTAAGGCGGCACTGCTTAGATGGATTGAACGCCGTCAAGGTCTGGATGAAGGGTGGGCCGAGCAAATGATACGGCAAGATGCACCGGTGGGCCTATGGGCGAGGCGGATTGTAGGGTATAAACGAGCCGAACGTTTAGCCGACTTGCTTGAAAACGATACGATGAGACAACAATTTATCGATACCGGAATCATTCTCATATGGGGAGGGCGTATTCATCAGGATGATGGTTACGGTATTGAGCAGTACAACCGCATCCAGGCTGCGGTGGCTAAAGACAGTCGCTTGAGCGAGCGCGTTATTTTCTTAGACAATTACAATGTTTGGGAAGCGCCTCAACTTTTTCAGGGTGCCGATTTCTCGATGATGCTTTCCGATGACGGTCGTGAAGCGGCGGCGACCAGTCCTCAAAAACTGATGATGAACGGGGGTTTGCCTATTGCGAGTAGTGACGGGGTGATCCCCGAATTTATTACACCTTTCAATGGACACAACGCGGGTGTAGCCAACGGATTCATAGTGTCTTCGGATGAACTTAAACAACCGATGGTGAACGGCCTCAGAGACGCATTTCTCGCATTTAGCAAAGTGTATCACGACAAGCCGATGTTGACGAGGATGGTCCGCAATGCGATCAACCAGTCGCCGCGTATAAGTGTGACTGCCACAGCCCAATCCATGCTTCGTCTATTGGATGAAGTGGAGAAGGCGAAACAGGCCATGGAGTCAATGCTTAAAGAAGGCGAACAACAAGCCCGGTCGCTGGTTCTTTCAATGGAGCTCACGCCTGCTGAGGCGGCAAGAATTTTGAGCGACATACGTCGTGATTCCACCCGTTTCATTTGGAAATACAAGGAATACGGAGTGGATGAGAGAACCGTCACGAATGAATCCATTTTGTCGCAAAACGGTGCAGGTCTTGAAGGTTTTATTCAAAGCTGGAAATACGTGAAAGGTTTGGGTGCTATCGGTGAATACAGTATTGCCTACCATTCAGAAAACGGACACTTTTTCCAATATATATCGGACAAATTGCATACTATTCCAGGGCTTTCTCAACCGGATCAATTTGTACAAAGCCAAAGGTCTTATTCGTTGGACCGTAATCTGGCATTGATCGGTTTCGTGCAAGGATTACTCTCAGAGCTTGGTGAAGTTGCCGGCGCGCGGATGGCGGGGGTGACAAAAGTGCGGTCTGACTTGTATTATGAGAACGCAACTCGGGACGTTTTTTCAGAGACGCAACAATTTTCTGAAGATCAAAGAATCGCGCGGCTGAGCAAAACGGCGGAGAGAATCTTTTTGCCGTTTGAGAAATACAGCGTTCCCGGAAAGGTTGGGTTCATACAAAAGAAGGAAATTCCAGAGATTATTGACGGTAAAGTGACTGGTGGGGCGCGGCTCGCCGAGAGGAAAACCAAGGAACCCGCGGAAGGCGACCTGCGCGCGTGGCTAAACGAGATTGGAGCGGCGCGAAAGCGGATGGAGAAAGTACACGGCAAGGCGGCCAAACTGTTGGGCCGGGTCATACGCCGCTTATCATTACTCGAAGGAAAGCGAGTCGAAGAGCCGTCCATAGGCTCCGTTATGGAAGATCTCGCTCAAGTTTCCCGTTCCATGCAGTCGCGGGACAAGTTCGGCCTGACGAAGCACGAGGTTTTGAAGGCCGCATGGGACGAGGTCTTCGGGTTAAGTGAGCGATACACCGAAGAAATTTTTGGAATTAAAGATTTCAAAAAACTGCTGACCCTCAAGGATACACTGGCGACAATGTCCCGTTATGAAAGCGAGCAAAACATTCGCCTTAATAAGTTAAACGCGGCGTTCTTGAAAGCGGTGGCCAAGAAGGAAAGACTTTCCTCTTTAACCTCGGATGATTACACCCATATCGCGGAAAAAGTGTTTGATCGCCTGAAGCGTTCCCACACTAGAAGGAATTTTGATGCGTTGGCCGTGAACGATAAGATCGACATATTGCGACGTGCCGCCAGTATCGTGGATTCTTACATCAAAGATTATTTAGAGGTCGCTGCTCCGATCGTCAGTAAACCCGCGAAATTTTTTAGGGATCGCCCGCATCTGGCTCGGGTGCATCGCGTGATTAAATATCAACTGCATAAAAGTGGGGTTAAAAGAACTTTGACGATTGATAGGACAGAGCATTTAAAAATAGCGCAATTGGCACTGGATCTATTGAATAGGGAA
>MHFI01000036.1:0-94477 GCA_001804125.1 Omnitrophica bacterium RIFCSPHIGHO2_02_FULL_51_18
GCAATTTTTATAATGTTTTATCAAATCAACGAGGAGGTTTCTTAATGTCTCATTTTTCAAAGAAGGTGCTTGGAGTCTCACTGATCGGATTTTTTTCATTGTTTCTTGTTTCGACGGCTTTTGCGGCGAGCGATACGGAAAACAGCTTAACGGGTTTTTTCAGAAGATTATTTAACTATCCGGTGAAGGCCACTCAAGAAACGGGAGAAATGACGGCCAACACGCTGAATAACACCGGCGAAAAGGTCCTCTCAGGAACCGGTGAGAACATCGCCAAAGGGGACGTCGGGGGAGTGATTGCGCAGCCTGTGGTCGGAACGCTTGAGACGACGGGTCAGACAGCGTCTGAAACCGTTCAGATTCCGATTAAAGCCGCCGAAGAGAATCAGTAGGTTTTATTTCACAAAGTTCCATAGCCATAACCTTAAAAGGGGAGTTTGCCTTGATTCGATGCGGCAGCTCCCCTTTGGTCTATCCGGAGGCGGCCCATGTCTTTGATGCAGAAGATCGACGTTGGCCGGCCCGGCGGAAGCCAAGAGAGTCAAGGGGAGATTTAAATGAAAATCAGGAAGCCGTTTGTGGCGGTGATTGGAGCGGGCCAGGTGGGCGCGACGGCCGCTCAGAGAATTTTGGAAAAAGGTTTGTCGGATGTCGTGTTGTTTGATGTCGTGCAGGGCATGCCTCAGGGCAAGGCGCTTGATCTCATGGAATCGGCGCCGATTGAAGGCCATGACAAGCGCATCGTCGGCACGAATGAATACAAGGACGTTGCCGGCGCCGAGATTGTGGTCGTGACGGCCGGATTGCCGCGCAAGCCCGGCATGACGCGCGAGGATCTTTTATCTCTGAATGCCAAGATCATCAAGGAAGTGTGTTTAAATATCAAGCAGTATGCTCCGGACTCCAAAGTGATGGTGGTGACAAATCCCCTGGATCTCATGACGTATCTGGCGTTTAAGACAACGGGGTTTAATCCTGAGAGAGTTTTTGGAATGGCCGGCGTATTGGATACCGCGCGGATGCGTTACTTCATCGCGGAGCGGCTTGAGACCAGGCCCGGCGAAGTGAATGCGGTCGTTTTGGGCGGGCATGGGGACCTGATGGTGCCCGTATCCAGTCATTCCACTTTTAAAAATAAGCCCGTTAAGGAGCTGATCCCGTCTCAGGAGCTTGCCCAAATCGAGCAGAGAACGCGCGACGGGGGCGCGGAAGTCGTCGCTTTGCTGAAAACAGGCAGCGCTTTTTATGCGCCCGCCAGTTCCGTGGCTGAAATGGTGAAACCGCTGCTTAGTGACGAGAAGAAGACGCTGCCTGTTTGCGCTTATTTGAACGGGGAATACGGCATTCAGGATATCTATTTCGGAGTCCCCGCCGAATTGGGCAAAAAGGGCGTGGAGAGGGTGGTGACGATTTCGCTCACCGCCGACGAAAAGAAAGCGCTTGAGCTGTCCGCCCACAAAGTCAAGCAAGGCATTGAAGAGCTCAAATCGCTGGGGCTCCTATAAAAGATGAAACTTCATGAATATCACGCAAGGCAACTCTTAAGCGAATACGGCATCCCCATCCCCTCGGGAGAGGTGGTTTTCAATTCCAAGGCCGCCCGCACCGCCTTTAGCCGCCATGCCAGTCCGAATTGCGTCGTGAAAGTCCAGGTGCTGATGGGCGGCCGCGGCAAGGCCGGCGGAGTCCAAAAAGTCAAAAATCCGGAAGAAGCGGGGGTTTTCACGGATAAATTTCTCGGGAAGCTTTTTTCTACTTATCAGTCCGCAGGCGAGGGGAAAATAGTCAAATCTATTTTAATCACCGAGGACAAGCCGATCCGCGAAGAGTATTATTTGGCGATTGTTGTGGATCGCGCGAAGAATCAACCCGTGATTCTTTTTTCAAAAGAGGGTGGTGTCGAAATCGAAGAAGTGGCGGCAAAGAACCCTTCGGCGATTCACAAGATACATTTTTCTCCCAACAAACTCCCTTCTTCAGAGCAAATATTATCTTCGATTCAACCGCTTTATTCGAATAGTGCACTCCCTCGGCAGATTGTATCCATCACTGAAAAACTTGCAAAGCTTTTTTTGGAAAAGGACGCCTCAACCTGTGAGATTAATCCGCTGGCTTTGGTGGAGGGGGATCGGGTGCTGGCGCTTGACGCCAAGATGGTATTTGATGACAACGCGCTTTTTCGCCATCCGGAGATACAGGCAATGAAGGATCCTGAGGAGGAAGATGAACGCGAGCGAAAGGCGAAAGAATCCGGCTTGAGTTATGTGTCCATGAACGGCAATGTCGGTTGTCTCGTAAATGGGGCTGGACTTGCGATGGCCACGATGGACATGATCAAGCTTGCAGGCGGCGAGCCCGCCAATTTTCTGGATGTGGGCGGCGGCGCCACCACGGCCCAGGTGAGTGAGGGTTTTAAAATTATTTTGCAAGACCCGCACGTGCAGGCGATTTTAGTGAATATTTTTGGCGGGATCATGAAATGCGATGTGATTGCGGAAGGTGTGATCCAGGCCTCCAGGGAAATTAAACACCAGGTTCCGCTCGTGGTCCGCCTGGAAGGCACGCGCGTAGAAGAGGGGAGAGCGCTCCTGAAAAATTCCAATTTGTCGATTATTTCTTGCCAGACAATCAAGGAAGCCGCCGAGATGTCCGTCAAAAAAGCCAAAGAATACGCATTAGCCCATGCCCATTCTTATTGATAAAAACACCAAAGTCATTTGCCAGGGTATCACCGGAAAAGCCGGCAGTTTTCATTCAGAAAAATGCCTGGAGTACGGAACAAAACTTGTCGGCGGCGTGACTCCCAAAAAGGGAGGAAGTTTTGTCGGAAAAATACCGGTTTTCAATACGGTCAGGGAGGCCGTGCAGAGCACCGGGGCCACTGCCTCGATGATCACTGTTCCGGCGCCTTTTGCTTTATCGGCCATTTTGGAGGCGGTGGACAACGGCATAAGGCTTGTGGTTTGCATCACGGAAGGCATTCCGACGCTTGATATGGTGAAGGCCGTTGAATATGCCCAAGCCAAGGGGGTGAGGATTATAGGGCCCAATTGCCCGGGGATCATTACTTCCGATGAATGCAAGATCGGTATTATGCCCGGCTACATCCATAAAAAAGGCTCTGTCGGCGTGATCTCTCGCAGTGGCACGCTGACTTATGAGGCGGTGTGGCAATTGACCTCAGCGGGGCTTGGGCAGACTACCTGCATTGGCATCGGCGGTGACCCCGTGATTGGAACTGGATTTATAGACCTTCTCGAGATGTTTGAGAAGGATGCCAGCACTCGGTCCGTGCT
This sequence comes from Omnitrophica bacterium RIFCSPHIGHO2_02_FULL_51_18, assembly GCA_001804125.1. Classification (GTDB taxonomy): domain Bacteria; phylum Omnitrophota; class Gorgyraeia; order 2-02-FULL-51-18; family 2-02-FULL-51-18; genus 2-02-FULL-51-18. The sequence goes on from MHFI01000036.1 coordinate 3,297, forward strand.
CCTGATCGGTGAAATCGGGGGAAGCCAGGAAGAAGAGGCCGCCGATTTTATCCAGAACAAAATGAAAAAGAAGGTATTCGCGTTCATTGCCGGAATTACGGCCCCAAAAGACAAACGGATGGGGCACGCCGGCGCCATTGTCTCAGGCTCCAGCGGCAGCGCGAAGGAAAAAATTTCTACGCTCGAAAAAAAAGGAATAACGATTATCCGGGATTTGAGCGAAATAGGTTCGAGCGTCAAAAACCATGTATGTCTCAAGACATCCCTTCCTTAAACTGTAAATTTTTGAATTGCCAGGAAACAGCGCTTAGTTTTTCTTCGCATTGCTGGGCGCACGCGGACAAGAGGTCCTACTTGTCAAATTTGGGCGATGCGCTGAAAGTACTCGGGCCTGGAAGTGTTTCTCTGAACCTAAAGAAGGTTGAATGTGGGCATTTAGATTTTTCCGGCCTAGACCTTAAGGGTTCGAGTTTTAGCCAGGCGGAAATCGCTCATTGCCTTTTTGTCGGCACCACGCTTGTGGGCTGCGATATGATCGGCGCTAAGTTCAGTCATTGTGATTTTGTCGGGGGCGAATTGCAGGGGTCCACTTTTACGAGAGCTCTTTTTAACCATTGTTCGTTTTCCCACTCGGATTTTGGGAAATCATATTTCGTGGAGGCCCACTTCAAAGAAGTTGATTTCATGGGAGCGAGTTTATGCGGCGCGGTTCTGTGGAACGCGGATATTATGGGCGCTAACAATTTAAAAAGAAAAAATTTTTTTGATCCTGAGTCCTCCGGGAAAAAGCCAAAAACTTATCTGTCAGAGACAAACACCTTGATGGCGAATGAATCTTATAGGAACCTCAAGCGGTATTTTTACCAAAAAGGCTTGACTGAGGATGCAAGCTGGGCGGCCTATCGGGAACTCACGATGGAGCGCAAACATTTTTTCGAAACAAAGGACATCCGCTTCGTCCCGTCTCTATTCATGGATATTCTTTCAGGATACACGGAGAAGCCGGTTAGGGTTATTTTGTCCTCGCTCGGTATCGTGCTTATATTTGGGTTTGCTTATTTTCTTTTGGATGCCGTACGGCCTACGGTAGAAAACAGCGAAGGGCCGGTTGGTTTCTGGAACAGTATTTATTTTAGCTTCATTACATTCACCACCGTCGGTTTCGGAGATTTTATCCCGAAGACTTTTTTGTGGGTTAAGATCTTAGTGGCGATGGAAGCGTTTTCGGGGCCCTTTATGGCGGGTCTTTTTATTTTCACACTGACTCGTCGTTACGCGGCGGGCTGACAACCATGGGATCCAAAGATCATTCGTTCGATATCGTGTCCGAAGTCAACATGCAGGAGCTGGACAATGCGGTCCAACAGGCGAGAAAAGAGCTTGGGAACCGCTTTGATTTTAAGGGCTCTGCGAGCTCCATTGAGCTTGATAAAACGCAGAAGACAGTCACGTTCAAGACGGAGAATGAATTTCGGTTGAAAACATTGATCGATATGCTCCAGACAAAATGCGCCAAGCGCGGCGTGTCGCTCAGGGCGCTTCAGTTTGGCAGGCTTGAGACGGGGATGGCGGGCGGTTCCGTGAAACAAATCGTCACGGTGCAAAACGGGATCCCAAACGAGAAGGCCAAAGAGATCGTGAAATCGGTCAAGGATCTTAAGATGAAAGTTCAGCCGGCGATTCAATCGGAACAGGTTCGCGTGCAGGCAGTCAAAATCGACGATTTGCAGGCGGCGATCGCGTTCTTGAAGAAACAGGATTTCGGCATCGATTTACAATTTGTTAATTTTAGATAATATCGCTAAGAATTAGTAGAAAATTAATAAAAGTTTTTGAAATAAAAAATACTTGCATTGAAAAAGCGCGTGTGATAAAGTAGCTGCGGTTAGTATTTTTATATACTGCAAGGAGGAAATAAGTGAAGAAATTAGTTGCTTTAGCGTTATTGTTGTTCGTCGCGGTTGCGATGGGCATCCCGGCGTTCGCGGACAGCGGCACTGACGCCAATCAAAGCGGTCAGGCGCAAGTCAAGAACGTTCAGGTGGGTTCAAGAAATGCCAGCACGGGTTGGGTGGAGATTTTGGACAACACCCATGCGGAAGCCGCCAAAGGCAAGAGCACGGGTGAGCAGCTCACCGGTGTGGTTGCGGGCGGCGCGATAGGTGCCCGCAGGGCACTTCATCGTACGGGTGCCGGCGTGATTGACCTGATCACGTTCTGGATTCCCAAGAAACAGCCGTTGGTCAATCCTGAAAAGGCTCGTCTGGAATAAAGCCTGTTCTCTAAAACCCGCTCTTCCCGCGATGGGGAGGGCGGGTTTTATCGTATCATCACTGCCACTATGAAAAAGGCCGGAATCAGCGAACTTACCAAACAGCTTCTTTTTTCCCTGGGAGAAGACCCGGACCGGCAAGGACTTAAAAAAACCCCGGAAAGGGTGGAAGCTTCCTACCGGTTCCTCACCGGCGGTTATGGCCTCAAGTCGGAAGACATACTGAACAAGGCTGTTTTTAACGAGCCGTACGATGAAATGGTGGTTGTGAAGGACATCGATATTTTCAGTCTCTGCGAACATCATCTGCTGCCTTTTTACGGGAAATGCCATGTGGCCTATATTCCTAAAGGAAAGATCGTGGGCCTGAGCAAGATCCCCAGAATCGTCGATATGTTCGCGCGGCGGCTCCAGGTTCAGGAGCGCCTCACCAGCCAAGTTGCCAATTGCCTGAAAGAGGCGCTGGAGCCTTTGGGCGTGGCGGTGATCATCGAGGCGCTCCATCTTTGCATGGCGATGCGCGGAGTGGAGAAACAAAATTCGGTTTGCGTGACGAGTACGATGCTGGGTGTCTTTCGGAGCGATCGTTCGACCCGCATGGAATTCATGAATCTTATCCACAAGCGGTAGTTTTGACGAATTTATATCTATGACTTCGAAAAAGTTTGTACGATTAAGGGCTTCGTTGGCGCAGATCAACACCACGGTGGGTGATATCCCGGCCAATGCTGGGAAGGTGAGGGCCTCGCTCCGGAAAGCCCGGAATCACAAATCGAATCTTGTAATTTTCCCCGAGCTTACGTTGACCGGCTATCCCCCCGAGGATCTCCTGTTTCGTGAAAATTTTGTGCGCGAAAATATCAAGGCGTTAAAATCAGTTTTGCCGTTTACGGGTTCGCTGATAGCCGTGTTGGGGTTTGTGGATCGTGATTCGTGCGGAAATCTTTTTAACGCGGCGGCTGTGCTCGCCGACAAAAAAATCATACATATTTACCACAAGGCGGAATTGCCCAATTACGGCGTGTTTGACGAGCGGCGTTATTTTACCCAGGGGACTGCGCCGGCCGTCATTGATTTTGGCGGCGTGCGGCTGGGTGTCAGCATTTGCGAGGATATTTGGCAAAAGAATTCGTTCGTCTATCATAAGGAATACCGGGATGCGGTTTCACTCTTGGTAAATATTTCCGCTTCGCCCTATCATGCCGGTAAACAGAAAGAAAGGATTTCTTTGCTTAAGAGGCTTGCGGCGCGGATCCAGGCGCCCGTTGTTTATGGAAACCTGACAGGCGGACAGGATGAGCTTGTTTTTGACGGGAGGAGCCTTGTGCTGGACCGCTCGGGGAAAATTTTGGCGGAAGCGAATCCATTCGAAGAACAATTATTGACCGTTGATATTCCGGTGAAGCCGTTTTCCGGGAAAACCGCGCGGACTTCCGTGCCCGCTTCCTATTCTTCAATCAAACGCGTATGGCCTGCCGCTTCTGCTCTGAAAAAGCGGGCCTCAAAGGCCGGCCGTTTAAGTCTCGAAGAAGAGGTTTACAAAGCATTGGTGCTCGGGACGGGCGATTATATCCGAAAAAACAGGTTTGAGAAGGTGCTGATAGGTTTGAGCGGAGGCATTGATTCGGCGCTTGCCGCCCGAATCGCGGTGGACGCGCTGGGCGCTCAAAATGTGATAGGCGTCACGATGCCTTCTCCTTATACCTCAGGCGAAACTTTGTCGGACGCCAAACGCTTAGCCGGAAATTTGGGGATTCATTGTCTTGAGTTTGGCATCGAGGCCGTTTTAAAAAGCTACCTGGAAATAATGGAACGCGTGCTTCATGAGTCCGTTACGGGTGTGACAGAGGAGAACCTTCAGGCGCGAATCCGGGGCAATCTTCTGATGGCGCTCTCCAATAAGTACGGGTATCTGGTTCTGACCACCGGCAATAAGAGTGAGATGGCCACCGGCTATTGCACGCTTTATGGCGACATGGCGGGCGGTTTTGCCGTGCTGAAGGACGTGCCCAAGACACTGGTTTTCAGGCTGGCGCGCACTCGCAACCTATCAGCTCCAAAGGATTCGATTCCCGCAAGCATCCTGAAGCGCGCTCCGACCGCTGAACTTCGCTTGGGCCAGAAGGACCAGGATATACTGCCGCCTTATGGATTGCTCGACCGCTTCTTGGAATGTTATGTGGAAAAGAACATGCCGATAAACCGCATTATCAAAAAAGGAATCGCCAAGAGCACGGCTTATAAAATCAAACGAATGGTCGACGGCAACGAGTACAAGCGCCGTCAAGCGCCTCCCGGCGTCAAAATCACCCCCAAGGCCTTCGGCCGCGACCGGAGAATGCCGATTACCAATCGCTTTGCCGGTTAGCACCCAGCCTTTTATTTTTAATACAGCCGTTACACTGATTTAACATTGGAAAATACAATATCCTACAGTAACATCGACGTGTTAAAACATGCGGAGGAAACATCCATGAAACTTTTAAGAGCGTTATTTGTTTTGGCGCTCGTTCTGGCCGTGGCGGCGCCTGTGTATGCCGAAACTCAGAACGTGAAGGTGAGCGGCTCGATCGACGCTTACTGGTTTTATCGCAACAACTTCGATTTGCGCGACAACAATGACATCGGCGTTGTTCCGGCGGGCACTACCGATTTTGATCATGGCGCCGTGGGAGATGTGAATTATAAGTCAGAAGGTGACGAGTATTTCATGTCCATCACCCAGATTGAGGTAGCCGCGGATTTGACGGACAACGTCTCGACCGTGATTAACTTGATAAACCAAAGAGACTGGAATGCCAATTCGTTTGCGGCTATTGAATCGGTCGCAACACCCATCGCAGCCGCCGAGTTTGACATCCTGCTGGACCTCGCGTACGTGCAGATGAAGGAGATCTTTTATTCTCCTTTGACGCTGACCATCGGCCGTCAGGATCTCTTGTTCGGCCGCGGGTTTATCATCGGTTGGAACCCTCAGGACCCTCAAGGGGCGACGCAAGCGGATGAATTCACGCAGATCCAGTCTTTTGACGCGATCCGCGCGACGCTTGATTTCAACCCTTGGACGCTGGATTTTGTATATTCCAAGATTGACGAGAATGCGCACAACCCCGAGGACGATAGGGATCTTTACATCGCGAACGTGAATTACAAGTTCGCGGAGTACAATGCCGTCGCTGAAGGCTATTTTGTCAGTGAGATTGACAGGGCGACGAATGCTCCGACTGCGACAGTCTCGCAGGAGAGCAATAAGACTCACACGATCGGCGGCCGTGTCCAGTTTGATCCGATCTCCCAGATCACGCTGGGCGGCGAATTGGCCTATCAGTTCGGCAATTACCGTGCGGCATTGGCTAATCCGGATCGTGACCGGTCGGCTTGGGCGGTGGATATCTTCGGAACCTACCGTTGGGATTACACCTGGAAGCCCGAAATAACACTGGAATACGTGCTTATGTCGGGGGAGTCGGATCTCAGTGCCACAACCGCTGAATTTGGCGGCTGGAATGGGCCGTTCCGCGGACCGACCTATGGCTGGATCCACGAGTACCTTGAGACCTACTATGGCACGGCTAGCACCAACGACCAGGCGACAGGTCAAAACATGGAGCATGTTTCGGTCACCGGCGCCATTAGCCCGTTGGAAGATCTTAAACTGTCCGGAACTTTCTACTATATTTGGTCGCCGGACGATATGCATACGACAACCACGAACCCCAATACATCGGTTTTGAGTGATGAGCAGGGGTGGGAAATCGACACGTCCATCGTTTACGCCTATACGGAAGACGTGACTTTCTCGTTTTACGCGAACTGGTTTAAGCCGGGTGATATGTATACTTCACCTGATGATGAAACGGCCAGTGAATATATTTCCCGCGTAACGGTGGTATTCTAATTATTGGGCCAAGCCCAGTGGCAAGGGGTTTTTTTACGGACTCTTCCCCTATAATACTTAACATAATATACATTATAAGACATTAAGAATGGAGAGAACAAGGTCATTTTGAGATTCTTCGGTCGCCCCGGCGACCTCAAAATAACGGTTAGAGCGGGTTTTATTGGGAAGTCTTGACGAGTGTTGCGGCGATCTCTTTGATTTCGCTGGATTCTTTTTTGTCCCGAGTCAGGAAACAGACGCCAATGTCATAAAGCCTCATGTTGTCCGCGTCTTCCTCGACCCGGACCACTTTGCCGACGAGGCCGTTATTCAGAACCAGCGCCTTTCTTTCGATTTCCTTGCAGATACTTAAGGTACGGATATCCAGGTTCATCCAGACGAGGCTCGACAGCTGCGGCGGAATGTTTTCGGTCTGAAACAGGATTCCTGACTGGCTGATATTTTGCGAGGATCCCCTCTGGGCTTGCGGCGCCTTGGACGGATAAGTCCTGAATTCCACGGGGGTTTTAAAATTTACTCTGAAGTATTCGCGGCGGTCCTGAAGATTCGGTTTATCGGTGTTGGCCAATGGTTTTGATCCTCCTTGTTCTATTTCGATGTCTTTTGGACGTTGGCCGCCTGCTCGCCCTTGGGTCCTTGGGTGATCTCAAACTCGACCGTTTGGCCCTCGTCCAGGGTCTTGTAGCCGTCGCCTTGGATTGCGCTATGATGGACAAACACGTCTTTTCCGCCCCCGTCCGGGGTAATGAAACCATAACCTTTTTGATTGCTGAACCACTTCACGACACCTTTGGACATGCGTGTATTTCTCCTTTTCTTCCTGACCGCTTTTCAAAAAGTATATAGCAGAGGGCTTCGGTTTGTCAATAAATATGGCGTCCTATTATTATCCAAAATAGGATTTTTCGTCTTCCTTGCAGGTGGAACAGGCCCGGTAGCCGGCGGCCTTAGCCTCGACCCTTGAGCGGAACGTGACCAGGTTGGCCTGCGGAATGCGGTCGAGCTCCGGCGAGGTCGGGAAGTAGTAAATCTTCGTGTTTTTCTCCCCCAGGTACTCGCTTTTGAGATAGGGGTTTTCGGGTTCTTCTTTCCAGAGGCCTTTTTTGGAGCGGCGCGCTCCCAGCTCCGATTGACGAAAAATGCCTGAGTATCGGGTGTTGGGGGGTGTGATACGCATGCGCGCGTTTCCTGACTTCAGAAGTTCATCGTTGACGAAGGTGCCGTCTTCCAAAAACACGTACCCGAGAAGATGGTTCGGGGCGTCCCTTAGCTGGGGACCCCATTCAATCAGAAGGCTCTCCCCTTCTACCAGCGCTTTATTGAAAGCGAGTGAGTTTTCTCCGTACTGGCGGACCAGCGGAAGCACGCTTTGCAGCGGAGGCGCCTGGATGCCGGCGTATTTTAAAATTTTTCCGCCCTGCAGGCGCACGGAATCTCCTGTCAAGACCTCGTGCACGAGGGCCGATTGCTTGTCCAGCGCAAAAACGGGATTGAGAAAACAAACGCTCAAAGCCTGGGAAAATAATAAAACTTTTTGGAAGCGGCTCAAGCGGATTCTTCGAGGATTTCGACGGTCTGTTCGGGGTCTTTGGTTTTGATGACCAGGCACCCTAAATCTTGGTTTTTAGTCGCGGTGCAATAGGCGTACTCGATATTGATGTCGGCGCGGAAAAGTTTCTTCGCGATCATCGAGATGATTCCGGGCTTGTTTTCAATTTCAACAATCACCACGTCCTGCGCCACGATATGGTCGCCTTCCTCCTCCAAAATGATCAGCGCTTTCGTGGGTTGGTCGACGATGAGGCGCACGATCGCGTGGTCCACCGTGTCGTGCACGGTCATCGCATGGATGTTGATGCCCGCATCGGCCAGGGTGTTGCACATCTTTGACAGCCGGCCGGGCTTGTTCTCCATAAACACTGAAAGCTGCTTTTCGATTGGCATCGGGACTTTCTTTAGCCAAAAAGCTTATCGCCGTGCGCCCAGTTTTCCTTGTCAACCTCATCAAAGACGAGATAGGTGGAATTCTTGGGTTTGCCGGCGATTTTTTCCAAGGTTTCGGAAAATTCCTTCGCGATCTGGGTTTTTTGTTCCTTGGAAAGCTTGCCGACCAGTCTGAGAGAAATGTAGGGCATAAAGCTTAGTTTAACTCGATTTGGACGGCGCTTCAAGTTTGATATCTTGATCCTTAATTCGTATGCACGTGGCCTTGGCGGAGGCCAAGAGCTCTCCCGAGTCGTTTTTGGCCGTGGCCGCTGCGTAAAACACCCTTTTACCCTCTCCCCCGTCCTCCAGATGCCCCTCCAAATGCACTTTTTGGCCTATTTTAGCCGCTTTTTTCAGCCTTACGAAAAGCTCACCGGTCATGGCAGGAATACCCTCTCTCCAGGCCAGATTGACCATTATTTCGTCCAGAACCAGCGCCATCATGCCCCCATGAACGATGTTTTTAAAACCCTGGTGGTGCTTGGAAAAAACCACCGCCGCCTTGAGCGTCCCTTTCTTCGGATGCTCAAAATTGATTTTTAGCCCCTGGGGGTTGTGCCTGCCGCAGGCATAGCACATCTGGTCATCCTCTAGGAAGAGAGGCATGAGCACCCCCCAATCATGGCCTTGAACAATCTTGCTCATCCTCCGAAGCTTCAGCGAAGGAGGATAGCTTGTTCCTATGAAGTTTTGTGAAAGTTTTTGAGGTGATTGCGCACAGCTCCTTATGGATCAACCCGTTGGAGGCCAGGATGTCGCCGCTTTTCAGGTAATCGGGGTTTCCCCACATGTCGGTCACCCTCCCGCCCGCCTCCTCGATGATTAAGGCGCCCGCCGCGATGTCCCAGGGAGAAAGGTTGATTTCCCAGAAGCCGTCAAAGCGCCCGCAGGCGACATAGACAAGATCCAGCGCCGCCGACCCGGCGCGGCGTAAGCCGACGCTGCCTAAGGATATTTTTTCAAATGAGGCTAAATACTCATCAAAGCGGTCGCGCGCCCTAAACGGAATCCCGGTGGTCACGAGGCCGTCCGCCAGATGTTTTACGCGGGTGGTGTGCACCCTTTTTTTATTCAGAAAGGCGCCTTTCCCTCTTTGGGCGGTGAACATTTCATCATGCACGGGGTCATACACGACCCCGGCCTCGAGCCTGCCTTTTTGCAGAATTCCGATGGAAACCGAAAACATCGGGAACTGGTGGATGTAGTTCGACGTGCCGTCCAGCGGGTCGATGATCCAGAGCGTTCCGTCGCCTTTATCGGAACTTCCTTCCTCCGCGAGGATCCCGTGGCTTGGGAAACGTTTCTTGATGATGGAAATGATCAGCGCCTCGGATTTTCTGTCGAGTTCGGTAACAAAATCGTTTTTGGATTTTGTGCTTATTTGGGAGTTTTTCAACTTGCCGTAAGAGGCCATTAAGAGTTTTCCGGCGAGTTTTGCGGCCCTGCAGGCGGTTGTCAGCATGAGATGCCCAATCGTGCCATTTTCTTTAAAAGTTCGCCGGGGTTTTTCTTGAAAGTGAATGTGTGAAGCCCGAGCGCGGCCGCCGCGTTCGTCAAATCCTCCCGGTCGTCGATGTACAGGATTTCTCCGGGAGCCGCGCGGCAGGCCTCAATGGCCTTTTTATAAATTTTGGGGTCGGGTTTTCGCACTTTTTCCCTGTAAGAAAGAACAAAGCGGTCAAACTGCCCGAGCAATGGGTATTTCACGCGGAGATAATCAAAGTGCATCGCGTTGGTGTTTGAAATGAGCACCAGGCGGTGGTCTTCTTTGACCTTGCGAATGATCCCGGCCATTTCCCTGTTGAGCGTGAATACCTCATTCCATATTTTTTTGAAGCGTGGAAAATCAAGCCGGTGGCCCAGCGCTTTTTTGACCCGCCTGTAAAACTCGGGCGTCGAAACTTTTCCGCCGTCGTACAGCACTTCGAGACCCGAGCACAAGAAAACGTTTTTTATTTCCTCGGGGCGCCGGGCGCAGTGTTTTGAAAGCCGCTCGAACGCAGGCGTGAAGTCAAACTCGACAATCACTTTGCCCAGATCAAACAAAAGCGCCTTGACCTTCTTATTATTTCTACTTTTTGGCATGCCGGGTATTATAGCAAATGTTTTTGAGTGGCGGGGTCAAATCGCCGCGCAGTGGAGGATTTTTTCAAGCCTCTCCCGCTGGGATGACGCCTTCCGGAAACAGCGAATCAAGACCTCGGCCGGTGTGAGGCCGGCTTTCAGCAGGTTTTTCAGCGGCGCAAGATACTTCAAATCGTTTTTAAGCAATGGTTTTTCTTCGGCCAGCCGCCTAAGCCCGTCTTCGGCGAGTCCGACGAATTCCCAGGCAAGTTCCCCCAGCTTCTTTTTTCCAAAGACAGTATTCAGGCCTTTTTTGGAGGCCTCGTCCCTCAATCTCAATCTTTGTTCATAAGAATAAGGCGCAAGCATTTCCCAGGCCTTTGCCCGGCATTTTTGGCAGTAGAAGATCCCTTTCAAAAGCGCCGGGATCGAAAGCCCGAGATCTTTCTTTTGGCAATCCCCGCTTCGCACTTCGATGTAGTTTTTAAGTCTTGCGTCCGTGAAGATCGTGGTCAGATGCAGATTCCAGTCCTCGGGCGCGGCGGTGTGGCCGCGAAGCCCTTTTTTTAAATAAGTCCGGAACGAGAGGCCGTTTCCGGGGATCCATTTTCCGTCGCGCATGATAAAAAGAAGCGGCACGTCGAGCGCATATTCGACGTAATCGTCGAATTTAAAATCCGGATCAAACGCCTTTTGGAGAATGCCGGTGCGTTCGGGCGCGGTTTGTGACCAGATATGCGTGCGCGCGGATAAAAACGGGGTTATTTTTCCCTCCAGAACCGGAGAGTTGGCAAAGATTCCGACGAGCACCGGCGAGAATGCCATCGCAAGCCTGAATTTTTCCGCTGCGTCCTTTTCATCCGTATAATCGAGCGATATCTGGATCGAGGCGGTTTGTTTCATCATGCGGTAAGTCAGCGCTCCCCTCTTTTTCAGAGCCTCCCGCATGATTTTGTAGCGCTCTTTAGGCACCCATTCGATTTCTTCAAGTTTGCTGATCGGCTGAACGCCGATCCCCAGCCACGCAATCCCGAGCGGCTCCGAAACTTTCTTTAATTCTTCGAGATGCGCGTAAAGTTCCGACGCGTTTTCATCCAGCGAAAACGCTTTTTGTCCGCTCAGTTCAATCTGCCCCCCGGGCTCCAGCGTGATCGAGGCCGCTTGTTTTTTAAGCGCGATAATGTTTTGTTTCGAATAGACACCCTGCCAGCCGAAACGATCCATCAACTTTTTGAAGATCGTCTCGACTCCCCGGGGTCCCGAGTAACCGATGGCTTTTCCGGAATCTTTGCAGACTCCGATCTTTTCCCATTCGACACCGACCTGGAGATCGTCCGACCTCTTACAACCGTCGATGAAATATTGCTTCAAAAATTTATCCATAGTAAGCTTATGCTATAATAAAAACAGTTTTATGAAAATCTCTTTCTTGCTTTACCCGACGCACAATGTCAAAGTAAACGAGGATTCCTCGTTTTGGATGATGCTCGAGCTTCAAAAGCGCGGTCACGAGGTATCTTATTTTGAAAGCAAGGATCTTTTCTGGGCGGACGCTGCTCCGAGGGCTTATGCAGCTTCGGCCAGATTAAACGCCCAAAAAGGTTATCTCCCCTCGCCTCTTTCAAAACATCCGGTTAATTTGGCAGGCGTCGACTGCATTTTTATACGTAAAGAGCCGCCGTTTGATGCGGACTATCTTTATGCATTGCAACTCCTTGAAAACATTAGAGATACAGTCTTTGTTCTGAACGATCCGGCGGGAATAGCCGTCTGTAATGAAAAGCTTTTTAGCCTCCGATTCAAAAAATATGCGCCGGAGAGTTTTGTCACCGAAAACCCTGAGCGCGCCAGAGCCTTTATTGCTTCCCTCAAGGCGAAAGTGATCGTGAAGCCCTTGAATGAAAAAGGAGGCGTAGGGATTGTCGCCACTTCGTGTGGCGACAGGAACTTGGCATCTCTCTTGCATTCGGCGACGCATTCGGGGCGTGAAAAGGTCATCATCCAAAGGTTTGTCTCGGCGGACCGGTACGGCGATAAAAGAATTATCATTTTGAACGGAGAACCGCTCGGCGCTTTCCTTCGCCGGCCGCCGCGCCATGATTTTAGGGCCAATCTCTCGACCGGCGGCTCGATGCACAAAGCGCCGCTGACGGCATGGGACAAAAAACTTGTTTGCGAGATGGCCCCCCTTTTGCTGAAACACGGTTTATATTTTGTGGGAATTGACGTGATTGGCCGGTATCTAACCGAAGTAAATGTGACAAGTCCAGCAGGAATTCCGGAGCTTCATTCGCTCAATAAACTAAGGCTGGAAAAAAAAGTAGCGGATTTTATTGAAAGACGGTTAGGCCTCTGAGGCGGCTGGCTGGCCGCAAACGCTTTTTATCGTGACGAGAGGCGCTTCTTTAAGCGCTTGCTCGTACGGCAGCATGTCGATCGTGTCCCAGGGGCAATTTTTGGCGCAAAGCGCGCAACCGATACATCGCGCCAGATCCACCTCCACCACTTGCTGTACTTGCGGGTGAAAATTCATGCCCGGGACTATTTCAATGCAGTCAACGGGGCAAAAAACTATGCAGGCTTCACAGCCGGTGCAGCCGCTTTGATTAATGACGGCGAGTTTTGGAGGCGTTTTTTTTCGCGGCGCTTTCTGCACCCGCTCCCCGGCGGTTTCCCGCGCTTTTCTGGCCGCTTGTTCCGTTAAATAATCGAGGGGGTTTGTCAATAGGCCCCGATCCCGTCGAGCCTGAGCCATTTTTCAGATTTAAAGTCGGGCAGCCGGCCGAGATCCGCCCGTTCAAGGTCGGCGATATCTTTTATCTCGAAATCGAGCGAATCCCGGTCGTACACGCCCAGCACTTCCCTGCGGTATACGACAAACACGTTTTCCACTCTTCTTCCGTTTTTGAGAGTTGCGGTGACTAGATGCGCTTTTTTAAGAGTTTCGGGAAATTGTTTTAGTTTTTGGGATAACGCTTTAGTGAGGATTCGTTTCTTGGGCTCAACGAATACACTTCTCACCCGAAAGGCCGTTTTTGCCTTATCGAGCGCGGCTGTTTCACGCGCAATTCTCGCGTCTTCGTAAGCCTTATCGACTTTGCTGTACATAAGGACGATCAGGGGCACCAAGAGCACCATCCAACTGCCGAAGACGGCCGTAACCCAGAGAACCGGCACGCCGGGCTTGTCCATGCCGCCTACATTTTTGGCAATAAAACCCGTCCAGAAATAGCAGGATACGAAGAAGGATAGGATCGTGAGAAGAATCCAACCGATCCACCATAGCACGGTTGACTGGCCCTCGTTACCGTTTTTCATATTTATCCGGCTTTGTCCACAACCATTGAAATATTGAGCGTGAAAAGGTAGATGATGGATGCGTAGATGAACTGTTTGGCATAGGAAAGCCGGTGCGTGGCGAGGTAAATGGCAAAGCCGCAGAGATTCACTCCGAAAAAGACAGCCATGAATAGATACGTAAGTCCCGTAATACCCATGAAAGTAGGCGCGAGGCTTAACGCAAATAAAACAAGGCTGGCCGCGACAATGTGCCAACCGAGGGTTTGGCCGCTGGAATCATCAGCCCCAAACATTTTGAAGCCGCCTTTCAGGTAGTCTTCCTTGTAGACCCAGGCGATTGCCAGAAAGTGCGGAATCTGCCACGCAAAAAGAATGGAAAAAAGAATCATGGCTTCGAGGTTAAGGGAAGGGTTGACGGCCGTCCAGCCCAACAGCACCGGCAAAGCGCCCGAGAGGGCACCGACAAACGTGTTGAGAGGCGTTTTCCGCTTGAGCGGCGTGTAGAGAAACACGTAGGTGGCCGGGACGAGAAAGCCCACAAAACTCGTAAATTTATTTACGAAAAGGAAGAGATAAAGCAGTCCGCCGAGTGAAAAAAGCGCGCCGAAAAGAAGCGCTTTCTTATCCGGGACCCGGCCGCTCGGGATGGGCCGGTTTTGCGTGCGGGCCATCTTTGCGTCGAGGTCCCTTTCAATGAATTGATTGAGCGCGTTGGCCCCTCCCCCGACAAGCGCCGACCCGAGCAGCGCGTGAAACAGCAGTGCAGTGTCGAGCGCGCCTTTGGATGCCATGTAAAAAGAAGAAATAGATGCCAAAAGCGCCAGGAGGACGAGGCGCGGTTTTGTGAGTTCCAAGTAGGCTTTTTTATTCATGACTTGTACGTAACTCAGTAGGCTTCAGGAGCCTGAAAGATCTTAGCATAAGAAGCAGTGTCGTGGCGAGAATCACGGCACCTATGGATTGGTGAGCTGTTGTGATAAGCACTTCGCTGGTTCGGGGGTAAGCCGCTTTTTCAATCACGAGCGTCAAGAGGTAAGCGCCGCCTCCGGAAAACACCTGCAGTGTCACCAGGCCCGTCAGCAAAAGAACATGGTTGACAAGCGGCTGCAAGTCAGCGTCCCTTAAGATGCGGACCAAGATAAAAAGCACGTGGATTGCGATTAAGAACGCAAGGAGGGCGTGGAGATTGAGCGTCCGGCCGTGAGCGTGTCTCACCACGGAGCCTGCGATGAGCTGAAGACAGACAAAAAAGAAGGTGGTGGCCAGCAGTCTCTTAAGCGATTCAGAATTTTCAGAAGCAATTTTAGGCGCGGTCGCCCACTCTTTCGAGGTGAAAAGAACGAGGGAGACTACCAGTGAAAAAAATGTCTGTCCCAGGCACGCATGGGCCACGGAGACAGGAGTCGGGAGAAGATAGATGACAGTCAGCCCACCCAAGATGGCCTGCAGTACGACGGCAAGCGCCGCGGCCGCACCCAAACACTTGACCCATCCCCTCCCCTCATTTTTTAAAAGCAGGCCGAGCAGGACAAATGTCAGGATCCCGACAATTCCGGCGATGAGGCGATGCGTATGCTCAAAGCGGATGCCTCCGACCATGGGCGGAAAAAACTGACCGTACGAGAGTGGCCAATCGGGGACCGAGAGACCTGATTCCGTGCTGGTGACCAGTCCTCCGGCGATGATTAAAACAAGGGTTACGGCGGAGAGAAATTTGGAATAGCTGTGGACCAGACGATTCACCCGTTTTGTTCAGGCGGCCTTGTATTGAAACGACAGTTCTTTGACATCGCCATCGGCCGCGACGGATACCTTTTGAGTCTGCGTGCCGTATTTTTCATGCCAGGCCTCCACCACGTACTCACCCGGCGGGAGATTGTTGATTGAGAAACTTCCGTCGCCGCCGGTAGCCGAGAAGAACGGATGATCAAGAACACCGATATAACCCGCCATCCAGGGATGTACTTCGCATTTCACTTTCACCATGATTTCCGGGGCTGTGAATGTTTTTTTCAGCTTCATGCCCTGGATGGGCATGCCGAGATTAAATTGCTGGGTTTTGGTAGCCAAGGAGTGCACATTATGAAGCGTGGGGTCACTATTAAGAATTTCTAACGGTTGGCCAACCTGGATACCAAGTACTCTTGGGGTGTATTGGCAGCCATGCTGATCAAACTTCACAGATTCTTTAGGAGCATCGAATTTGCCGCTCACCCCTTCTTTTACGTACACAAATACGTTCTTAAGTGTGCCGTTAGAGTTAACAACCGCTTCCTCGCTCTTAGCCCCATCCGGATGGGCCAGTTTACAGCTGGCATCGGCATCCATTTTGATGGTTTCGGCGGCCGGCGCCCGGCCCTCAAAAGCAATTTTACCGGTGACAGTTGCGGCATACACGTTCACTTGGAACGCAGTAAACGCCGTAAAAAACACCCCTAACTTCTGTCTATTTTTCATGGATTTTATCTCCTGGTATTCCTTAAGGGAAATTAAAGTAAGCGGCTTAAAATTTGTCAGGCCTTATTATAACTGCTTCAGCGGTGGATTGCAATAAAAGGGCTATTGGAAACTCAAACCTATGGTTTGACCTGAGTTTCGTGTGCAATAGGGGTATTTTTCTTATCATAGCCAGATGACCTTAATATCCATTTCTACCTCTTTAAATTCGTTGTCGCCCGTTACCAGATCCGCTTTTTCCTCCCTCGCAAGGGCCGCGGCAAAACAGTCCGCATAGGACATTTCATATTTTGACTTATAGCTCGCAGCGATTCGGGTCATTTTCCAATCGGCGTCAATGAATTCGATCCCAAGTTCGCGAAGTTCATCGATGACTTGATCCGCTTCGTGTTCAGAAGTCCGACGTGCCATCGTATACCAGACCTCCCCTACATTAAGAATGGACATCTTCAAAGGAATCTTATTTTCATGGGCGTTCGCTATAATTTCCGCCGTCTTCTCTCCTGCGTTCTCATCACCGAGATAAGCCATAACGGCCCAGGAATCCAAAATAATGGCTTTTGCTTTTCTGGACATTATCGATCCCGCTCTTTTTGTCTGTCATCCATCAAGGCTTTTAGAAGACCTTTCCCTTTATACCTGCCCCGGAGACTAAAGATATAATCCCGCGTGATGGGCGTTAGAATAATGTGATGCGTTTTTTCATCGGTGTCAATTTGAATGCGGGTCCCTTCTTTGATCCCGAACTTACGCCTTACCGACGAGGGAATAACAATTTGCCCTTTTACCGTGGATGTTGTAATCATGTTTATCCTCCAACTTTCTAATATAGGTTTACATAATATATAGGTAAGTCATATGCATAATATCCTACAAATAAAATATAACATACCTTTTAGATGATTGTCAAGAGGGGAAATTGGTCGGAAATTGGTCGGAAGGGCTATTGGGATTCGGGGGCCTTTTCGTAAGTGTAGAGATAATCGCGGAGCGCTTCTATCTGCTCCTTGGCATCGCCGCCGAAAATGTCCGTAATGGGAGACTGGCCTTCGGGGAAGAACGTGGGCATCATCGTCCCCTCTTGGAGCACCTGGGGGTCTGTCACCCATTGTTTGACCCATTCAGGTTTTAAGCGCTCTCTGGAAAGCGTCAAGTCCGGCGCAAGAAATGAGCTTCCCATTGCAGTACTGGCGGCATTGATCTCGTGGCACTTGGCGCACTGGAGCTTCGTAAAGAGCGTCTTGCCGGCCTCAAGCCTCTCAGGAGCCGGCGCCGGAATCTCATAACCTTTGTAAGAAACTTCTTCGTGCGCAAGGTTTGCAAAATATTCCACGAGGGTTTTTGTCTCTTCTTCGGTCAAATCAAACGTCGGCATCCGCGCGCGAAGCCACGGACGGATCGTCGCCGGATTTTTCAAAAATTCGTGAAGCCATTTTTCCTGGACTTTGGCGCCTTCCCCGTCCAGCACGGGCGGCGCATTCCCCTTGTCTTCCATGGACTCTCTGAGCGACCCGGGTTTGCCGTCGAGCGCGTGACAGCCGGTGCAGTTGAGCTTGGACACCAGAAGCCTTCCTTTTTCAATCCGCTCTTCTTTCAAGTCGAGACGCTTCTGCATTTGAAGCGGGATATGCTCTTCGGAAAGGCTTAAGATAAAAGTGGTGAGCGCCTCTATTTCCTCGTCATTGAAATTAAATTGCGGCATGCGGAGTTTGTCGTAGTAGGATTTTTCCTTGCCCTGATCAAAGACCCTCGGGTCTTTCAATTTTTGCGTGATAAACGCCTGGCGCGTCCGGTCGATCTTGGTGAAACCAAAATCAAATTGGTGAATGTCTTTTTTGCCTTCATTGCTTAGATCGGCGCCGATGGGTTTGATGTCTTCAAAACCTTTGATCGTATGGCAGGTATAACAGCCCTGCTGGCCGATGGATTTCTTGCCCAAATATTGGAGCCTGTCCTCCGGCGTCATCTTGGCCAGCTCCACTTCGGCCTCGGTGCGGCGCAGAGTCGCCTCGAGAGAGGTGAGAATAAGCTCGTCCATCACTTTAGGATCGGCCTCCACGGGCGGTTTGCTTTCGAATGTGGTGTTTTTCTGCGATAAAAGATATTCGGTGATGTCAGCCGCCTCTTGGTCGCTCAAGCGCAGGTTGGGCATCCGCGTATTCGGCGAAAAATGCTTTGGGTTTTTAAGCCAGGTGTGGAGCCAATCCGACGTGACTTTGCTTCCGAGACCCGAGAGCTCGGGGCCATGCCTATTGTCCGCCAAAGGCGGAATAGCGGTGCCTCCGACCGTGTGGCACGCTACACAACCGAGCTCCGTCACAAGTTTTTCACCGTTTTTTGAGTCTCCGGAGAGCGTGGGCTTTTTAAACTCTACGGATTCTGAATTTTTGACGAGGTATGCTGCGATCGCTTTGATGGCTGTCTTGTTTCTTTCCCTGTCTTCGGGAGAGGCGGTGTTTGAAAGATGAAAGCTTCGGGGCATTTTTGTCGAATCTCTGAATGATCGAGGGTCCTCAACCCATTTCTCAATCCATTGCTCACTGAGTTTGCTTCCCACCCTTTCAAGGTCCGGCCCCACTTTCCAGCGGTTCTCAAATCCGCTGACTTTATGGCAGTTGAAGCAGCCGTTTACCTCCGCAAGCTTCCTTCCTTTATTCAGTTTGTCGGCAAAGGGCACTTCCACGGTGCCATGATGGCATTTGGCGCAGGCGGCCTGCGTGAAATTCACGGGCAGCATTTTGGCATCCCATTTTTCGAGTTCTTCCCAATGGTATTTTTTCCGCCACTCCTTCATTTGCGCTTCGCTGTGAGGCGTGTGGGCCGAATCCTTGAAGCTCACCGAATGGCCATTGCCGCCGTGACAAACGGTACAGCCAAATTTTTCCACGGGGTGCGGTGAATGAGGGCCGAGGTACAGGTCGAGGTTCGGGTGGGTTTTGAAAGGCTGAGGCGCGTCGGAAAAGTCTTTTTGATCGATTCCGAGATGGCAGGTCGTGCAGCGGTCCACCTTCTGGACCTTTGTAAAATGATAATCATCCTCAAGATCTTCCAACACCACCTGTTGGATACGGAGAGACGGCGCGATGAAATCGACCATCGGGGCATTCAGGATGTCCTTGGCCAGCGTCGGCTCGATTAGCTTGATTTTCCGCTCCATACGGTTTTTATCTTCGAGCACCCTGTCGATGCTCTTTTGAATGGATTTTTCCGCAGCTGTCATGCCGTTCAAAGCGCTTTGTTTCTCCTCTATTTCTTTTTCAAGTTTTTCCAGATTAAGCTTGGCCTGGGAAAGCTTTGGCGTCAGCTCTTTTAATTTTTTTTCGTATTCGGAGGCCTTCGGGTCGTTGTGCGAACGGGTCTCTTCAAAAAAATACTTGGCGGAGTCCTCGAACTGTTTCAAGTTCTGGGTTTGGCTTCTTGCCTTGGTGACCTCCGTGTCGAGACGTCCAAGCCGGATTTCCAGGGACATCCTGCCGCTCGAGTGGGACGTGAGTGCGGCGTCCGCGTCTTTTAATTGTTTTTCGAGGCTCTCAAGCTTTTTCTTATCGATCTTCGCCTCAGCCTCCTTCAGCTCCTTCTTGGCCCTATCGGTCTTCAACCGAATGAATTTTTTCTGATAGGTTTTCCATTCACGGACGTAGTCGACGTAGACAATCGCTGCCAGCGAGAAAGTAAGCACAAGGCTTATGACCGCAAACCAGATAAACGTCTTGTGGACGCTGTAAAGAGTCGGAGGTTCCTTAGTTCTAGGCATGGGTCAGATATTGAAGAAGAATTCCGGGATGGCAACCAGATACTTCAGGTTGAAGGCCCAGCGCAAATACATTTTAATAGGCAGCGCGATCATCACCAAGAGCAGAATGACAAGCACGAGGTACCTGGTTGGCTCCAGTTTTTTATAAACGTCTTTCAAGGCTGTTCTGGCCAACACCGCCGGCGGAATCGCAAAATACAGAAAAAGAACCGCAAAACCAGGCCATTCGCGGATAAACCATTGTTTTGGCAGGCCGACCCCCAGCCATTTGATGAATACGATTTCGGAAAGGTTGACGTTTACGAGCGGCACGACTTTGTGAACATTCCAGACCTCGAAGGGTCCGAAGAAATTCCAGTTCGGGCCCCGTAAAAAAGTCCCCATGATGATGAGCAGGATCCAAAGAATCCAGAAACCGAAAAGATAGGCGATGATCACGGCCCGGCGCGCCTTGTAACAGTAAAAGCCCGAATTAGCCGGGTCGCGGTCTATATAGGGAATGGCGCACAGCCCGATAATGATAAAGGTGGGCAGAAGTACGCCTGCGATCCACGGGTCAAAGTAAACAAGCATCTCCTGCAGGCCCAAAAAGTACCAGGGCGCTTTGCTGGGATTCGGCGAGACGGTCGGGTTGGCCGGTTCTTCCAGCGGCGCTTTGAGCCACAAGGACCAGATCACGAGCATGGCGCCATAGGCCAGCGCAATCACGAATTCGATGAATATGAGGTAAGGAAACACGAGCACCTTGTCGTTGGTTTCGAGCTGTTCAACGGTGGGCTCCCCTTTTTCAATGCGGCGGTCATTCTCCACCGCTTTTTTCATCGCGAACCAGGTGAAATATCCGAAGATAAACATGAGGCCGACGATCGGAACGTTGTCGGGGGTGCTTACGATCTTTCGGAAATGCTCATCCGTGAGGCCGATTCCGAAAAAGGCAAGAACCAAAAAAAGAGTCCCCAGACTCACCCATTTACTGGTGAGTTGCCGCGGAAATGTGACAAATAAAATAAACACAGCCGTCGCAAACGTAAAAATGGTAACGGGAGATGAGACAGCGTCGATGAGGTGCTCGAAGGAATCAAACATACTTAGAATGTCATCTCGAGGCCCGAAGGGCCGAGAGATCTCCTACGCGAAGGAGATTTCTCGCTTCGCTCGAAATGACAAATAAGAAGGCATAAGCACAACTTTTTTATATTACAACGGTCCACTAATACCTCCGTCCTTGCGAATTCTCCAGAAGTGCACGGACATCAGCACCACGACTACTGTTGGAATCGCCACGCAATGCAGGATATAAAACCGTAAAAGCGCGCCCGCTCCCACGAAGCGCCCGCCTAAAAGCGCGAAGCGTACATCGCTTCCGGAATGGATGAGTTGGATATCCCCGATGGACAAAAGCGCCGCCCCCGGCCCCTCATGTCCCAGAAACGGAGTTGCACGCGCCATGTTGCTGCCCACCGTGATGGCCCACATAGCCAGCTGATCCCAGGGAAGCAGGTAGCCGGTGAAACTTAGGAGCATGGTTAATACCAGCAGAATGACGCCGATAACCCAGTTGAATTCACGCGGCGGTTTGTAGGAGCCGGTCATGAACACGCGGAACATGTGAAGCCAGACGGTGATGATCATCGCGTGGGCCCCCCAGCGGTGGAGTTCCCGCATGATGCCGAACGGCACGTGCTCGCGAAGCGCCAGGATGTCGTTGTAAGCATATTCCACGGTTGGGCGGTAATAAAACATGAGAAGTATGCCGCTGACGACGAGCGTGAGAAACACGAAAAACGAAAGCCCGCCCGCGCACCAGGTGAAACCGAAGCGCGCGCCGGACTTTCTCACCTTGACCGGATGAAGGTGGAAGAAAACGTTGGTCATGACCGAGAGCGCACGGTCACGGTCCGAGGTCGAGTAACCGTGCCGGAACATGGACTTGTAGATCTGCGAGTCGGTGATGAATTTACTTAGGTTGAATTTCATTCAGCTCCTTCCTTTCAACATACCAAAAACGACTCGGGGTTATTCCACTCGCCTTTTTCTTGTTGGAACTTTTTACTTTTATCGATCAAGATTTGCCCGTCCTCGGTCAGCCCGATGCGGTAGCGTTCCAGCGGCCGGGGGGCTGGGCCCTCAAAATTTATCCCGGTTTTGTAAAAACCGCTGCCGTGGCATGGACATTTAAATTTATTTTCATTCGTAAGCCAGTTGGGAGTGCAGCCTAAGTGAGTGCAGATCGTCGAAAGCGCATAAATCCCCTCCGCGGTCCGGACCATCCACACGCCGAATTTCTCTTTCCAACGTTCATCCACCCCTCCGACCTCATAATCATCCGGAAGGCCTGCCTTAAAGGAGGTGGGAGGTTCAAACACGACATTAGGAAAAAGGAAACGTAAGACGATGGAAAGCGCGCCGCCGGTGGCCGCTCCGAAACTGACCCAGGCGAGACCAAACCATGAAAGGAATTTCCGGCGGTTCATCGTGGGCCCGCCTGCCGACGCCGGTGTTGCGGGTATTTGTGGAATATCAGACAATTAAGAATCCTTGTTTATGACGTACGAACATTGGAGCATTACATTTTAATGATGTTGTTTCAGAATATCAAGCTTGTCGTGCGCTCAAAACATCCAAGGCCGCCTGCCGAACCTTAAGGCTCTTGTCGGTCCTGGAAATTTTTCTCAAAGACTCGAAAGATTGCGTGTCGCCCACCAGCGCTATTCCTTTAATGGCGTTTATCATGATGTTTTCAACCTCTTCTTCACTCATCGCATGAGCGCTTAAGAGGCTTTGCCGCTCCAGCATCTGGAGAAGAAGCGGAAGCCCTGAAGGATCTCCCAGCCTTGCGAGTGCCAGCGCCGCGTTCCACCGGACATCGGTGACTTTGTCGTTAAGGAGAGGTCTTAAATGAGGGAGCGCTTCCCTGCTCCCGATGGCCCCGAGCACGTACGCCGCCGTTTTTTTTAAGCTTTCCTTTTCGTTTTTCAGAAAAGGCATGATGGCAGGCGCTGAAGAACCGGCTTTCACAGCGCCCAGCGCCCATAACGCATAAAGTTGGACGTCTTCGGAAGGGTCCCCGAGCGCTCGTGTCAGCGCCGCTTGAGAGACAGCGCTTCCAAAATGACTTAACGCGAGCGCCATGTAACTTCTTGTTTTAGGGTCATAACGGGAGACGTCTTCGAGGATGTGGATCATTTCCTGGACGAGCCCTTCCGATCGGATATTTTCCTTCCGGTGGTTTAGTTCGTTCGAAAGCTCATAGGCTTTCTGCCAGCGCCTTGAGGGCGAGCCGGTCTTGATGGCGGTAATCAGTGATTCCGGTGATTCCTGCTCATGCGTGAGAAACACCACCCCGCACAAAAGCACAGCCATGCCGACCGCGATGAGGAGCGGAAATACGAACAAACCGAAAAATAGCTTTCTTTGGGTGTTTGGTTTGGAGGCTGTGTCAGAGGCGTTCATTCGTCAATCCCTAAGACTTAGACCCACCCAGACCGTGGTGAAAACCACCAGTGCCGTGATCATAAACGGCAGGCGAAAGCCGATCCCGAATAAAATCCCCCCCCACGTCGGGCCAATCACGCGTCCCAGCGCTGACAGGCCTTGCGCGGTACCCATCAAGGCGCCTATCCCCGAAGGCTGCGAATGTTTTGAGATCAGGCTGTTCAGCGTGGGTCCGTTCAAGCTTCCGCCGACGGCTAAGACGGCAAGATATAAAGAAAGTGTTTGAATGTTGCGAGCCAACGGGATGAGGGCCAGGCCTAGGGCCATCAAGAGACTGCCGGCGACGAACAGTTTTCTTTCCCCGAACGTTTTTTCAAGCATGCGGATAAGTCCGCCCTGTATGAATACCGCGATAAGCCCCATGATCGCAAATAGAATGCCGACATTTTCGGTGGTCAGCCCAAGTTGTCGGCTGCAGAAAAGCGGGAATGCGCTGTAGAGCGCGGAGTGCCCGACCGATATGAGAAGAAGGCTTATAAGGAGAGCTGTCAAGACGGAGTCTTTATTTTTTTTCGATAATGAACGCCAGAATTTTCTCGTAAAGATGCCTGCCCGGACAATTCTTTCGGCGTCACTGCTTTGGGAAAGCTTCACGGTTTCGGGGAGCCTGGTGAGTACAAGAAAGAAGCTTACGGTTGATAAAAATGCCGCAAAAAATCCGGGGACCGCGTACTTATTTTGGCCCATGTGAAAAAAATCGGCCACACTTGAATGGATTAAAACCGCGGAGATCGCCGGGCCTATCACAAAACCGATGCCGAAAGCGGCGCCGATAAGCCCCATGCCTTTGGTTCTCTCCTCATGCGTTGTCACGTCGGCCACATAAGCCTGCGCGGTTGAAATATTGCCGCCCATGATGCCCGCAAGCACCCGGGAGACCAGAAGAAGCGCCAGTGAATGCGACAGCGCAAAAAGGACGTAAGAGAGCGCCGAGCCGAGCGTGCTTAAAAGCATGATCGGCCGCCGGCCGAACCGGTCGGAGAGACTGCCCCAGAATGGCGAAAATACAAGCTGTGCCAGGGAATACACGCTGTAAAGGAGCCCTATGGTGACGGCCGATGCTTGAAACTCGGAGGCATAAAAAGGAAGAAGCGGCAGTACAATGCCGAAGCCCATCAGGTCGATCAACACCACTAAAAACACCGTGAAAAGCGCCGATTTTTTATTCAAAAACTCCTCCTATGTCATTCCCGCGCAAGCGGGAATCAGCACGTCATCCTAAGCCGCATAACAAACGTCATTCTGAACGAGCGAAGCGAGTGAAGAATCCCGTTTTTAGATCCTTCGGCGACTGCGTCGCCTCAGGATGACATACAGAGGACGGACCCGCCTTTTGTGTGGCGGGCGCGGGGATGACAGTTTAACTCAAATAAATTGTCTTTTCATTTCCGGTTTCTTCCTCCACTTCCAAATCGTCAACGACGTGGGACGGAAGCTCCTCGATGAACAAAGAGGGATGGTTGATCACGGTGCCTTCATTATAATCATAACGCGTCATCGGGTGAACCAAAATCAGCTCTTCTTTGGCGCGCGTGACGGCCACATAAAAAAGCCGCCGTTCCTCCTCTATTTCTTCTTCACTTTCCATGGATTTGGCATGGGGAAACTGGCCCTCGGAGAGCCCGATCACAAATACGGCGCGCCATTCGAGGCCCTTGGCCTGGTGGATCGTCGACAGAATAAGCTCGTCTTCGGGCTCATCGGGAGCGCCGCTTTCAAGAATGCTCTCCCCCTTAAAACTTTCGCGAAGCGTCACGTCCGCGAGAAACTCTTTCAGGTGCTTGTAGGTGTGCGCAAAATTCACAAGCTCTTTCAGGTCTTCGAGGCGGTCCCGGGCGTTTTCAAAATTCATAAGCACGTACTGATTGTAACCTTTGTCCAGCACCCGTTCGATCAGGACATCGGGACTGTCTTTCAGATCTTCCTTGATGAGGCTTTTGAAGGTTTTTTTGAAGCCCGAAAGGCCTTCCCTCACCCGGGGAGGCAGATTTTCCCCGAAGGAAGGCAAAGCCACCGGGCGGGGGTCCCCTTTTTCTTTTTCAACCAGGTTAAAAATTTTCTCCGCGTAACCGGCGCCGATGCCCGGCTGGAGCGTGAGCGCGCGTATCCACGAAAGCTCGTCCATCGGATTTAAAACAATCTTAAGATAGGCCAGCACATCCTTGATGTGCGCCTGCTCGAAGAAACGCACGCCGCCCCGGATCACGTAGGAAAGCCCGCGCTTGGCAAGTTCCATTTCCAGGTCCGCCGCCTGGTAACGCGCCCGGAAAAGAACCGCGATTTGTGAAAATTCCGCGCCCTGTTCGTGAAGCTCGCAGATTCTTTGCGCGACAAACGCCGCTTCCTGGCGATTGTCGCGAACCTTCACAAACTGGGGTGTCGTGCCTTCGTTTTTAATGCTTTTGAGGGTCTTCGGAAATTGATGGACGTTGTGCTTGATGCTTTGATTGGCAAGCTCAAGAATGGGCTTCGTCGAGCGATAGTTGGTTTCCAGCTTGAATATTTTCGTGTTTTCGTAGTGCCCGGGAAAATCAAGGATATTTTTTATGTCCGCGGCGCGGAAAGAATAAATCGACTGCGCGTCGTCCCCGACGACGAGGATTTGCTTATGATGGCTTGAAAGGCTATAGATAAGCTCCTGCTGCAGGCGGTTGGTGTCCTGGTATTCATCGACGAGAATATGGCGGAACTGGCGCGTGAGGCGTTCGTGTATCTTCAAGGATTTCTGCAGGAGCTCCACCCACTTGACCAGCAGGTCATCATAGTCGAGGTTGTTTGTTTTTCTTTTCTTTTCGTTGTAGAGCGCCCTGATTTTTTCGAATTCCCGGATGAATGTCCCGAGATACGCGTAGCGGCCGGTGACAACTTCGGAGATTGATTTTTTTGCGTTCACGGAAAAACTTAAAATCGACTGGACGATGCCGGGCTTCGGAAAACGCGCTCCCACCGCCTGGATATTGAGTGATTTCACGCAAGCCTTTACCAGGTCGCGGCTGTCCTCCTCGTCGAGGATGCCAAAATCCTCTGAAAGCCCGATGGAGCGTCCGTACATCCTTAAGAGCCGGTTCCCGATATGGTGAAACGTGCCGCACCAGAGCCCTTTGGCTTTGGTTTTAAGCAGAAGCTCAACCCGGTTCCTCATTTCCTGCGCGGCTTTGTTCGTAAATGTGACGAGGAGTATCTCCTCGGGCCGGGCGCCTTTCTCCAAAAGATGGGAAACACGGTAGATCAGCGTCCGGGTTTTGCCGCTCCCCGCTCCGGCGAGCACGAGGCACGGCCCGTCGGCTTTCATCACGACTTCAAGCTGCGACGGGTTCAGCTCCTTGGGGTAGTCAATCGTGAACTGCGCGGGAAACGCGGGAGTTTTTAAAACGTATTTTTTACTCAAGGGGGGAGCGCTGCTTATACGTAACTCAGCAAGAGGACAGTTCCTTTACGAGCGCCGTCATGCTCCTTACGACGTGATTGGCCATTTCAATTTCGGAGGCATCAAAGTCCTTGTAAAAATTGATCGTGGAAATGTTCACGACTCCCAAAGGTTTTTCTTCCTCCAGAAGCGGGATGCAAAGAAGCGATTTAAGCCTGATCTCGGGCGCCTCCTCATGCCTCATGAACCGCGACAAGAGATTCATGCGGTTTGTCTCTTTTAGTTTTGTGATGGAGATGATCTTCGCCTCTTTTAACGCGAGGCCTGCGATGCCTTCCCCCCATTTTACGGGGATCCCCGAAATCGGATAGACCTTGTAGCCTTTTGCGGCGCAGACTTTGAGCTCCCTGGCCGAGTCATCATACCTCATGACCGAGGAACGCTCAGCCCCCAGAATGTTGATCAGAGACCCCAGACAAAAGTCGAGCACGGTGTTGAGGGGCTCGGCCGAGGCGCCTTTTTTCTTGAGCTCATCCAAGAGCAGTGTAAACTCGTCCTGTTTTTTTGTTTTCGTGAAAAGAATCGCGCTGACGAGCGCTTTGGAAATGGTTTGGCCCAGGCGTTGGTAAAACTTGTAATTGGTTTTTCCGAAGAAATGCTCGAGGGGCGTTCCGATCAGCATAAAACCCGCCACTTCATGGAACTTTCGTATCGGCAAGACGAGGAATTCACGCTGGATGTGCGGGCTTACCGCGTCGATAAGGCTCTTAGGGAGACTGCGGTAACCTTTAAAATGCTCAAATTTTTTGGATTCGTCGTAAAGCGCGTCCTGAAACTCCTTGGGCAGTTCCGAGGCGTAAAATGTCTCCAGGAAGCTGCACTCGGGCGAAGGCTGGGATTCCTGGTGATACACGGTCACCCGCTTCCTTTCTTCGTCAAACAATCCGAAGTAAACATTGGAGTAAGCCGGGCAGTTCAGCAACAGATGCTGGGTCACGATTTTTAGGAGCTTCGGCAGGTGCGGTTCGTTGTCAATGGCCTCGGCGAGTTTCTGGATGCGGGAAAGCTGATGCAGGCGGTTCTTAAGCTTGTGGTTGATGTTGTTGATCACCAACTGCATAGAACTCAGTTCTTTTGAGGTATGAAGGAACGCGAAATCCTTCGTTTTTGACAGCTCCTCGCGCAGGGACAGGTTTTCTTCCTGCAAGCCCCCGGTTATTTTCTGCATCTCTTTTTTGGCGGCTCGGAAGTAGCTGATCGCCAGCGCCGTCAGCCCTTCATTGTGAATTTCCTCGAGGTCTACGAGGATCTCGGGCAGTTTCGAGCGGTGGGGATAGGTTTCAAGAAACTCTGAGGCGCACACCTCCTCAAAAAGATGAAGCGAGATCATGACTTCTTCAAACGGGATACCGAGGCGGTAGAACGTCTCCCCTTTTTCGCTCAAAGTTTCCAGATATGCGTCGATCCGTCCTTCCTTGAGACAACCGATGAAATTCTCGACCAGTTCCCGGAAAGTTTTCCCGACTCTTTTTTCTGAGAAAAAAGCGCCACGGCCGAAATTGTCGAGGTAAAGCCTGGCCCAGCGCTCCGCGAGCGTCCCGGCCAACGGTGATAGAAAGCC
Organism: Omnitrophica bacterium RIFCSPHIGHO2_02_FULL_51_18; assembly: GCA_001804125.1. Lineage (GTDB taxonomy): Bacteria > Omnitrophota > Gorgyraeia > 2-02-FULL-51-18 > 2-02-FULL-51-18 > 2-02-FULL-51-18. The sequence goes on from MHFI01000036.1 coordinate 31,514, forward strand.
GGCCTGTTCGATTAAAGCCGTTTCGAGGGTTTTGGATTCCGCGGTGGAAACTAAATTATCAGGCATCGGTCTATGGCAGGCTTACAAGATCGCCGGGTTCTATTTCAGCGCGCGTGTATTCGGGAAGCACCAGCGCTGCCGAAAGGGTCGCTCGGAGTTTTTGGACCACGGCTTTGCCGACGAGGCGGCTGTCACGGACAACATTCAGGACCGCCCCTTGCTTGATCCCGTCTTTCGATCCGGCATTGATAAGGATAAATCCGTAGTTTTTGTCCACGTGTTCGACTCGGGCCACATTGCCGGAAGATTTTTGGACCACAATCCGGCCCAGTTTCACGTCCGGGGCATCCGGGATACCTGTCCTGTCTTTCGCCTCCCCGCCCTCTTTGCGCTTGGCTCGGGGACCCGCACCGGCTGCCTCGAGTTTTTTGAGGGTATCCACAAGGTCCTGCCTGTCCGCTTCCAGCCGGCTTATTTTTTTCGTCAGCTCGGAAATTTTATTTTCGTTCGCGAGGTTTTGCTGTTCCAGGCCGTCTTTTTCGCGCAGCGCTGAATCAAGCTTTAAAGCCAGCTCCCTCCCGCTTTCTTCGTAACCGGCCATTTCTTGTTCAAGCGAAGCGATTCGGGTGTTCAAATTTTTTTCGTTCTCCGCCTTGGCCCTGCCGAGGTCCTCCAGTTCCGCTTGGACTGCCGCAAGCTCGGCTATTTTTGTCCGGAGCTGGGTTTCTTTTTCAGCCCTTAATTTTATTTCATGTTGTTTTTGAGCGTGGGCGGAAAATAAGGCAAAACCAAGCAATGAAACGATGATAAAAAGCAGGATAAGAATGGGGTTTTGTTTATTCATGAGCAATAGGATTTAAAATACATGAATTTACCGCAAAGCGCAACCTTAATATGGACTGACCCCGCCTCCTTTTTTAGAGGTGTTTCGCTTCATATTTCCAGAAATCGCTAGGGGAAATAATATCAATGTTTTGATAAGGGCTTATTTTTAATAAAGCTTTGTCTCCGGTGATGATGCATTGGCATTTACCGGAGACAGCAGAACCTAGAATGGGCGGATCTTCAGGATCTTCACAGGCGCTGTCGGGGACGTCCGCGGGGATGTAAATTGTGGACTTTATTTGTGTGATTTCTACGGCGCGTGCCGCCTCAAATGTAGAATAACGAAATTTTGTAATCAAAGTTTTTTGAAGCTCGTCAAGAATGTAGTCTGAAGTGACAAGTGTGTGATTGCGTCCGCAGTGTTCGAATAGCTCGGTGCAGGCGCCGTGCACAATGAAGCCGGCGATGAGCACGTTTGCGTCGAGTAAAATTCTCACGAAACTCGATCAAAAACATCCTGATCTGTGTAAATGCCCTGCGCTTTGGCTTTTGGGACCATTTGGCTGCGAAGTGCGCGAAATTGATGCACAAACAGATAGTCCTTAATGGATTGTCGAATCAGATCGCTGCGCGAAATCCCCTCTTCAGCTGAGAGAGCGTCTATTTCTTTTTTGACCTCTTTTGGAAGGCTAATGGTAATAATTTGTCTCATGATTATCTCCTGTATTAAATAATAATACATAAAATGACTTATGTCAATAGATGATTTGATCACAGGGACACCCATTTTCCAATGGAAAATGGGTGTCCCTTTTTGTGACTGTCACTCCCCTATCTTGGCTGTCCTCGGCGGCTTCCTTGAGCATATCCCGTCGGATAATTTATTTTTAAGGTCCACCTTGAGTCACTTTAAAATATTCAAAAATTCTGCCGGGGAGACGATCTTAAAATCTAGCCGCGGCGGAATTGTTTTTAAATCCAGATCTCCTGTAACAATGTGACTTGCCTTTGCGCCCACAGCGCAGGCGATGAATTTGTCGTCACCGGGATCCCGCGAGATGGGTTGGGATAATCTTTGGTCGGAGATCATATAACAAATCTCCGGAAGAAGGGTTGGCCAGTCACGCTCAACAATGGGGCTCGTGCCTTTTTTACTGAATCTATCAATCACCTTAAGATACTCCTCATAAATGGACGGCGTTATGCACGCGGTAAACTTGACATCAAGCCAGGCATCAACAATACGGCCCGGGATTCCGCCAAAATAGATCCCTGAGATAAGGACATTGGTGTCTAAAACGACTCTCACTTTGATTCGGTTCTCACCTTACGAATGGCTTCTTTAACATCAGCCGGAGTGAGCCCTGCCTTCCTAGCCCAGGCTCTCGACTCTTTGACTAATTTTTTAGCTCTTTCAAGAGCGGGACGCTCGATCTTCTTTAGGATCACAGTGTCTTTCTCCCCCAGGACGATAAACTTCTCCCCTTGAGTGAGATGAAGCTTAAGCCGAATCGTCTGAGGTAACACTACCTGCCCTTTGGATGAAAGCATTGTAACTTCAAGGTGTTTCATGGATTCCTCCATTTCTTACTGGTAAGAATACCATACCGGATGCTAAAATTCAAGTTTTTCTCTGGCTGGATTTGTGTAGAAAGTCAGTGGATTCGATGCGAGCGATGTCAATATTTAGGGACTGGCCCCTAACCCACGTTTTTTAAGTTTTTGACAGAACGCCATTCCCCTCTTTCGTAGGAATCGAGCACCTTCGTTTTCTATACCTTCATACTTAGAGATTTTTGTAGGAGCCTTTTCTATTTTTTACCAAGAGGATATGAATTTGTTTTTCCTTTGTGTTTGGAGAATAGAGGATTCGGTAGTCCCCCTGCTGCACTCGGTATAGATTGTCTTTACCGGAGATTTTCTTGGTGCCGCTTGGAAATGGATTCTTAGAGAGGTCTTGGAAAACCTCTTTTATTTTTTTGACATCATAGGCTGGAATCTTATCGAGATCTTTGAAAATCTTTTTCTCATAAAAGATTTGGTACATTACCGAATATTTCTCTTGGAGAGGTATTGATCAAACTCTTTTTGAGAGGCAAACTCGGCGGTTTTAAGCCTACCGCGGGCCATGGAAATATCTTGGCTGTCCTCGGCGGCTTCTTTGAGCATATCCCGGATGGCTTTGGCAATAAAGAAGTTCATTTTGATACCGTGATTTTCACAGTATACGGATAATTTATTTTTAAGATCCACTGGAATCCTGGCGGCCAAAAAAACTTGTTGGGCATGAACGGCCATTGCGTATCTCCTTTGTTATATTATGATATAAAGATATATCATATTATCGTTCGCTTGTCAATACATCCATGGTGTTTTTTAATTCAGGGGACACTATACATAATTCAGACTCGCACAACCCCCTGCCTTTTCTTCGGTCCCGGCTTTGCCTTCTTCAAAGGCCTCTTTTTTAATTCAGGGGACACTATACATAATTCAGACTCGCACAACCCCCTGCCTTTTCTTCGGTCCCGGCTTTGCCTTCTTCAAAGGCCTCTTGATCAGCCTTTCCAGCTTTTCAACGAAGCTCCCGTCTCCGAGCGGCCTTCCCGTCTTTGCGTACTTGTCCAGCATATCAGATTCTTTATCTATGCCTGATCTTAGAAAATTGTTCCAATCACGAATTTCAAGATCCAAGAAACACCTCGAGAGTATGGGATCGGAGCTTCCTAAGACATGCGCCGCAGCACTCGACCATTTATAATCGTGTGCGTTTTTAGCTATTCCTGCCTTCACCGGATTATTCTCTACATAGCGTACGGCGGCATAAAGGTAATTTTCATCCATCGGAAAACTTGAAAATCGTCCTTGAAACAGATACCCTCTCCACCCTCCTCTAAAATTTATCATCCGCGAGTACAATCGGTGAGTTTCTGCAAAGGCTCTGCAAAAGGTCTCCTTATCCGATGGCACAGCCACAAAATGAACATGGGTGTCCATTAGACACCAAGCCCAAATACTGACTTCGTTGATCTTAAGATGTTTTTGTAGGATATTCAGATAGGCAGATTTGTCCTCATCCGAAAAGAACACAGGCTGATTTCTGTTCCCTCGCTGAATGACATGATGGGGAATGTTTTCTGCGACGACACGCGCTATACGAGCCATACCTTGGGATATTACTCGCAGGAGGACGATTGGTCAATAATTAAGTATAGTGTCCCCGAAATCGAAGTTAAGCTGCTCTTAGAGCTTCTAGGATCGCATCGGGACGCTTGGCGGCAATGGCTAAAAGTGCGCGCGCAGCTCCTTCGGGATAAGTTCGTCCCTGTTCCCAATTCCGCAAAGTTGCGGGGCTCACGCCGATAAAACGAGCAAATTCAGATTGGGATACATGGAGTTTTCTCCGTACCGCCTTCAGTCGGATGGGTTCAAACCGAATCACCCGCCCGGGTTTGTGTTTACCCGCACGAATAGCCCGCGCCTGGTTAATGCTCCTAAGCAGGTTTTTAAAACCTAGTTCTTTCATAATACCCCCTTTACCACGTAAGCGCTCAAAACTTTCAATTGGTGTTTGGTCAAATCCCCTTGTTTGCTCTTTTCATAGGCATAGATCATGTAAAGCCGCTCGGTTGAGAAACAATAGTAAATCACTCGGATGCCGCCGCTTTTGCCTTTTCCCTTTTTGCCCGAGCGCCACCGGATCTTACGCAAACCTCGCCCGCCGGGAATAAGATCGCCGGCCTTCGGATTTCCCGCCAACGCGGTTTGCAAACCCCAGTACTCTTTCTCACTCAATAATTCACAAATAAGCTTCGTGAATACCGTGGTTTCTATAAATTGCATCTTAGCCGTCTAAAGCAAGTATACGCTATCAGCGTATACTTGTCAAGTGAGGTTGTAATTTCATATATAAACCATAATGCTAAGTCGTGTACTGCGCGGCGTAAGTATCAAGCAGTGTTCGAATGATTTTTTGATAGGGGGCGTGATATTTACGCGCCGTTTTCTTAAAGAACCGAACACTTGATTTGCTCAACACCATCGTAACTTTCACCGGCTCTTCCTTGAAGGCCAGCTTCTCAGGCGGAGGCAGAAAGTCCTTGATGATACGAAGCTTACCTATGGGTTCATTCGTGTATTTTATTTTGTGATTCATAAATCCCCTTTCCTCTGCGCCAATAACCGGCTCCAAAGATACGGATTGCGTTCGCCCGATAAGTGAAACGTACTGTTAAAACACCCTCTCCGACCTGGCCGAAACATCAGGTTCCCACTCAAAATGCGTCATAATCTCACAACTAATGAAGAGTATACATCATATATGGTAATTTTACCATATAAATTTATGGAACTTAATATGGACTGATCGGCTTGGGATGACCCTTAACTCTTTCCTTTGAAAGAAAACTCGAGATGACAGAGGAGGACCTGTGGCGACTAAACTATTGCGCGGATTCGAGGTGAGCGATGTCAATATTCAGGGACTGACCCCTAACCGTTTTCTCTAATTCCCGGCGATATGGAGCGGGTCGGAAATGCTTGCGCCCTCCGATAATTCCACGACAAAGCCTTCGTCGCCGCCGCTGTAGGTACCTTGGAAGGCAGTGACGGGCGTCTCCCAATCGGTGGTATTCGGAGAATACCCGCCGGCGTATATTTCGCTGCCATCGACAGCCAGAGATCTGACATAGTCGTTACCCACACCGCCTAACCAGTGGCCCCCGTTAAGAGTAGGAGTAGTGCCGTCAGCGATTTTCACGACGAAGCCTTCAGCACCGCCGCTGTGGTTACTGCCCGACTGGAAAGGGACACTCTCCCAACTGGTGGTACTGCCAGAATACCCGCCAGCGTATATTTCATCGCCGTTGACAGCCAGATCGTAAATTGCATCACCACCTGTGCCGCCCAACCACTGGCGCCAGTTAAGAATGGGGGCAGCGCCGTCAGCGATCTCCACAACAAACCCCTCCCAGCTGCCGCTGAAATTACCCTGAGAGGGGTTAACAGGTGTCTCCCAACCAGCGGAATTGTCAGAATATCCGCCGGCGTATATTTCATCGCCGTTAACAGCCAGGGCTCGAACTGAATCACTGCCTGTGCCACCTAACCACTGGCGCCAGTTAAGAACGGGCCAGGGACTGCCCTCAACAATCTCCGCGACAAAACCTTCGCGGCCGCCGCTGTAGTCACCCCCGTAGCTTGTGAAATTATCCCAATTAGTGGATTGGGAAGAATACCCACCGGCGTATATTTCATCACCGTTAACAGCCAGTGCATCAATAGAATCATCACCACCTGAGCCGCCCAACCATTGGGCCCATGCAATAGCGGGTGTAGCGCCGTCAGCGATTTCCACGACAAAGCCTTCCATTCCTCCGGAACCCCCGTAGTCGCCTCGGAAGTAGGTTTCACCCCCCCACGTGTCGCTACCTTCAGAATCCCCGCCGGCGTATATTTCATCGCCGTTAACAGCCAGGGCTTGAACTGAATCTTGACCTGCGCCGCCTAACCACAGGCCCCAGCCAATGGTGGGGACAGCGCCGTCAGCGATTTCCACGACAAAGCCTTCGTTGATACCGTTGAATGGCTCTTGGAAGGCGGGACCATCCCAACTGTTGTCACTGGTCGAAGACCCGCCGGCATAAATTTCATCGCCGTTGACGGCCAGGGCGTAAACTCCATCATTACCCGATCCACCCAACCACTGACCCCAGTTAATTGTGGGGGTAGCGCCGTCTGCGATCTCCACGACAAAGCCTTCGGTGCCGCTGCTGTGGGTGCCCTTAAAGGAGGCGAGACTATCCCAATTGGAAGCGTTACCGGACCACCCGCCGGCATAAATTTCATCGCCGTTGACGGCCAGGGCGTAAACTCCATCATTACCCGATCCACCCAACCACTGACCCCACTGCAAGGTCGGGTCAATGAGGAGTGGGTAGGCGGACAAAGGCTCGTGGATGGAAAGAAGGAGTGTTCGTTCATCCAGAAGGACGGGGTCTACTTTTTTCTGCGCGCCGTCCGCCGTCCAGTAGAGAAAGGGTTTGATGCGGGCCACAAGCTCATCTTTTTCAATAGCGACCCCTTTGGGGAGCGCTTTCCGCACTGTGTCGATGAGTTCCCGCCTTTTTTTGGTGTCTCTCGGGTCAATGCCCTGGATATTGACGATCGCCTTTTGGTAGATGCCCACAGAGCCGTCTTCGTCTTTTTTGAATTTGAATATCTTGGGATAAGAAGCTCTCCCGGCCGAAAGAGACCAGACATACTGAGTCACGTCATTGTGGTTCGGCCTTTTGGCGTAGAGCCATTCATTAAGAACTACTTCCCCTTCCCCTGTCCTGCCCTGGGCGTAGGCAATGGCGTCCGTGGGGCGCTCGTAAACCAGCCAGTCGCGGTTAGGGGCGCTAAAAACTCTTTGAGTGAATGGCTGGCCGGTATTCTTGAGGGTAAGGTCAAAAGAGACTGTTTCCATGCCAAGTTCAAGCAGGGTGCGTTGTTTCACGGTGGTGGAGAGAGTGTCGAATAAGGTGCGGATTTTAACGAAAACATTTTTTTGTCCGGGCGCTCTCCTAATGGCGAGCTCGCTCGTAAAGCCCGTGCCGCTGGGACCCTGCTCTATTCTTTCCGCGGAGACGATACGGCCATTCATTAGGCTTTGTTTTTCGTCCATGAGGCGTAGGGCGGATACGAGTTCCTGTGAGAGCCCCGGCAGTGACAAAGGCAGGAGCGCCTCAGGCCCCGCCGCGACAAGATTTGCCTTGACGATGAGTAGCGAACCGAGCGCCACTAGCCACAAGACAGCTTTTCTTTTATGCATGGCTCCCCTTTCTTTCCCCTTAATAATAGATCACGGGGACACCCATTTTCCATTGGAAAATGGGTGTCCCTTCTTGTTAAGAATAGTTCAGCAGGTACCCGCAGTAATATTTATCGGTCGTGCCATTATAGGTCAGCGTGATGATATCGACCTTGCCCGCGCCCGAGAGCGTGGGGGCCGCCGCGCCGCCGGGCCACGAGACATTGCCCGGCCAGGTGATGGTCCACGAACCCGCGCCGCCCTGCCGTATCGTGAGGAGGTACCGTCCGCCGTCGACCGGGTTCGAAAGCGTAACCGTGCGGTTACCCGGGATCGTGACGTACTGAACATTCCCGTTATTCCAATTCACCTCGACCGGCTCCGTATCGCCCAACGTGTGTTTAGTCGAGTTGTACTGCCCCTCGACCAGAATGTTGCCGCTAAATGAGCTGGCGGCGGATCTGACATTGAAGTTGTCCATGACCCAGCCGTTTGTGCCGTCTCCTCCCCAGAACCTCAAATTTTGTGTTGCCCCCGCGTCACCGTCGAACCCAACGTCAAACGCCCCCGCGCCGCCCCCGAATTCTCCCATAAGAATTGTGTCGCCGTCGGAGGAGGCGATTCTCACATTTCCCGAGACATCGAGTTTGCTGGCCGGCGTCGTCGTCCCGATTCCGACGTTGCCGGTCGAGGTGGCGAGCACTGTCTTGTCGGTTGAGGAGAGTTCTTTATAATTTCCGTAGGGCGAGGGGTAATAGGCGGTGATTTCAACCTCTTCGGCGAGGGCGCCGGGCGCGATGAAAATGAAAGACAGTAAGAGCGCCGCCGGTGCGTTAAGAAAAAGACGGTTTATTTTTATCATTGGAAATACCTCCTTAATCTTTTTAAAGGCCGATAGACCGGCATACCACTGTTCTCAGGTCCGTTGTTGCGTCTACCTTGCTTATGGTGATAAAAACATCATCCGCCGCTGTTTGTGCCGCATCCGCCGTATCCGTGTCAAGATCGATGTAGTAAACCACCGGACTCGGCGGCCAATCCGGGTCCGTAAAATCCCCCCCTGATGACCCGGGGGGCACCTGGTTTCTCCTTATTCGCTCGAAGGCGTCCACCATCCCCGACTGCGCGCGGTAGTAATTCCTTACACGTGCTCCGACGACCGATTCGGTCACTTTTCTCTGCTGAAAACCGGTGTCGACGGCGAATAGGGCGCTGAGGGTGAAGAGAAACAGCATCATTATCGCGAAGATCATCGCGACGCCTCGTTGGCTGCGTATCTTAGCTTGCTGACGCATGTGCGGTGACATTCCTTTTAAGGATAACGGTCCTGGTCGGGGACCCTGCCTTTGCGGCCAATTGTATCCTGATCGTGTTACTGTTCACCTGAGTGAAAGAAGTCTGCGCGGGGTCAAGCCTTAGAGTGGGTCCGACCTCATCATCCGCCGCGCCCGCTGAATTACCACTCTCTCCACCGGGCCCGGCGGCGCCTTTAGTCCAATAAAGCCTGCGTTCACCGCTGCCGTCAATGAATATGTATTTCACCCAAGTATCGTCCCCGGTATCCATAGTTCCGATAGGCTGTCCACCTGCTGTCGTATTGGGGGTCCCGTCTAATTTATAATCCCAGCGAAGCTTAAGCTGGGCGCTCACGGTGTCGTTTGCCTGGGGGCCCCCATCCCCCACCTCCACCAAGTTGGCGTTAGCCACCTTCCTTGCGATATGGTCCAGCGCGGTATAAGATTCGACAAGCCCTATGTTGGCTTGACCGCTGACTAGATTGCGCGCGCCCGAAATATAAACGGTGCTGGCCCCCAAAGCGACTACGGACAAGAGCCCAATCGAAATCAGGAGCTCCGCCAAAGTCAATCCCGCTTCACTTGTCGATCTTACCACGAGGTGGTTGCCTCCACCTTCTTATAATCCTTCCCGCCCACCGGAAATGTTTGGAAGCGGTTGGTATAAGTCGTCAGGCCAATGGTCGAGTCGTTGTCCGCCACAGTATCGTTCCAGGTGTCTTCCCCCCAGGTTTGATAGACCGTGTCTAGTTTTGTTTGGGCGCTTTGGTAGGAGACCGCGCTTTCAGGCTTTGTATAGCGGCCGGCGTTAACAAATGCCGCGTAAAGACCCGCGCCCGCAATAGACAGGATAGTCCCGGCGACGAGGATCTCGAGCAGAGAGAAGCCCTTTTGATGACGGCGGCGGTTGAAGATTTTTTTGGCGTTCTTTGTCATGTTTGCGTTATCTGTCCGGTTGCGTAGGTCATGGTAAACGTTGTGGTTGTGCTTCCTACCGTGCGCGACATCTCGGAGATGGCCGTACCGACGGATGTGATCGTGTAATAAACGGGACTTGCCAAGTCCGTGTTGAGATTAGTGTTTATGGTAGCTACGGGAGGATTTGAACCGCCGTCCCAGAAAGCGCCTCCGTTGTTGAGGGCATAGATCTTTTGGGCCGTGTATAGGATGTTGAGGTAGGTGTACGGCTCATTTTGGTAGGAGCGCTCGATCTGCCCGGTGTAAATCGGCACCGCAGCCCCAGCCATGACCGCCAAAATAGCCAGAACGACCAACACCTCAACAAGCGTAAATCCTTTTAGTTTCATCGGATACATCCACCTAATCAAGAGTATACAGCGAGAAAATGTATAATTCAACGAGCAACACTAATAAATATTATGTGAAAATTATCAACGGCACACACAACGCCAGTCAAACAAACAGGACGTAACACCTCAAAAGGTATCACGTCCTGTTTGTGGCAAAAAACTCGGTAATGAATTCTCTATACCAACTTGCCTGCCCCTACCAATGTGTATCCTGTGGCCGTACAGCTGAGAGTCACCGTGTCACCCGCCACTAGCGGTGCAACTGCGCCAGCGGCTACGCAATTCCAAGTAGTTGCGGAGGTAGCGTCTAGTGTGTAGGTGAAGTTAGGTACTTGACCCGCCGCCGCGGTATTGGGATTATAATCTATTAAAGTAAACGTCGCGCCCGTATAAGAGTTAGGGTTTGTCGTATTTGTTTGATAGTAAACCCCCATAGCGGCCTTAACCACGTCCAGGTGATCGATAGCTTCCTTTTTGTAACCTTTCATTTTTTGATTGGCTAGAATAGGAACAACCGCCGCGGCGATTACACCCAGCACCACTAACACTATTAAGATTTCGACGATGGTGAAGCCTTTTATCCCCAGTTTCCTTTTTTTACCAAGGATTTTTGATATTGACATACACCCCCCTTTTTAAGAGTAAAACATGCTTATTTCTACTTAGAATATATCATTAAAGATAATTAAAGTCAAGAAATACTTTAATGAATCGCCTCACTTAGAGAAAACATGGGGACAAAAAGAGCATAGGCAATGATACCTACAAAAGCGCCAACAATGATCAGGACCAACGGCTCGACTAAAATGCCGATGCGCGTGCTTAACGTGTCGACTCTTTCTGCATAAAATTCAGAGGCCTTGGAGATCATAGCGGGCAGACTGCCGCTCTCTTCCCCTATCGTGACAAGCTGGATAAACATGGGTGAGAAGATGGGATCCGTTTGAAGACTGGCCGAAAGCGTCTGCCCCCGCTGGATCCCTTTTGTTGCGGCAAGGAACGCGTTCTCAAAAACAGAATTGCCGGCGGCGCGTGATGCGATCTCAAGGCTTTGAATCAAATTCACGCCGCTTTTTATCAAGGTCGACAAGATGATGCAGATCCTTGCGTGAATAAAATCATTCAGGCCTTCTCCCAGCACCGGGACGAGCAATAGAAGCCGATCCAACTGCCGGCGGCCCACGGAAGTCGAAATGTATTTCTTCGATAAGAAAAAAAGGCCGATGGCCATAAACGCGATGAAAAAAATATAATGCTGGATTACGGTGCTAATGTTGATGATCGCCATCGTAAGCGGCGGAAGCTTAGCGTTAAATTGTGAGAATATTTTCTGGAATATCGGTATGATCCGTAACATGAAAAGGAGCAAAACACCCACAGAGCAAATCACGAGAATGCAGGGGTAAATCAACGCCGATATTATCTTTTTCATCAGAAGATGATTGGACTTGACATTCTTGGCCAGCTCTTTTAAGACCATGGGCACGGAACCGCTCGTCTCCCCCGCCTCTACAAGGAATAACCAAAGTTTCGGAAAATGTTTTGGATGCCTGGCCATGCTGTCCTTAAGGGTCGAGCCCGCCCTTATGTTCGAGATGATCGCGCCGATCACTTCGTTCATCCTTTGACTTTCCGTTAAAAGAGCGATAATTTCGAGTGACCTTACGAGCGGAATCCCCGCTTCTAGAAGCATGGCAAGCTGGTCCAAAAAGAACAAAGTATCCTCGGACCTTATCCTGCGACGGCGCAGTTTCCGCCGGCGGGAAGGGTCCGAAGCGCTCCCCAGCGAAGCCAGCTTTATGACAAGAAGTCCGCGGTTTTGAAGAGCTGTTACGGCTAGACGTTCACTCTCTGCCTCTTGGATCCCTTGAACCATTTCGCCCGATGAGGCGCGGGCGTTGTAATTATAGACGGGCATGGGGCAGCCTTTTTGATTGCTTAAGCGGTTTCATAGCCGCCTGAAAGCGTGACACGGAATATCTCTTCCAAAGATGTCTCACCCTCGATAACTTTTTGATAGCCGCTCTCTTCGAGTGTCTTCATGCCCGCCTTACGCGCCTCGGCCCGGATGTGGACCAAAGAGGCCCTCTGTGTAACGAGTTCCTGAATGCGCTCGTTGATGACCATGATCTCATAGATCGCGGTCCGTCCGCGGTACCCTGTGTGGGAGCAGTGATCGCAACCCTTCGTTTTATAAAGCGTCTTTTTTTCGACTTGCAGTAATTTTGGCAATTGCGATGCGGAAGGCTCATAAGACTGTTTGCATTTTTGACAGAGACGGCGTACAAGCCTTTGTGCCACTATCATGAGAAGTGAGTTCGAGACAAAAAAGGGCTCAATGCCGATATCGATCAGGCGGTTCAGCGTGGAGCAGGCATCATTGGTGTGCAGTGTGCTGAACACGAGATGCCCCGTCATCGCCGCGCGGATGCAGACTTGCGCTGTTTCGGCGTCCCGGATTTCGCCCACTAAAATTATGTCGGGGTCCTGCCGCAGGAACGCCCGAAGGCCTGAGGCGAATGTGAGACCGATCTGGGGTTTTACCTGAACCTGATTCACGCCTTCCAATTGGTATTCGACGGGGTCTTCAACGGTCAGGATATTTTGGCCGGAAGATTTGATGTCGTTTAATGCCGCGTAAAGCGTGGTGGTCTTACCGCTTCCGGTGGGTCCGGTGATGAGGATGAGGCCGTAGGGTTTTCGAATAACGCCGCGAAACTGTTTCAACTCGTGAGCCTCGAAACCCAGCGTGCCCAGGTTAAGCGAGACAGCCTCGCGGTCTAGGATGCGCAGAACCATTTTTTCTCCGTGCACCGTCGGGATGGTCGATACGCGGAAATCCACAGTCCGGTTCTCGATCGTGGCCCGGAAGCTGGCATCCTGAGGGAGCCTTTTCTCGGCGATGTCCATGCGGGACAGGATCTTAAGGCGTGAAATCAAGGGCAATTGCATGGATTTGTCGGGCGCGGGCACTTCATGCAATACCCCGTCAATGCGGAAACGCAGGTTCAATCGGCCCGGAAAAGGCTCGATGTGGATATCGCTTGCGCGTTCCTTGATGGCCTGGCGTATCAGAAGGTCTGTCAGTTTGATCACCGGCGTCTTGCCGGCGCTGGCCACCAGGCTGTCCAGCGAAAGCGGCTCATCGGCGCCTTCTTCCACAACTGCGACCGGAGCGTCATAAGAGGCTTCGACGGCTGATTGCAGCATCCCCCCTTCCCCGTAAAATCCGTCGATTCCCGTTTGTATGTCGGAAGGAGTGGCAATGATGCGAGTGATATGACAGCCCGTGATTTTTCTTAAATTATCCAAAACCACGATGTCCGTGGGGTCCGCGATCGCGACCGTGAGAGAATTTTCGTGGCGGTATAAGGGCAGTACCCTGTGTTTTCGGGCGGTTTCCTCCGGAAGCAATTTATTTAAGTTTTGCTCGGCCGCGGGTTTTAAAAGCCCGCTTTCAAGAGACGCGTAAGGGATGTTCATTTGCTGGCCGAGCGTGGCGGCCACGTCTTTTTCCGTGATGGCGCCAAGCTCCATCAGGATTTGTCCGATCAGCTGGCCGGGGCTTTCTTTTTGAGCTTCCAGCGCTTTTTCTATTTGTGACGGCGTGACAACCCCGTTTTTTAATAAGATCTCGCCGAACCTAAGGTACTCTCTGCGCATCGGGCCCTTTTAGCGGTTCCATTTCACAGTCTTCGGGTCCATTTCATTGAGCGCTTGAGCGATGCGCTTGTTACGCTCGGCCGGCAGGGAAAGTTTCGTGACAGGTTCTTTGGGTCCGGCCAAAACAGCTTCCAGGCTCCTGTCCATTTCCTCCCCTATAAACTGATCGAGCATGCGCTTGACCGCAAGGTCTTTTGCGTAAACGGTCTGTTTCCGGGACTCACCCGGGCGGACGATGTGGGGCGTGATAAATATAAGAAGCTCCCGATCGACGCCGTCACTTTCGTCGTAGCGGAACGCATAGCCCAGGATCGGGATCTTTCCCAAAAACGGAATCCTTTTCTTGAGCGAAATTTCACTCGTGTCAAGCAGGCCCCCGATCACAAGCGTCTCATGGTTGTTGACCCTGACCAGCGTGCGTATGGAGCGGCGTGTGGGGTCCAGAAAAATACTGGAAAAAAACGAGGAAGGCGCCACCGTGGTAACGGTCGGCTCCAAAAATAAGGCGACCGAATCGTCTTCATTGATTTGAGGCGTCATTTTGAGGTCGATTCCCACCTGCGTCCTTTCCGCCTGATTGGCACTTGTGACCGCAGTGCCTTCCGCGGTCGTGGTGGTGGCGGTGTTCGCGATCGCGGCGTCCGTGATGAGTTTAATTGTGGCCGCTTCGTTGTTGAGTGTCAGAACCCGAGGCCTGGAAAGGATCTTCGTGTCATTGTCGGAGATAATCATATGCAGGGTAGCCGTGAAATTCGCGGCGCTAAATGTGCCGAGCGTCAAGGATTCCTGCGTGGGATCCGGCGCGTCCTCGTCCCCTATGCGGTTTCGGGTCTGAAACCGTTTGCTCAAAAAATTTTCAGTGAACGGAAAACCGGTGGTCCTCGATCCGGCCGTAAAAGTGGCCAGCGCCCCGTCCGTCCCTCCCCACTCGACCCCCAGATCGCTGATCAAGTCCTTTTTGACTTCCATCAAGTAAACCTCCAACAACACTTGAGGGGTCGGCACGTCTATTTTTTCAATCACTTGCGCGATCTGTCTCAGTTTCTCGGGCGTGTCCGTAACAATGAGGCTATTGGTGTTTAAATCGAGCGTCACTTTTCCGCTTTCCGATAAAAGGCTTGCGACGAGCTGGTCCACGCCGCGTTGCGTGCTTGATTTGGAAGAAGGAAACTGCTGAGAACTCGTGCCGGATCCGGTACTGCCTTGTGAGCCGGATGCCAGCTCAGCCGCCCGTGTCAGGTCGAAGACGGTTTTTTGGCCGCCGATGTCCAGGGGCGAGGTGGAGAGCCGCATGTATTTCAAGAAAAAAACCCGGGTCTGGAGCTTCTTGGAGGTGGAATTGGCCGGGTACACCACAAAAATATTGCTCCCCTCGGCCTGGTAGTACTCCAGATTGTTCGCCGTCATCAGACTCTCCAACGCGTCTTTCACGGTCACGTTTTCGAAGTAAACCGTCACGGTTTTCAGTTCCACTTCGCTTGAGGCTACGAAATTGAGACCGGATTGCTGTGAGAATATCTTGAGCAGCTGCTTCAAGGTGACGTTTTCGAAATCAAGCGAAACAAGCTGTTGGGCGGCTTTTTCCGGCGCTTCTTGCGCGATTGCCGAAAACCCGGCTGAAGCATGGAGGGAAAAACACAAAAGCGTCAAAGCCTGAGCAAACCGGCGGCGTCTCATAGGTCCTCCTCTTTTTTCATACGAAGTAAAATAATTTTACCATTTTCCGTGAGCGTGACGGCATTCTTTTCGATGGCCGTTACTTGGGCGTTTCCCACCCGGCCGCCCACCCCTACCACCGCTTCGCCGATGACTGCCTGCGGTTTTTCGCTGTTCCAGACAATGCCTTTTAAAAGCGGCTGTTCCATTTGGATGGGCGCTGTTTGCCGGTTTTCTGCGTCGGACGGCGCGGCCGACGCGGGTTTTTGAAAAGGGTCCCTGAATTGCCGGCCTGTGTATTCCAGAGCGTCGCAGGGAGCCGCAAAAAACAAGCAGATGAGAGAAATAATCAAGCGGCTCATGAAAAGATTTTCCTAAGCGGCTCCGAAGGGTAATAAACGCTGACCGAAAGCGACGCGTTCAACGCAGGCTGTTCACCGGCGCTTTCGGCAAACCGCAAACTCAGGCCGGAGAGCCTTATCTGAGGCACGGCCTGCTCCACGCGGCTCATAAAATCCCCCAGCGCATGGTATTGGCCCCTGGCGGTGACGCTCAAGGACACTTTGTCATAGTCGGGGAAACGGCTCTCCCCCCGCGGCGCGAACGAAGTGATTTCCACTCCTGTCTCTTTGGCGACGCCGTTTAGGGTGTCCACCACCCATGACACGTCCCGGGTGTTTGCAAAAAAAGAGCTGTATTTTTTTAGCCCGTTTTCAAGCCTGATGAGCCCTGCCAGTGAGTCCCGCTTCAACTCGATGTTTTGCGACTCTTTCTTCAGCGCTTTTATTTTTTGAAGATCGGGCGTTACGACAAAGTGTCCCCCGGCCCACAGGCCTATGGCGCCGAATAAGACGGCGGCCAGGGCCAGGCGGTGATGCCCGGCCATCTTCAACGCTTGTTTAAGCAGTGCGTCAGCATCAAGCATGGCGGTTCGTTCCTTCCAGCGAAAATGTCATCGTCGCTTCCGTTTTTACCCGGGTCTTTTGGGCGGATGAAATTTTGATGTCGTCGAGTCCGTTCATGAGACCGGGGCTTTTCCTGAGTTCCGCAACCCATCGATTCAGATTTTGAAGGCCATCCTCGGATTCCGCCGCAAACATTTGGCCTTCGAGCATAAGAGAAAAGACGCGCTGATCGTTCGGGGCCTCCGCATCGGAATAGGCCAGCGCAGTCAGGTAAATATTGTCATGGATCATTCGGGCCACCTCACCCATTTTTTGCGTAACATACACCTTTTGGCCGAAAAGAACAGCCAGTGTTTTTTGCTTTTGCAGGAGCTCCGTTTGCGCGGTTTGGATGCTCTCGTCGGAAAGCTCCAAGCCGGCTAAAATCGCGGGCTTCGGGAGCGCCGCCGTCTGAGCCTGCAGTTCTTTTTTTTGCGTGCCGAGGCTGGAAAACAACAGCCCATGAATCACGAGGAACACCGCACCCAACCCCAAGGCTTCGTAGGATAAACAACGTTTAAACGCGGCGGTCGAAGCCGGCGTCTGCTCGTTTTTCAGCGCCTCCCCTGCCGCCAAATTGGCTGTTTTGGCCGTGCGCTTCAAGCGGGTTTTGCGCAGTGCCAGGCCGAGCAAAACGGCCAGCGCCGGACCCAGGTTCGGAAAACCTTTAAGCCGCGTGCCGGGAACCGGGGTTTCGATCGGCAGATCAAAGTCCGCTTTTATGTTTTTCAAGAGTTCCGGAAATTCGACTTTAGGGGAGATAAAAAAAACAAATTTTTCGACGGTTTCATTTTTGTAATTTTTAGCAAAATAATCGAGCGATAACTGGATCTCCGTGCGCAAAGACGGATAATCCGGTTGTCCCTCGTTGGCCACGGGCAGCACGAAGTCCCTTTGCAACAGAATCATGCCCTCTCTGGCCAGCAGAATGTCGGCCGCGCCGTCTTCCTGCAGGTCGACGAGCGCCAGCGTGTCGGAGAGCTTGGCGCCGCCGCCCGAAAAACGGTAAGTCCGGATGAGCGGAAACGCCGCCGGCTCCACGGAAACCGAGAGCGCTCCTTCCCTGTAAAGAAAGCTCAATAAGTGATCGACAATGGCTTTTCTGGCCGCATAAAATACGACACTCATTTGTTTTTCTTTTCTGACGGCAGAAATTTCCGCGTTGTGGTAGAGGTCCCGGATATCCGACGGCAGATATTTCTGCGCTTCAAAGTACGCGGATTGCCGCCGCTCGCTTTTGGGCAGTACCGGCATCTGAAAAAAACGTATCAGCGTATCGGCGCCGGAGAGCGCCACAAAAACTTTTTTGCCCTTGACCGGGATTTTTTGGACGGCGGCTTTCAACGCTTCGCCCAGATTCAGCGCGTCGAACTGAGCAAAGCTGTCGGTATTTTCTATTTTTTTTATGCTCACTTCCGCAAAATCCGCCAATTGATGACTTCCGCCGATGTTTTGCGTTATCTTCGCAACGCTGATACGGTTGGTCCCCACATAGATGTTGACCGACGGCGTGAATATCATGTTACTGAGGTTTCATTAAATAGTTGCTCCTCAGTAAGTGGATCAACGGTCGCTCTCCAGCACAAATTCAGGTTTGACGATGGGCTCTGAAGGAAACGGAAACGTGGCTACTTCGTAAACTCCGGCCAGGGTCCTTTTGACAGCCTGGCCGGCGCCGTGAATAGGTCCCCAGGTGATGGCGGCAAGAAAGTTCTGTTCGCTCGCCACCGATTCCACTCCTTTCGGCAGATCCAACCAGCCGAACGCAACGTTGGACAACCCGCGGCCAAGTTTTTTGCCCGCACCGCTTCCGTAGTCCTCCCTGGCGATGTCACTCGGGGAGTTTTCAGTCATCGCGCACACGGAACCCGCCGCGACCGTAAAAACGACCAGCGCCGCAAAAAAGCTTTTATGAATAAGATGCCGGCTCATGATTTCCTCCTATGTTTTAAGTTTACTTATCCTGTTCATCTTCCTCGTCATCCCCCTCTTCCTCACCCTCTTCGGTGCCGGGGGGCTCAAGACCGGGTTCCGGGCCGGATTCGGGCCCTGCGGCGGCAGGCGCCTGCTCCAGACTTTTAAAAAATTCGTTGGGTGACATCGTTTTCAAGGCGTCTTTGAATTTATCGATTTCCTCCTGCGTGATCGCGCTTTCTATCTCTGGGCATTTATTCAGGACTTTTTCGTCGATATAAATCGGACAGCGCGCTCTGACGGCCAGTGCCAGCGAATCCGAAGGCCTGGCATCCAGCGAAAGGGTCTTGCCCCCGCACTCGATGTAGATGAGCGCATAGTAACTGCTGTCGTGCAGGTCGCTGATGACAACCTTGTTTATTTTTGCGCCGAGCGCTTCCAGAACGTTGATCACAAGATCATGCGTCAGGGGCCTGGGAAATTTTTCCCCCTGCATCTCAAGCGCAATCGCGTTTCCCTCGTTGACGCCGATCCAAATGGGAACCAGACGCGTCTTTTCCAAATCCTCCAGCACCACTACATATTGTGGAAGCGGGAAGAGCGGCGTAATAGAAGATATCTTAGCTTCTTTAATCATAAATCTCTTTTTTCAATAACCTATTCTAACGTTTAAGCGCTAAATTATCAAGGCCGTTTCGTCTAGAAATCCGTTTGACCCACACGCCTCTTTTTTCGCTCTGAGCTTTTTTTTGAGCGTTTTTTAGCAGCGCATAGTAACGCATGTTGGGAGGATAAGGTTTTACGCGCGCCAGCCCTTCCCGAACCAAACGCAAATTTACAAATTCTCCGCTTGGCAAATAAACATAAGCCAGCGTGCGGCCGTATTTATCTTTTATTTCTGCGTCCAATTCGAGAAACACCGGTTGTCTATCTAAAAGCTGTTTCAAAAAATGGGCAGCCTCCTTTCCGAAGGCGTCAACAGGCCCTTTCCAGGGCTGGTATTCGGGCGCATCGATCCCGATGAGCCGGATCCTTTCCCCCGTCTCAAGCTCGAAGGTGTCTCCGTCGATGACCCAATGAACGATGCCTGAACGCCTCTGCGTGTTTTCGGGCGCGGCCTGCGAGTGGACATCCCCAAAAGAAAAACCAAGAATAGAGACAACGAAAAGACAGGAGACGAGCCGGGATGGGGCAGTCCGATCAAAAAGCCTCAGACTGCTATTCGATTTCGATGACGGAATCAAGACCGCCGTACGGATTGGGTTCCAGGTGGTCGTTGAACGGGTCCGTCGTCCATAGTCCGTCAACGACAAATTTATACCGGTATTTGCCGGGATCCAGGAACACTCTTTTTTGCCAAACCCCTTCTTCCGTCCTCCACAGAAGCGATTCCTGGGATAGGCTCCAGCGGTTGAAGTCGCCCACCAGATGCACTTCCCTGGCCTCGTGCGCTTTTAACACAAAATCCCGGATGCGGTTCGACGGAAGCTCGAAGCGGGCACCGTTTGCATTTAAGTCGGCGGGAGTGTCGGCCGTGATGCGCTCAAGGAGCTCCCGGACGGCCGCCCGATAGTCCTCGGCGCCTTTGGAAAGGCGATCGTAATGCAAAACCGACCGACCCTTGGCCTGGGATTCGCGAATCGCGACGGTTTGACGGATCCCGTTTTTCAAAATGTGCTCTCCAAACGCGTTTGCGATTTCTCCCAGCATGTGTTTGGCAAATCTCGTGCGCAAATCGACAAGCGTCGGCAAGGCATATACGTGCGGCGTGTGCTGGAGCTTTACTCGAATCAGCTCAATCATGCTGAGGAGTTTGCTCACTCCCAGGAGCGAAAACGAACCCAGTTCAATGGGCACAACAACGGTTTGCGAGGCCCTCAGCGCATTGAAGGTCAGAAAACCCAGGCTGGGCGGGCAGTCAATCACGGCGAATTCATAAGGAAATGAAAGCGTCTGAAGCGCCCGGTAAAGTTTTGAAACGGATTCATCCTTGTGGGTCAGCTCCTGTTCAATCGTGCTTAACAGAAGATGTGAAGGGGCCAAATCAAGCATCTCCTCTACCGGCAAGATCACGTCCTCCAGAAAATGTTTTCTTTTTTCGTTCTGCTCAGTCAGCACATTGTAGATGGAGTTCTCGACTTTGTCGCTGCGAATACCCAAACCCGACGTCGCATGGGCCTGAGGATCGAGGTCAATCAGGAGGGTTTTTTTGCCCAGGTGGGCGAGGCTTGCCGCGATATTGATCGCGGAAGTAGTCTTACCGCACCCTCCCTTTTGATTGGACAACGCAATCACATGCATTTTAGATAGGGACGACCTGCAAGTCTCGGATAAAAACGGTGTCTCCGGGCTTGTTTTCAGTGTCTTTGGAGCCGACGTCAAAACGCAGGCTCGCCACATTTTCCTCGTCAAACTTACCTTCGGTGTGGTAGATCGGAATTTCCGCCCGTTGCCAGTCGGTCGTCAAAGAGGCCGGAAAAGGATACGTGCGGCCCTTCGGAAAAGCGGAGAGATTGCCGCTGTCCTTTATGGAAAAGGCGATGTTTTCTCCGCCTCGGCCGCCCTTGGCGTAAAACACGATTTTGGCCCCCTTGAGGTTTAGCGCCGAACGGAAGAAAAGATTGGCCCTTGCAAAAGGGGCCACGGAGCTGTTCACCAGCGTGAGGCTCGACTTGTCCTTGGAGCTCTGAAGCTTGGCCGCGCCCTCGAATATAAAATCCTGCATGGAGAACGTATCACCGTATTTAATCTGCCACGCACTTTCTGACGACGCGTCCGTGGAAACCGGGTTCTCGTCCTCCGCCGGCGCGCGCGAAGCGGAATAAAGGCGGGCGTGTTTCTCGTCAATCACTTTAACGTCAACAAAAACACGCTTCGCGGAAAACAAGCTGAAGGCCGCCAAAAGCATCGCGACTGAACTGATGACCCAGGGCAGGGTCGAAGAGAGCCTGGGTTTTTCAATGACTTTGATGACAAGCGGCTCGTCGTATCTTTTGAGTTTCTCGGGGCCTGAGAAATAGATGTCGGCCAGTTGCTGCTGCGTCATCTCATAGGGACTTTTCTTGGCGGGAGCCCCCGGATCCCCGGATCCTTCCTTCTTCGAGAATTCCTTGGCGCTGGCTTTGAGCGACTCGATCAATTTACTCATCAATCAGATGGTTCTCCCTTAAAACGGTCTCTGTTTTCAAGATGGCTTTTTTTAATTCCAAAAAATGGGACACGTTGATCGCCAGGCCTTTGCCGGTGGGAATTTTCTCCTCCCCTTCCTTGAGGGTCGTGTACACACGTAAGTCCACGAGGTCATAGCCTTTGAATTCGTTGATTTGGACACGCACTTCTTCAAACTTATTTTTGGGAAAGCTGGCGACCAACTGGTTCATGATGGAACCCTCTCCTCGTTTAGAATTTCAACAGCTTCTTTAAACTCCGGGGTTTGTGGCTCCTGGCCTTTCCGGAATTCTTCCAGTTTTTTGATCCTCTGGTCCAGTTTTTTAAAGCTCTTGTCGCTCACATCGTCGTATTTTTCCTGGGTCTTGCCCAGCAATTCGCCCACGTCTACGAAGCGTTTCTTGAAATTTTCATAGTCATCCAAAAATTGTGTGATGAGCTTGAGAATTTCATAGGTCGATTTCTTAAAGAAAAAATTATCATAAGCCTGGCGGATGATGGACAGTATTCCGTACAGCGAGTAGGGTGAAGCCAAAAGTACTTTTTGGGACAGCGCTTCATCCATAAGCTCGGGCGCCGTCCGGTGAATAAAACCGAAGATCTGCTCGTTCGGGATAAAGAGGATCACGTAGTCCAGTGTTTGTTCTTCCGGGTTGATGTAGTCTCTTTTTTTTAGTTCCCGGATCCTGTTTTTTACGTCTTTTATAAAATCGCCGAGAGTGCGCTCTTTTTCATTTTTGTCTTCGGTGTCCATAAACGCCTGGTAGTTGTTCAGAGGGAATTTGACGTCCATATAAACTTTGTGCTGGTCCGGCAGCGGAAAAACAAAATCCGGGCGTGTGGAAACAGTCTCCTGCGTTTTTTCTTTGAAATAATGAAAGCCTTCGCTGAAGCCCGCGGCGCGTAAAATATCTTCGGCCATCTTTTGGCCCCACTGCCCTCTGAGCTGGTTGTTGCCGATGACAGCGCCTAGTTTCTGGGTGGTTTCGGAAAGGCTGCGGGTCGCAACCGCGGTTTGCGCAAGCTTTTCGTCGAGACTTGCAAATTTATAAATCCTGTCCGCTTCAAATTCGCGGATCAGCTTTGTGATGCGCTCGAGCTCTCTTGTCAGATGGTCCACATGATGCTCAACCGCCTGTTTATTCTGCTCGAGGAGCGCCTTCGACTTAAACTGCTCATCGATGAAGCGCTCATTGGCAGTCTGCACGAATTTTTCAGACTCTTGCTTCAAACGGGATTCAATTTCGAGGAAGTGTTTTTGGATTCGCGATTGAATACAAAGAAGAAAAAAAACAATGACGGCGCCGATCACCACACAGGTCAGCGCGACCAGGATCGGATTCATTTAGAACTTTTTATTACGGCTGCGGCTGCTTCTGGCTTTGCGGCGCTTGATTTCGCTGGGTTTCTCGTAATGCTTGCGGGCCTTCAGCATTTTTAAAATGCCTTCGCGCTCTATTTTTTTCTTGAAACGCCTGAGCGCCTTTTCAAGCGGCTCGTTGGGCCCCACTTCGACTTTTGACATGAAACTCAATTACTCCTTTCTACAACACCCTCAAGGACTTAGGTAAATTACGCCTGGATTATAGTCTTATTCGAATTCAGTGTCAACAGATTCAGCCTTCTGTGGGCGACAAGGGAGTTTGGGAGGTGAATTTGAAGCGTTTTTTTGGTTTCAGAATGAAGGATATCGAGAATCGCTGAAATATGAGAAAGCTCGATGCGTTTTAGATGGCCTTGGATTTTTTGAATCGCCTGCACAATCACTTCACGCTGAAGGGCCAAGGGATATTTTTTAAGCTTTTCCACGCGAAGCGTGACACCCCCCTGTTTTTTGACTCCGCGGCACCGCTTAAAAACCTTAAGCGCTGTTTTTTCCAAAAATTCTTGAATGTCGCGGCTGATGATCTGCAGATTCGCCAGGGACTTTTTGATGCCGGGGTTGTAGTCGCGCGCGAGGATTTTTAATAAATCGTGCCTTACCCGGTTTCTGGCAAACATTCGATCCGTATTGGTCTTGTCCGTACAGAAATAAACCCCGTTCCTTTTTAAAAATAATTTTAAATCCCGCTTTTCCACATCCAGTAATGGCCGGATGAGCTTAAACCGGCCTTGATTTCTCTTGGCGGGAATGCCGCACAAACCCTTGACCCCCGATCCGCGCAGGATACGAAGCAGCACGGTCTCGGCCTGGTCATCCAGCGTGTGAGCGGTGACGATGCAACGGCTTTTGGTTTTGAAGGCCACTTTTTCTAAAAATTCATAGCGCTTGATGCGGCCTGTTTCCTCAAGGGATCGTTTCAGGCGCTTGGCTTCTCTTTTTAGATTGATTTTTACGGAATAAAAAGGAAGCGAAAGTTCCCGGCAGAGCTGCTTGACCCTGGTCTCGTGTTCCCCGGATGCTTTTGGGACAAAGCCGTGATTCACGTGCGCCACCGTGAGCTTAAGAGAATATTTTCGTCTCAACAGAACGAAAAGTTCCATGAGGGCGACGGAGTCCGGGCCGCCTGAGACGGCCAGGACCAGGGAATCATTTTTCTTGAATAAACCATGCCGCTGGTTGCAGATCTCGAGGGATTGGATCAGATTCTTGGCGGATTTCATGTTCACGTCATCCTGAGCGCCGGAGGCGCGAAGGATCCCGTTTTTGAGATTCTTCGTCCGCCAAAGAACATGGCGGACTCAGAATGACAGTAATGGGGTGGGATAACTAATAGACAAAAATATAAGTCGCTTTGCTTGAGGCCGGATCATATTCCACATCCACTTCCGTGCCGGCGGCCAGCGACTTCATGTCCCGGTCTTTTTCACCGTCCGTGATGTCGGTGGTTTCATCCACCTTCACAGTGAGAATCTTTTGGTTTGTGTCGTTTTCGGTCTCACCGTAAAGCTTGACGGTGATCGTTTTAGCGGTTTCGTCCATCGTCGTGACTTCGCCCGAAATAAACTCAAGGTTTTCCGTATTGACGATTTCCTCGGAGGGCGCCGCACTTTCAGCGGGGGCGGGCGTCTCCGCCGCGGATTGCGCCGGCGCTTCGGCCGGGACTGCGGGCGGAGTTGCGGCTTCCGGTTGGGAAGCGGCAGGTTCTTGAGGCGCCGCCGGTTCCGGAGACGGGACGGCCGTCTCCTCCGAAACCACGGGTTCCGACGCGGCCGGCGTCTGGGCCTCTTCGGCATAAAGGTTATAAGCCGTTAAATAAAAAGAAGATAGGAAAGCAACAAGCAACCATTTTTTCATATTGTGCGGCTCCAGTAAATTTTAATTTGAAAGGGCATTATACCAAGTTTCCGCCAAATGTCAAAGATGCATGATTATGACTGGAATAAGTAAAAGGGGACACCCATTTATTAATAAGTTACGATTCATAAATAAATGGGTGTCCCCTTTTGTGCTAAGGGCATAATCATGTGACAGGGGTGAGTTTATGAGCGGCCCAGTTTGGCCAAAACAAGATCTAAATTCTTCTGAGCGGTTTTGTTATCAGGATTGAGTCTTAAAGCTTCGGAAAAATGGGCCGCAGCTTCCTCCAGTTTACCCAGCCGAAATAAAATAACGCCTAAGTGGGTATGGATTTCCGGTAAATTGGGATCGAGCCGCAGTGCTTCCGTATAGAAAGCGATCGCTTCCGATACCTTGCCCCTCTGAAAGGCTTCACTGCCCAGGGAACCGTATGCTTGTGCAAGACCGGACCCGGGTGTGGATGCTTTGTTCTCGGGGCTGCTCAATACCTCCCCCCTGTGGGATTGAGACGAATCCGATTCGCCCGAATAAAGCACAGGCTGTGTTTGAGCGCTATCTGATTCAGCTGTGTTGTTTTGGCTGACAGTGGGCGCTGGTTCAGCAACAAGAACAAATCGGGACGCGGCTGTTGTCTGCGTCGATAGAGAAATAAATCCCGTTGGAGCCGTATTGGAAACAGGAGCTTCTGTGACAGGTGTTACTGGAGCAGAAGGAGCCGGTTCAGGTGCCGGGGGTTGAGGAGGTGGAGCAAGCGAAGCTTCAGGAAACACGGGAAGCGGTTCCGGTGTTGACAATGGGGGCGCTAAAGGCTGCGAAACTGCCGGTGGGGGCGCATCCGCATTGGACAGCGCAATTTTAACCGCGTCTTTTCCTATTAGACGCTGGCCGGAAAGGGTCTGGCCTTTCAATATTCCTTCCGTATCCCCCGCTTGAAAGATAGATTTTGATTCCTTCCAAGGAGTCCAAGATTCTTTGAAATAACACAAAAGATCATTAGACCCGTTTTTATCCACATCCTTGACCGTGCACCCGGTCCAGCTTGCCTCATTGCCTGTTCGCCCGAAAGTAAGTGAATCCATGTTGATTTGGGTTGCCGCGTTAAACTTTTCGGTCGAAAGAATGGCTACGGCGACTTCTTTTTCATTCGGCCGAATGAGGTTTTGCGAAGAGCCTGGATCAATATCCATCGTAATCGTTGTCACGGGAAGAATCGAATACCTTAACAGCATTAAATCAGCGCCCCTTGAAGCGCTTTTCTTATCCTGACCGCCCGCCGGTTTTCTCACGCCCGTCACATAAACATCTGTCCCAACCGCCTCCACCGCCAAAGCATTTTCCAGTTGGTTAGTTTCACCCTCGACGTGCGCGGCAAGAATGGACCCATAATCCTTATCTACTTCCAGAAGAAAAGCATCTTCATTATGCCTGGGGGTTTCCCCCTTCTTGTACTCTGCAATGCCGGCGACATAGAGCCTGTCTTTCCCGGCGGCGATTCCCAATGCCCATCCATTGTCTGCCGGGCCGTCCGCAGCAGGCGATTGAGCGAGCCATTCGGTTTCCCAGACCCGATCGCCATTTTGGTCATATTTCAACAGTAAAATGTTTCCCTCGCTGCTTTTTGTGCTTTTTTTGCCCGAGGTAAGATAAAGACAGCCATCGTCGGAAGCGGCCACATCCACCTTAATGCCATGCGTGATGCCGCTCACAGCCTCTAAAGGCTGAAGCTGGGTGGAAACACTCCCCCTCCATACTTGGTTTCCCGAGGAATCATATTTCCAGAGCGTGGGACTCAGGGGCAGTGCGTTGAATTCGACGTTCTTTTCAATGGCGCTTGTAAAGCCAACTACGTAAACGCAGCCGTTCAGCATAGCAAGCTCCGTTCCCGCACTTTTATTCATTTCACCCGGATCGCCCAATATCCTGGACCATAAAAGACCGCCGTTTGAATCATACTTTGCGAGAACAGCCGTAACATTATGGGCGCCGCTTGATGCGTGGCCCGCAGCGTAAATGACTGTTGAGTTTTTTTCTTCAGCGGCAATAACCGCTCGAAATACCTCTTCCTTTTGTGCAGGGTAAAATTCGCTGTGCACGACCCAAAGAGGTTTGACAGCCGCGGCCGCGTTTAGAGGAAATTTCGCCAAGACACCTGAGAGTTGTTCTTTATTTTTCTTCCCGCTTGTGCGTACGAGGCTGGAACCAACAACGTACAACCCTTCATTGGCGGCAGCCATATCGGTAAATGCGGAAGAAACCTCAATAGAGGCCTTTTGATCGTCGGACCAGACAAAGTTTGATACGGGTTGTTCAGCGGGCGGCATGGCGTAAGACACCACAAGCAGCTTCGAATCCGCAGCTGTGCCCGCTATATGCAGGCGGCCGCCGCCGAATTTAACCGCATGGCCCGACTGGTTGCCGGAACCGCCGTAAAACAACGCTTTCTCGTACTCAAGCTCCGTATCCGCCTGTGCGTGCCTGCCAAAAATCAGGCCTAGGGCCCCCACCAAACCTATCATAAGAAGTATCTGCTTTTTCATCATGAGTCAGGGCGGCGGCTTATGGAAGCGCCGATTTTTTAAGCAATTTCATGAATTCATCGGCCGGCACGGGCCTGCTGATGAAGTAACCTTGGATTTTGTCGCATTGGTAATTTCTTAAAATTTCGAGCTGTTCATAGGTTTCAACGCCTTCGGCGATCACCTCCAGGTTCAAGCTATGGGCCATCGCGATGATCGCGGTCACAATCGCGGCATCGTCGGCGTTTCTTGTCAGCTGGCGGACAAATAAACGGTCAATCTTGATGATATCCAGCGGGAACCGTTTCAAATGGCTTAAGGAAGAATAGCCGGTCCCAAAGTCGTCAATGGCGATTTTGGCGCCCATGGCTTTAAATTCGCGGAGTGTCTTGGAAATCATGTTAGGCCGTTTCATCAGCACATGTTCGCTGAGCTCCAATTGGATTTTTTTTACGTCTTCCCGTGTTTTTGCCAGTAAACTTTTCAATTGTTTGATCAAAAGCTCCTCTTCGAGCTGAGGGCCCGAGATGTTCAGTGAAAGGCATAGGTGGCCAAACCCCTCTTGTGTCCAGGTTTTCATCTGCCCGACCGCCGTTTCAAACACCCACTCGTTGATCGGGACCACGAGCCCTATTTCTTCGGCAAGCGGAATGAATTCCATCGGGGCAATGAGTCCCAGCTCCGGATGGTTCCAACGCACGAGCGCTTCCGCTCCCGTGATGCGGCCCGTTTTAAGGTCCGTTTGCGGCTGGTAATGGACGACCAGCCGTCCCTCCTGCAGAGCATGGCGCAGGCTGTTCTCAAGCCCCAAGCGTTCCAACGCCTTGGAATTCATCGAAGAAGAGTAGAGCTGGCAGCTGTTGTGCGAAGCTTGTTTGGCCCGGTGCATCGCGGTGTCGGCGTTTTTCATGAGGCTTTCCGCGTCCTCCCCATCGTCCGGATAAATGCTGATTCCCATGCTGACGCCCATCACGATTTCGCGGTCATTGACGTAAAATGGGTCCTTGAACGAAGAGAATATTTTATCGGCCGTTTCTACCGCTTCGTGCGTATGCTGGACCACACTGAGAAGGATGATGAATCCATCGCCGCTGATGCGCGTGATCGTGCAGGTCTCCGGGAGACTTTTGGCGATCCGGCGCGCCGTTATTTTCAATAAGTCGTCCCCTGCGCCGTGCCCCAGCGTGTCGTTGATCCGCTTGAAATTGTCCAGGTCGATGGAAATGACCGAAACCAGGTGATTGCTGCCGCGCGCTTGCGTGACGGCCTGGTTCAACCGGTCCACGAAAAGAACACGGTTGGGCAGTCCGGTCAGCGAGTCATAATATTCCAGATAATTGATGTGCTGCCGGAGGTTTTCCTGGTATTTTTTTCTTCCGATGGCATACCGTAAAACGCGCGGAAGAATTTCAAGACCCCTCAAGTCTTTTAGAAGATAATCCTGCGCCCCTTTGCGCACGGCTTCGAGCGCCATTTCTTCGTCGACTAAATGGGAGACAATCACGATGGGGGTCTTGGGAAACAGCGATTGCAGTTCGCAAAACGTGTTTAAGCCCTTGCTGTCGGGCAGGTTCAAATCCGTGATGATTACATCCACGTCCTTCGTTTTCAAGAGCTCCTGCGCCGCTTTCAAGCTGTGAACGGTCTGGATGTCATAGGAGGCGTTTTTTTCCGCTTTTAAAATTCGTTGGATGATATGAGCGTCTTCGGGGTCGTCTTCAATTAAAAGAATTAGCAAAGAGAGATTCATGCCTGGCACGCCCTTTTCCTAAAGTGAGATTTAACTCAATCCTACACAGGGAGTCTACATTACTAAGTAATAATAATCAAGTTTAAGTTATTTTAAGTGATTATCACGCCTCTCTGAGAAGCGCACCACACTGTCATTCTGAGGTCGCCGCAGCGACCGAAGAATCTCGTTTTTAAGATTGAGATCCTTCGTCGGTCGCCTGCGGCGACCTCCTCAGGATGACACAGGGTGTGTTTTTCGGATAAGCGTGGGTCAAAGAAGCGAATGGAAGAACCCGAAGAAGTTATGGCGGTGAGTGGATTTGAACCACTGACATGCG
This sequence comes from Omnitrophica bacterium RIFCSPHIGHO2_02_FULL_51_18, assembly GCA_001804125.1. GTDB lineage: Bacteria > Omnitrophota > Gorgyraeia > 2-02-FULL-51-18 > 2-02-FULL-51-18 > 2-02-FULL-51-18. Next base: position 60,908 of record MHFI01000036.1, read on the forward strand.
ATTTATGATACCGCTGCTCTAACCAGGCTGAGCTACACCGCCGAAAAATCAATTTTTCATTGTCTTATCGATCCAGCCTCCCCCCAAAATACGGGGGCCGTCATAGATCACGGCGGCTTGACCGGGCGTCACCGCTTTTTGCGGAACCTCGAATGTGACTTCCGCTTCGTAATCAGAAATCAGTTTCGAAATAAACCCGGCTGTTTTGTCGTGGCGGGACCTTATTTTAATTAAGACTTTTCCCTTTTTGGGCCCCAACTGCCAGTTAAGGCGATTGACGATCATTCGATCGGAATAGAGGTCTGTTTCGCGCCCGATCACTACCGTGTTTTGTTTGGGATCCACAGAGGTCACAAAATACGGGTCCGTGCCGGTGACGCGTATTCGTTTTCGCTGACCAATCGTAAATTCATGGCTCCCCTCATGAAGCCCAACTTCGCGCCCGTCTTTATTTTTAATGGGGCCCTTGCCCGGAAGTCTGTCCGGAGCGGCTTGCCGGACAAAATCAGTGTAGCTTGTCTTCACAAAACAGATTTCCTGGCTGTCGGGCTTGTCGAACACTCTTAGTCCCAGTTTTTCGGCGAGGGCGCGGACTTCTTTCTTTTGGAGTTCTCCGATGGGAAGCAGTGTTTTGGAAAGCTGATCCTGGTCAAGCCCAAAAAGCACATAGGACTGGTCTTTGGAAAGGTCCAGGCCTTCGAAGATAAAATACCGCTTGAGGCCCTCGTCATATCCGATCCGGGCATAATGGCCCGTCGCGACGGCGCTGGCGCCAAGCTCGCGGGCTTTGTCGAGCAGAATCCCGAATTTGATCGTGCGGTTGCATTCAATGCAGGGGTTGGGAGTGCGGCCGGCGAAGTATTCGTCCACAAAATAATCGATCACTTTTTCTTTAAAATCCGATGACAGGTCCATCACGTAGTAAGGAATGCCTATTTTTCGGGCCACGGCGCGCGCGTCGTCGATATCACGCAAGGAACAGCAACCCTTGGATTTTTCATCGCGGCATTCGCCGCTCGTCCAGGTTTTGATCGTGACGCCTATCGGCTCAAAACCCTTTTGTTTTAAGAGGGCGGCGGAGACAGAGCTGTCGACGCCTCCGGACATGGCGACAATGACGCGTTTATTTTCCGCGCGGGAAATCATAAGAGGAGGTTTGAAAAGTTACTCAGTTACTCTTTTTGTCTTCTTTGGGGCTTTGGGAATCGCCGGAGGATTCCTTGATGGATTTCTTGAATTCCCGAATGCCTTCCCCAAGGCTTTTGCCGATCTCGGGCAGGCGGCTGGCCCCGAAAAGAAGCAAACAGACAAGCAAAATAACCAGAAGTTCCGAAAAACCGATTCCAAACATAGGAATATAGCGTACTCCCTTTTCAGAAGACTGTCAACGCACGCGGTCGAGACAGTGGTAAGCGAGGTTCTGAAGGCTTTCTTTGCAGCGGGACTCTCCGATCACGCTTAATTCAATCAGCGCCTCCTCGAGGTAGCCCCTGGCTTTTGCCATGGCCCGGTCCACGGATTTTGTCTCCAGCGCCAGATTTTTTATTTCTTCGAAAAGAACCGGCGCCGCCTCTTCCATCCGCTTAAAAAGAGACCGGCGTTCGGTCTCTTTCAGTGTTTGAAAAAGATACAGCGCCGGCAGTGTGACGTCGTTTTTTAAGATGTCCAAACCGGTGGTCTTGCCCAGCGCTTCGGTGGTGCCGACGATATCGAGGCAGTCGTCCACGATCTGGAACGCCATTCCGAGGTTATACCCGACCCGGCCCATTTTTTCTACGCGCGGCATCGCCATGCCGGAAAAGTAAGCGCCCCCCATGCACGCGGCCTGGAAGAGTGCGGCGGTTTTCTGGCGGATGATTCTCAGGTAGGTGTCTTCGCTCATCAGGAAATCATTCCGTTTTTCAATCTGTTTCATTTCGCCTTCACACATGGTGCGGGCGCACTCAGCCAGCGCTTCGTAGAGCCGCACATTTTTGAAGCCGGCGAGAATCACGAACGCCTTCGCATACAGATAGTCCCCGGACACGATGGAGATTTCTCTCCCCCATTTTGAAAACACGGACGGCTGGTTCCGGCGAAGCTCGGAATTATCGATGACGTCATCGTGAATCAACGTCGCGGTGTGCAAAAGCTCGATCAAGACCGCGAGCTTGATCACCTCAGGGTTGGCGGTTCCCTCAAGCTTGGAGGAAAGAATCGTGAGCGCGGGCCTCAAAAACTTTCCCGTCATCTTTAAAAGGTGCTCGTGTATTTCCTGAATCAGCGGGTCGTGGGAAGCAAGCTCCTTTTTTAAAGCGCTTGCAAACACCGATAGATCCGCTTCGATCGGCGCGTAGATTTCCTTGAGCGTGGGTTTTTTAAGAAGCGTCACAGGTTAATGTCCGTGAGACCGTTATGAAGCCCTTCGGAGCTCGAGAGTAAGAACTGCCCGGTTTTATTTTCTTCGATGAACACCGCATCAATCCCTTCTTCTTTGTGACGCTCGATAAATTCGTAGCCTTTTTCGGGCCCCAGAATAAAAAAAAGGTGACTCAAAAGATTGGCAAACGCAATATTTTCCGCGATGACGGTCACACCGGCGACAGGGTTCACCCCGGAAATCGGCGGCCACCCTGTCTTTGGGTTTATGACTAGCGGGTAGCGGTTGTTTTTATAAATAAAAAACTCTTCATAATCTCCTGCGCTGGAGGCAGCCCTCTCCGCGTCGAGTTGGAGCACGGCCGCGTATTCATCGATTTTGCGCGGATGATCAATGCCGAATCTCCAATAACGGCCTTCCTGCGCAAGACCTACCCAGCGGGTGCTTTCTCCCACCTTGATCATCGCGGAAGTGACGCCCTGGCTTTTGAGCTGTAACAGCGCCTTGTCAGCCGCGTACCCCCGTGCGGGGTCGTCCACGTTGATCCGGATGCCTTCTTTTTGCAATGCCAGTGTTTTGGCTTCCGGATCCAGAAGCACTTGGATATAACCCATCTTCGACAGTGCCATTTGAACGGCTTCCTGGGAAGGCGGCTCGCTTTTTTCTTTGGCCGTCCTCCAAAGCTCCCTTAAGGGAACGTCCGTAATGTCAAAAGCGCCGTCGGATATTTTGGAAAGCCTTAAAGATTCCCGGATCACAAAAAAAGTGTCCTCATCCAGCACGACCGTTTCACCGGGGGCGGCATGATTGATCTTCCAGATGACGCTCGTTTCATTTTCGCCGTACATTTTATTCGCGATACTTTCGAGGGTCTCAAAGGCCTTGTCGACCAGATACGAGTTTCTTTCCAGAGACAGGCCGCCGCTGTAAAAAATCGTGATTGTAAACGCGGTGCCCATGATATTCCGAGAGCGCTCAATTTGCTTCTGGCCCAGATAGTCGGCGCCGGTCAATGCCACGCAAAGACCGAGCGACAAGAAAGCCCGGAATGCGGCCTTAAAAATTTTTACCATTTTTCAAAAGCCTTCAGTGTTTTTTCAAATTCATGCTCCGTGTGGGCGCCGGAAACAAAGCTTGTCTCATAGGCCGACGGCGGAGTGTAAATCCCGTATTTTAGCATTTTATGGAAAAATTTCTTGAATTCTTTTGTGTCGGATTTCAAAACCGTGCTGAAATTGACGGGTTTTTGACCGCAGAAAAAGAGGCTAAACATGGACCCGGCGCTTTGGATCACGGCGCTCTTTTTTTTCATCCGGAGTATTTCTTGCGCCTGTCTCAGGAAAGCGCCGGTTTTTTGATTGAGCGTGCGGTAAAACTCCCTGGACAATCTTGAAAGCACCGCGCGGCCGGCGACCATCGAGATCGGGTTGCCCGAAAGTGTGCCTGCCTGATAGACCTTGCCCGTGGGTGAAAGGGCGCTCATAATTTCCTTCTTGCCTCCAAACGCGCCCACGGGGAGGCCCCCGCCGATGACTTTTCCGAGGAGGGTAAGGTCGGGGGTGATTCCATAAAGTTCTTGTGCGCCGCCGTAGCCTACGCGGAATCCCGAAATCACCTCGTCAAAGATGAGGAGCGCTCCCGCTTGTTTCGTTTTTTTCCTTAAGCTTTTCAGGAATTCCTCTCGGGCGGGCACCACGCCCATATTCCCCGCGATCGGCTCTACAATCACACACGCGGTGTCTTTTGCATTTTTAAAAAATGACTCCAACTGCTCAAGGTTGTTGTATTCCAGCACCGTCGTAAGCGCTGCCAGCTCTTCCGGAATCCCCGCCGAATCGGGCGATCCGAAAGTGGCAAGACCGCTCCCCGCTTTGACAAGCAAACTGTCCGTGTGGCCGTGGTAGCATCCTTCGAATTTCACGACTCTTTTCCGCCTGGTCACGCCGCGTGCCAAACGCAGGGCACTCATGACGGCTTCGGTCCCGGAGCTTGTGAATCTTAACTGTTCGATGGACGGGAATGCTTTTTTAATCTCCCGGGCCAACGCCGTCTCATATTCAGTGACGGTGCCGAAACCCGTGCCTTTTCGCGCCTGCTCTCTGATGGCCCGGGTCGTTGCCTCCTCGGCGTGTCCCAAAAGAATCGCGCCCCAGGAGAGGCAGTAGTCGACGTAACGCTTCTTGTGGTGGTCGAAAAGATAAGGCCCTCTTCCCCGCTCCATGAAGACAGGTTCTCCGCCCACCGCTTTAAACGCCCGGACAGGGCTGTTCACACCGCCGGCAATGTGTTTTTGGGCTTCTTTCCAAGCACGACTCATTTGGCGATTTTCCATTTTAGGATATCTTTCGCCCAGTAACTGATGATAAAGCTCGCACCCGCCCTTTTCATCGAAAGATGCGTTTCATAAACCAACTTCTTTTCATCGATCCACTTCTGCCGCGCGGCCGCTTTAATCATCGAATACTCGCCGCTGACGCTGTAGCAGCCGACGGGGCACGAAAATTTTTCCTTGATCTGATAAATAATATCTCCGTAGGCCAGCGCGGGCTTTACAAGAATCATGTCAGCGCCTTCCTCAAGGTCTGTTTGCACTTCCCGCAGTGCCTCGCGGCTCTGTGAAAAGTTCATCTGGTAGCTTGAGCGGTCGCCGAAGCTCGGGACGCTTCCGGCGGCCTCCCTGAAAGGCGCATAGAATGAAGAGGCATATTTGACGGCGTGGGACAAAATCGGCGTGTGCTCAAAACCGTTGGCTTGAAGCGCCCGGCGGATGACAAGGATTCGTCCGTCCATCATGTCGGAAGGTGCCAAGACGTCGGCCCCGGCGCCGGCGTAAGACACCGCTATTTTGGCGAGTGTTTTCAGCGTCGCATCATTTTGAATTCGTCCGTCCCGAACGTGTCCACAGTGGCCGTGCTCCAAGTATTCACAGAGGCACACATCGGCGATCACGAGAATCTTGGGGCATTTTTTCTTAATGGCGGCGACGGCGCGTTGAACAATCCCCTTTTTGGCAAACGCCTGCCGCCCGCGTGTGTCCTTTTTGGCTGGGATTCCGAAAAGAATCACGGAAGAGACTCCGAGCGATTCCAGCGCCTTGGCTTCTTCCAGCAGTGTGTTGAAAGACCACTGGAATTGGCCCGGCATGGATGCAATGGCCGCGGGACTTGATAAATTTTCCCCGATAAAAAGAGGCTGGATCAAATCCTTGGATAAAAGCGCATGTTCTTCTATCAAACTGCGTAGTTTCGGATTTTCCCTAAGCCTTCGCAAGCGAACGAGCGGGTATTTCACCTAGTGACCTTTCTTCACGGAATGCCGGATGGCGTCCACAAGCCCGTCGATCGTAAATATTTTGGCCTGGCAACGGGGGTTTAACCCGTAGCTTCTCAAAGCCTTCGACGTGACTGGGCCAATACTGGCAAACCGCGTGTTTTTTGCAATCCTTTTGACATTCTTAAGCCGAAGTATTCTAACAAAATGGTCTACGGTTGACGAGCTTGTGAATGTCACAAAATCCACGGAACCCCGGAGCAAAACCTCTTGGATCGTCTTCGGGCGGGTTTTGGAAATTTTTGTCCGATAACCCGTGATCCGTGTGACATTCGCGCCTAATTTTTTAAGCCCCTGCTCGAGTTCAGGCGGTGCTGCGGAAGCGCGCACGAGGAGAAAATTTTTTCCGTAAACCGGGATCCTTTGTTTCCTGAACTCGTCAACAATCGCCGAAGTTTCGAACCGCTCAGGCATGAGATCGCTCCGAAGCCCGTACCGTTCCAGCCACTTCCCGGTTTCGGGGCCCACGCAGGCAATGCGGATCCCCTTCAAGGAGCGCGCATCTTTTTTATGGCTGCCATGGAGGCGGTTAAAGAACGCTTCGACGCCGTAAGTGCTCGTGAACACCATCCACTCATAACGGGAGATGGAGCGTATGGATTCATCCATTTCCCTGAAGTTCCGCAAGGGCGCTATTTCAATCGTCGGAAATTCCAAGACCTCCGCACCCAGCTCTGTCAACTTGTCGGTGAGCGCGCCTATTTTGTCTCGCGTGCGTGTCACAACGATCTTTTTTCCGAAAAGAGGCAATTTTTCGTACCAAGAAAGCTGGTTTTTAAGCGAAACCACCTCTCCGACAATGATGATTGCCGGCGCTTTTAATTTTTTCTTTTTGACTTTGCCCGCGATATCGGAAAGCGTGCCGTCGCAAGAGCGCTGTTTCGGGAGCGTGCCCCATTCAATCACGCAAGCTTTCGTCGCGGCGGACATGCCGGCCCGGACAAGCTGCCGCGCAATCTTTGCCAGATTGTAAAAACCCATGTAGATCACGAGCGTCCCTTTTGAGGCGGCTATTTTATCCCATGGGACGGAATCGAGATTTTCGTCATGGGCCCTGTGGCCGGTCAGGAATGTGACAGACGCGCTGTGTTTCCGGTGCGTCAGCGGAATACCCGCGTAGGCGGCACAGGCCGTGGCGCTGGTGACGCCGGGGATGACTTCAAAAGGGACTTTGTGATGGTGAAGATAAAGCGCCTCTTCCCCCCCTCTCCCGAAAAGATAAGGGTCCCCGCCCTTTAACCGCACGACCTTTTGGCCTTTCCGGGCAGCCTGAATAATCATCCGGTTGATTCTTCTTTGTGAATAGGGGTGATAACGAAATCGTTTGCCGACACAAATGGTTTTTGCCGAAGCCTTGACGTGCTTCAGATGTTCGGGATTTGCCAGCGTATCGTAAACAACGAGGTCCGCCTCTTTTAAGCGGTGATGGGCTTTCAGCGTCAAAAGCTCCGGGTCACCCGGCCCGGCGCCGACCAGCGAGACTTTCCCGGTCATGAGCGCGCCTCCCTCAAAAGCCTGCCCGCGCCTTTTTTTAAAAGTTTTTTCGCAAGGATTGCCGCTAATTTCTCGGATTGGGAAGCCGGTCCTCGGATCTCTCCGGTTACGGCCGCTTCGGAGCGCGTGGAAAAAACGGCCGCTCTGATGCGGATTTTATTTTGCCGAATCTCTGACAATATCCCGACCGGCACCCGGCAGCCGCCCCTTAATTCTTTGAGAAACCTTCTTTCGGCGCAAACCTGCATTTTTGTCCGCGGGTCGTTGAGGGGTTTGAGAAGCCGGATGAGCGTGCGGTCGCTTTTTCGCGTTTCAATCCCAAGTGCGGCTTGCCCGACAGCCGGCATTACCTCTTTCAAAGGAATAGGCACGGCGAAGTTCAGGTACTTTTTAAGGCGTTTAAGCCCTGCCTTTGCGACGACCGCCGCCGCGTATTTTTTTCCATGAATCACTTTTCTAACGCGCGTGTCCAGATTGCCCCGGATATCCGCGAGACACAGGTCAGGCCTTATGAGCTGGATCTGTCGTTTTCTTCTGGGGCTTCCGGTGCCGACGACCGCATTTTTTGGAAGCGTCTGGAGCGTGTAGCGGCGCTTGGAAATCAAAACATCGCCGGGGTCCAGGCGCTTCGGAAACGCGGCCAGGCAAAGGCCCTTGGGAAGCTCTGTCGGCAGGTCCTTCAGACTGTGCACGGCGATATCCACCCTATTTTTTAAAAGCGCTTCCTCAATTGCTTTCGTGAAGACGCCCACTTGGAATTCATCCCCCCGGGTCTGAATGACTACCAGCCGGAATGAAAGCTTGGGGTATTTTTTTTCAAGCTTCCTTTTAATCTCACCGGCCTGCGCCATCGCAAGCAGGCTCCCGCGCGTTCCCACTCTCACGACTTTCTTCGCGGCCGGTTTTCTCAAACGAAGCGCTCCTTTGACAGCCACCCCATGAAATGCTGGGTCTGAGCGTGGATCAGGCGAAAGCATTCTTCCAGCTGGCTCTTCCGGAGGGCCAGGTTCTGGTCAGCGATATTTTTCAAGTCGTCCACATTGTACAGGTAGACGTTGTCCAGCTTCTCGATGGCCGCATCCACGTTTCTGGGAACGGCGATGTCAATGATGAAAAGCGGTTTTTCATGCCGGGCGCGCATCCAGGCGCGCGCCTGTCTTTCCTGAATGAGCACGAACGGAGCCAGCGTGGATGTAATCAAAATGTCGGTCTCCTTGATCCGGCCCTCATAGGCTTCATAGGAAAGCGCTTCGCCGCCAAGCGCCTGGGCCAGGCCTTCGGCCCTGTCGAGATGACGGTGCGAAACAATCATGGATTTTGCGCCTTTAGAAACCATGGCCTTCCCGACTTGGCCGGCCATCTCGCCGGTTCCGATGATCATCACGCGCGCGTTCCGGAGATTTTCGAATATTTTTTCGGCCAGCTCCACCGCCACGGACGCCACGCTGACTTTTCCGGCTCCGATGTCCGTGTGAGTCCTTAAATTTTTCGCGACTTTAAGCGAGCGCTGGAAGAGGGTGTTCAGCACCTTGCCGGTCTGGCGGATCTTATGGGCTTCCAGGTAAGCATCCTTCACCTGGCCTAGTATCTCCGTTTCTCCCAGCACCATCGAATCAAGGCCCGAGGCCACGGAAAAAAGATGCTCCACGGAGTCCGGCTGTTTAAACACATAAAGATTGTTCTCGAAGTCAGCCAGGTCGATGTTCGAATAGTCGCTCAAAAACTTTTTGGCGCGAACCACGGATTCCTGGTTGTTTCGGCCGACCCCATAGAGTTCCGTGCGGTTGCAGGTGGAAAGGAGCACTCTTTCGTCAAAGATGCGCTCTGCTTCGAGACGCTTCAAGATATCCGCGGCCTTGTGTTTCGGAATGCTCAAACGCTCGCGGATTTCCAGAGGGGCGGTTTTGTGGTTTAGGCCGAGGACCGTGATCTCCATGCCTAAAATCCCCTGTGAAAACCCGAAGGCGCGTAAATCGAGCTTAGGAGCGTGATGAAGAGGAAAATAAAAATGAACACGGTGCCCATCGCGATTTTTTGGCCGCGCCGCAAAGCGCTCAAGCGAAACGAAAGAATCGTCCAGTACATGAGGCAGGTCAAAAATGAGAGAGACACTTTTGGGTCTTTCAGGATTTCCAGAAACTCTTTCATCTGGCGGGCCCATATAAAACCGCTGGCGATGCCGAGCGAAAAAAGAACCACGCCCGCCGATAAAGACACGAAATGCAGACGGTCCAGCGTGTCAAGCGAAGGAAGCTTTAAAAACGCCGGCCCCGGGTGCTTGGATTTAAGCTGCGCGGACTGCAAGAGATACATCAGCGCTGAGGACACCGACACAATCAAACTCGTGAAACCGCTTAAGATGAGCCCGGTGTGGATCCAGAGCCAGCCCGGCAGGTGCGTCATCAATGCCGCCGGTTGTTTTTGATGGGCCAGCAGGACCGCTAAAAAGCAAAAAACAAGCACAATAGGCAATGAGAAAAGGAGCAAGAACCGCGTTTTCGCGCGCCATTCGACCGCGAACGAAATGGCGATCATCAAAAACGAAACAACCTCGAGGTATTCGGCAAGCGTCGTGATTGAAAAATGGGGATTTTGTATGAAAGAGGATGGCAAGAGCGCCCCGTGGAACAAAATGCTTCCGAACACGACAAGCTTTGCGGGCCTGTAAAGCGCCTCGCTTTGGAGCTCAAAGCTTAAAAAATAAAGCACGGCGCCTGCCAAGTACCCGAAAAAAACCGTTAAGAGAAGATAGGTCGTCATAACAGCCGCTCCCATCGGCTGAATTCTTTCGGATCCATTTGAAAGCTGTGACGTTTATCGGGGAATTTTCCGTTTTTGACCTCTTTTGAAAAACGGCTGACGGCTTTTTCAAAAATCAACCGGCCCTCCGCGTATCGTTTTACGTGCAGCGGCTTGAATCGGGTGAAGAGGCCCACGAGGTCATGAAACACGAGCACCTGCCCGTCGCAAAAACGCCCGGCGCCGATGCCGATGGTCGGAACTTTAAGTGTTTTTGTGATGACCCTGGACAGAGGGCCGGGGATGCATTCCAATAGAACCGCAAACGCGCCGTGTTTTTCAAAAAAATGCGCTTGCTTGAAAATAGTGAGGGCGCTTTCCGCGCTTTTACCGCGAACCTTAAAACCTGATTTTGGATCCACGGTCTGCGGGGTCAAGCCCACATGCCCCATGACCGGAATTTTATAACGGACGAGCTTCCTTAAAATTTCGGGGGTTTTTCTTCCCCATTCGAGCTTCACCGCGTCGCAGCGGGCTTCCTCGATGAACCGCTGGGCCGACTCGAGCGCATGCGCGGCGCCTTTGGTAATTCCGCTTAAAGGCAGGTCCCCGATAAGTTTTGCGCGCCGGGTGCCGCGCCTTACGGCTTTGGCATGGTGAATCATCTCATCCATCGTGACGCCGGTCGTCGTGGGGTAGCCCAGCACCACCATTCCCACGGAATCGCCCACCAGCACGAAATCCACTCCCGCCGCATCTAAAATTTCGGCGGTCGGCGTGTCGTAGGCGGTGACCATCACCCATTTTTTGTGCCGCTTCTTTTGGCGGATAAACTCTTGGGTATTCATCTGGTGGGGTTAAGGCTTTATGTTTGAATGACTTACAATATCAGGAATCAACTCTTCCCAGCCGATGGCCATCAGATGCACTCCCTGGACCTGGGATTTGACGGCTTCAATGATTTCACAGGCGATCCGAACGCACTCTTTTTTGGGGTCTTGCGTTCCCTCAAGCCTTCTAATCATTTGAGTCGGAATAAAAATACCCGGAATCTTTTCGTTCATAAAGTTGGCCATTTTGGCGGACTTAAGCAGGAGGGTGCCGGCCAGCACCGGCACTTTAAACCCTTCGGTGTGGTAGCGGTCCATGAACTTTTTAAACCGGCCCAGATCAAAAACACCCTGGGTCTGGAAAAAATCGGCGCCCCTTTCGATTTTCTTCCGGGTTTTGGCGATTTCAACATCCAGATTATCCACGCAAGGATTCATCGCGGCACCCACCCAAAATTGGGGAGCGCCGTCCAACCGATGACCCGTCATGTCAAACCCTTCGCCCAGTTTCTTGATGACTGAAATAAAATCGGCGGAGTCCACGTCGAATACAGGTTTTGCTTCCGGGTGATCGCCGATCGTGATCGGGTCACCGCTCAAAACCAGCACATTGGATATTCCCAACACCGACGCCGACAAAAGGTCGGACTGAAGCGCAATGCGGTTTTTATCGCGGCAGGTCATTTGCATGATCGGCTCGATGCCAAAATCCTTTAAGAGGTGACAGGCGGCGATCGAGCCCAGTTTCATCAAGGCGCTTTGCTGGTCCGTAACATTGGCCGCATGCACGTTATTTTTCAGGTAAGCCGCTTGCTTGAAGAACGATTCAAGGCGAGTGCCTTTTGGCGGACCGAGCTCCGCGGTCACGACAAAACGCGGCCGTTTAAGGGTTTCAGCAAATTCCATTCATGGACTCTCTGATTTTCTGGAGCGTTATCAGGTTTTTAATCAGCATCACGTTGGTAACGGGTCCGACGCCGCCGGGAACCGGGCTTAAGTACGAGGCCCGCGCCCTGGCCGGCTCAAATTCAATATCGCCGACGAGCTTTCCGGCCACCCTATTTTCCCCGACATCAATGACCATCGCGCCTTTTTTGATCCATTTCCCCTTGATGATATTGGGTTTGCCGACGACGGCCACGACAATATCCGCCTGGGAGATATGGGATTCTATATTTTTTGTCCGGGCATGGCAAACCGTTACGGTGGCCAATCGATCCATGAGCAAAATGGCGGTTGGTTTTCCCACCAGGTCACCGTGGCCGACGACGACGGCCTTTTTGCCTGCGAGGTTCGGCATTTTGGACTCAATCAGCGCGAGCACCGCATTGGCCGTAGGAGAAAAAACCCCAAAGTGACTTTTTAAAAACGTGCGCCCTTCCACGTCTTTTAAGATATGAATGTTGCTCAGAACGTTGGTCGGACTGAGGCGCCCGGGCAAGGGGGAAAACACCAGGATGCCGGTGATCCGGGGACTATCGTTGAGCTTCCTGATTTTTTCGATCACCGCGCTTTCGGACTCATTTTCCGGAAATAGATTGGGCGCCCATCGGATACCCATTTTTTTCAAGGTCCGGCCCAGATAACTGGAATACAAAACGGTGTCTTTAGCCCGTCCCACCTGAATCGTTGCCAGCGCAAGCTCCCCATGTTCGGCTTTTATCTGCCTGATTTGACGTGCCGCCGAGTCTAGGTAGTTTTCGGCGATCGCCTGTCCCTTAAGAAGCTGCGCGCCTGCCATATCCCAAGTCCTTTATAATTTTATTTTTGGTGCGAGAACAATCCTTCTCAAGTTTGGCAAGGCAGGCCTCCCCTTTTTCGGCGCAGCGGCGGTCTTGAATGCTTTTCAAGTTTATTTCCGCATTCCACCGGCCCGCTCGAAACGCGGCTTCCAGCAAGATGGCCGCTTCGGCCAAATCACTCGCAAGCCAGCGGCCCGTGCGGGGAATCTCACGTTGGGCGGCGCGAAGCGCTTCGCAGGAAAGCGCGCAGATTTTGAGCGGCACCCGCGCACTTTTTTTTAAAGCATTTTGATAGACCCGGCTCTTTTTGTCTTTTTTCCTGACTTTTAAAAAATTTAAAAACGCTTTGGCATCTTCGGCGGCAAGCGTTAACAACTCAAGTCGTATTTTTTTTATTTTTTTTAAATGACGCGCAAACTGCCTATTAAACGCCTTTTTCTGATTGATTCCGGCCGTCATCTCAAGAAGCGCCGTGCCTAGGGCGGCTGTGATTGCCGCCGCGCTCCCCCCTCCGGGAGTCATTGAGGATGAGGCGAGGCGGTTTAGGAAACTTTCCAGCGTGTGCTTCGAAAAAGATCTCAAACCTATTTACCCATTCCGACCCGTTGTGTCTGCTGGAACACTTTTCCTTCGGTACGGATGGAAGGCGCGATAATGAGCTCGGTGAGCTGTAATTCCCTGATACTTTGTGCGCCGACATTGCCCATGCAGGTTTGCAGCGCACCCATCAGGTTTTGAGTACCGTCGTCCAACCGGGCAGGCCCAAAAAGGATCTCTTCAAGCGTGCCCGTCGTTCCCACGTGGATGCGCGTTCCCCTTGGAAGATTGGCGTGGGGCGTGGCCATGCCCCAGTGAGTGCCGCCGCCCGGTGCCTCCTTGGCCCGGGCGAACGCCGAACCTACCATCACCGCATCGGAGCCGCAGGCGAACGCCTTGCAAATATCGCCGCCGGTGCTCATTCCGCCGTCCGCGATGATCGGCACGTATTTTCCGTTTTTTTTGTAGTAGAAATCACGCGCGGCGGCCGCATCGCAAATCGCGGTGACCTGAGGCACGCCCAACCCCAAAACGCCCCGTGTCGTGCAGGCGGCGCCGGGCCCGATACCGATGAGCAGAGCGGCCGCGCCGGTGTCCATGAGTTCAAGCGTCGTTTGGTAAGTCACGCAGTTTCCGATGATAACGGGAATTTTCACCCTTTTGCAGAATTTATAGAAATCCAGTGTCTTGTATTCCGTCGAGAGGTGGCGCACGGTGGTCACGGTGGACTGCACGATAAAAACGTCGCAACCGGCGTCCTGCGCGATTGTTCCGAAGATTTGAGCGCGCTGCGGGATGCTCGAAACACAGACCACGCCCCCTTTCTTTTTAATCTCCTTGATCCGTCTTGTGACCAGTTTTTCTTGAATGGGCTGCTTGTAAAGGGCCTGGAGCAGGCGCGTGGATTCCTCAAAGCTGGCGTTGGCTATTTTCTTGAGGACTTCGGAAGGATTTTCATAGCGTGTTTGCACGCCCTCGAGATTTAAACACGCGATGCCTCCCATTTTGGACATCCGGACGGCAAAATTTACATCGACGACCCCGTCCATCGCGGAGGCGATGATCGGCACGCGGAATTTTTTCTTCCCCACCTGCCAGGAGGTGTCCACTTCATTCGGGTTGATTGTCACCAAACCAGGCACCAGCGCTATTTCATCAAACCCGTAGCAACGCCGCGCTTTCCTTCCCCGCCCTAGCCACATTCCCATAGATAATCTCTCTCTAATGAGATCCTTCGTCGACGCTTGGGCGTCTCCTCAGGATAAATTCGCGCGGGCGACTTGACGTCGCTTCGCTCCGTAAGTCGCGCGCTCATTTAAAATGATTTTTTGATTTCAGGCCCTGCATCTTCCAGCACAGGCTCCGTGGTGTCCGTCGCGGCGCCCACAGCCCCGCTCACGACTTGATTCACGGCCGGAATGGGCGCCGTGACGGCCTTGGCAGCCTGTCCGGCGGTTACCAGCACGTCCTGGACCGCTTGTCCGACCGCAAACGCCTCGTCTTTCGGCTGGGCGGCCCCGGTCTTCGTGATTTTTGTGATGCGCACATCGCCCTTGGGGTCCACCAACGTAAAATCAACCAGATCGTGTCGGTTGATCCCCTTTAAAAGCCCGGGCGAGGTGACTAAAAATTCCGTTTCATTGCCCCCCACAAAACCCTGAATGGGCTTATGCTTGATCGTCACGCGGGAATAAACCGGGTCGGAACTGATCACTTCGCCGTTTCCCTCCAGTGTTTCGGCAGAAAACACATAACCGCTTAAGAATAAAGTGGTAAGAGTAAGGAAAGAGACTGTTTTTTTCATGAAAAACTCCGTGGTTGAAGCAAGTATTTTATCAGATTAGGTTAAAAAATGACAACAAAAAACCCGGGCTCTCTCGTTGAAAACCCGGGTTTCTTTCGTATCTTTTATCTCTTAATACATTCCGCCGCCCATTCCGCCCCCCGGAGGCATCGCCGGCATGGCCGACTTATTCTCCTCGGGAAGATCGGTGATAAGCGACTCCGTCGTCAACAGAAGCGCCGCGATGGAAGCTGCGTTCTGCAAGGCGGTACGGGTCACCTTGGCGGGATCGATAATACCCGCATCAATCAGGTCTTCGTATTTGTCCTTATCGGCGTTGTAGCCGATATTGCCCGTTTCATTCTTCACTCTGTCCACGACAACGTCGCCGACTGCGCCCGCGTTGAACGCGATTTGGCGAAGGGGTTCATCAATAGCCCGCTTGACAATCTGGGCGCCGACGAGCTCATCGCCTCTAAGGTCCATCTTTTCGAGCCCCTTGCTTGAACGAATGAGCGCGACGCCGCCGCCGGCGACAATTCCCTCTTCCACGGCTGCGCGGGTCGCGTGGAGCGCATCTTCAACTCTCGCCTTCTTTTCCTTCATTTCAGTTTCGGTGGCCGCACCGACATTGATCACAGCTACGCCGCCGGCGAGTTTGGCCAAACGTTCCTGGAGCTTTTCCTTGTCATAATCCGAATCGGAGTCTTCGATCTGCTTCTTGATCGTAGCAATGCGGCCGTTGATATCGGCCGTTTTGCCGCCCCCTTGGATGATCGTGGTGTTTTCCTTGTCGATCGTGACGCGCTTGGCGCGGCCGAGATCTTCGACACGGACGTTCTCAAGCTTGATTCCGAGATCTTCGGTGATCGCTTTGCCGCCCGTAAGCACCGCGATGTCCCCCAACATCTCTTTGCGGCGGTCCCCGTATCCGGGTGCCTTGACCGCGCAGACTTGGAGCGTGCCGCGTAATTTATTCACGACGAGCGTTGCCAGCGCCTCCCCTTCGGTGTCTTCGGAGATGATGAGAAGCGGTTTGCCGCCCTTAGCGACCTTTTCAAGGATCGGCAGGAGGTCCTTCATCGAGGAAACCTTCTTTTCCTGGATCAGGATATAGGCATCCTCAAGCGTTGCTTCCATGCGATCCGGATCCGTCACAAAATACGGTGAAAGATAACCCTGGTCAAACTGCATGCCCTCCACGACATCGAGTGTCGTTGCGGTTGATTTGGCTTCTTCCACGGTGATGACGCCGTCTTTTCCGACTTTTTCCATTGCCTGGGCGATCAAATCGCCGATTTCGCCGTCATTGTTTGCCGCGATTGAGGCGACCTGCGCGATTTCCTTCTTGCCTTTGATGGGCTTGGATAGTTTCTTCAGATTTTCCACAACCTGTTCAACCGCCCGCTCAATCCCGCGCTTTAAGGCCATGGGGTTGGCGCCGGCCGTGACGTTCTTCAGGCCCTCGCGGAAGATCGCTTCGGCCAGGACCGTCGCGGTGGTGGTTCCATCACCGGCATTGTCACTGGTCTTTGTGGCAACTTCTTTGACCATTTCGGCGCCCATATTTTCATAAGGGTCCTTGAGCTCAATTTCCTTGGCAACGGTCACGCCGTCCTTGGTGATCGTAGGTGAGCCAAATTTCTTATCGATGCAGACGTTGCGGCCCTTGGGCCCCAGCGTCACTTTGACTGCGCGAGTCAGCTGTTCGACGCCTCGGAGCACCGAGCGGCGTGCTTCATCGCTGTATAGTAGCTGCTTTGCCATTTTTAAACCTCCTCCTAATTAGAATTAGATGAAATGTCTATCCGCTTTCCGTCGGGCTCATTTAAGAATTGCCAAAATGTCATCTTCTTTGATGATCAGGTAGTCGCCTGCGCCGATTTTGACTTCGGTGCCGGCATATCTTCCGAAAAGGACCTGGTCATTCACCTTCACTTCAAGCGGAGTCACTTTCCCATCTTCGGCCACACGGCCTTTGCCGATGGCGATCACTTTCCCGCGCTGTTGCTTCTCTTTGGCTGTGTCCGGAATCACAATGCCCCCGGTTGTTTTCTCTTCAGCTTCAAGCGGCTCCACCAAAACTCTATCGCCTAAAGGCTGGATCTTTGCGTTGCTCATTCTCATTCCTCCTGTTCAAAATTGCTTCATTAGCACTCATCTGACTTGAGTGCCAGCAGGCTAGATTGTATAGATTACCGGGATTTTGTCAAGAATTTTTTTGAATTTTTTTGATAGGTCTGATAGGTGAAAAGGATACCCTGAAGGGTCAACATCGGGTCGACTTTATGAATGGAACGGCAGTAATCAGACATAAACCTGGCGTAACCCCCGGTGGCGATGACCACCGGCTTAAACTGCTCATGTTTTTTGATCTCATCGACGACCCGGTCACAGAGTCCCCCTATTCCGAAGCTGCAACCGGCCCGGATGCTTTCAACCGTATCGGCGCCCAGGATGCTTTTGGGGTGTAAAAGCCGGGTCTTGGGGAGCAGTGCCGTCCGCTGGAATAACGCCTCGAGGCTTATTTCAATGCCCGGCGCAATCACACCTCCCAGGTACTCTCCTTTGCGGGAGACCACATCAAATGTGATCGCGGTGCCGAAATCAATCACAATGGCTTCTTTCTTATATTTTTGGAAGGCGGCCAACGCGTTCATCAGGCGGTCCATGCCGACTTGTTTCGGGTTTTTATATTTATTAAGGATCGGCGCTTGAATATCCCTGCCGATTAGCAATGTCCGGAGGCCGAGTTTCTTGGGGATTTCTTTCTTTAAGAAGGAGCCGACCGGCGGCACGACGCTGGCTATCACCACCGCGCTTATTTTCTTAAGCGGAAAATGGGCGCGAAGTACACTCAAGACCCGGGTTTTATAATGCCGGGCAGCGACGCGGCGGAATTTTACGAGCTTCCTTCCGGAAAAAAAGGCGAATAATACGCTCGTGTTGCCGACGTCGACCGCGAGCAGGTTATTTTTCATGCTGAACGTCACCCGCGAGTATTTTTTCCTGGAGCCCCGAATCTGTCCGGATCCACAACGCGCCTTCCTTGTCGATTCCGACCGCAGTCCCATGGATTTTCCGGCCCAGCACGGTCGCGGTCACCCGCTTCCCGGAAGTGGACGAGAACTCCTCCCATTTTTTAGCCAGCGCCTCAAACTCCCCTTTTTTTAACTGGAGGTAGTCCGATTCAAATGTCTCAAGAAGCGTTTGACTGATTTCGATGCGCGACTGCCAGGTCCCCGTGATTTCCTTGAGAGAGGTGGCACCTTTCACGAGTTCCCCGGGGTCCGCGTTGACATTGATTCCGATGCCGACGACGATAAAATTGACCCTGTCCGGCTCAGAACTCATTTCTGTCAAAATACCACAAAGTTTTTTTTCATGGAACAAAACATCGTTCGGCCATTTGATATGAAAACGGCGTCCTGTCAATAACCGCAGCGTCTTTACCACCGACACCGCTGCCATCAATGTCACTTTGGACACTCCTGCGGGTGACAAATCAGGTCTTAAGAGGACGGAGAACAGTATATTTTTGTACTTCGGAGAGACCCAGGCACGGCCGAGGCGTCCCCGCCCTTGGGTTTGATGCTCGGCAAATACGCACACGCCCTCTTTCAAGCCTTCTTCCCCGAGGTGAAAAACCGCATCATTGGTGGACCGGGTTTCTTCATAAGAAATAATCTGCCTTCCGATGAATTTGGTTTTGATCCCTGCGGACAACTCGTCCGGAAGCATGCGGTCGGGAATGCCCAGAAGCCGGTACCCCAGATGCGGCCCGGCGCCGATTTCATAACCCAGGTTTTTCAAAACCTGGATTTCTTTCCAGACGGCGGAACGCGAGACTTTAAGTTTTTTTGAAATTTCCTCCCCCGAGACAAACTGGCCTTTTTGATCCCTCAAAGATTTCAAGACGGCGCTGTCTTTGGCCATTTTATGCCGCCTTTGCGTGTTTGGGGATTTTCACGCTTTTTTCTTTTTCCAGCTTCTTTTGCAGGGTCTTGATCTGGTCGCGTAAAAAGATCGCCCGTTCAAATTGGAGGCTCCGTGCGGCCTCTTCCATCTCGGCCTCGAGATCGCTTAAGACCTGCATCACGTCTTCTACCCCCTCCCGGAGGCCCGCCGTCTCCTTTACAATTTCTCTGGCTTTTTTAACGGCCTCGATCCCCTCCCTTACTTCTTTCTGGATGCTCGTGGGCGTGATATGATTTTTTTTGTTGTACTCAGTCTGGATCTTACGGCGCCGCTTGGTTTCCTGAAGGGTGTTTCTCATAGATTCCGTCACCGTGTCGGCGTATAGGATGACCTGGCCGTTTACGTGTCTGGCGGCCCGGCCCGCAACTTGGATCAGGGAAGTCTGGCTTCTTAAAAAACCCTCCTTGTCAGCGTCAAGAACGACCACCAAAGAAACCTCCGGCAGATCGATGCCTTCCCTGAGAAGGTTGATTCCCACCAGGCAGTCAAATTTTCGGAGCCGTAGGTCCCTCAAAATCTCCACACGTTGGATCGCGTCAATCTCCGAATGAAGGTATTGGACGCGGATGCCCGTTCTTTTCAGATAATCCGCGAGCTCTTCGGACATGCGCTTCGTGAGCGTGGTGACGATCACGCGTTCTTTGTCCTTCGCGCGTTTTTTCACTTCTTCCACGAGGTCATCGATTTGTCCCTTCGTCGGGCGGACCTCGATCGGCGGGTCTAAAAGACCCGTCGGGCGTATGATCTGTTCTACGACTTGGGACGATTTTTTGGCTTCGTACACGGCAGGCGTGGCCGACACGAAAACCACTTGTTTGGCAAACGCCTCAAATTCTTCGAAACGCAGAGGCCGGTTATCCAGCGCCGACGGAAGCCTGAAGCCGTATTCGACGAGCGTCTCCTTGCGGGCGCGGTCGCCGAAATACATGCCGCGGATCTGCGGGACCGTGATGTGCGATTCGTCGATCACGGTCAGGAAATCCTCCGGGAAATAATCCATGAGGCAGTAAGGGCGCGACCCAGGCTCGCGCCCCGTGAGGGTGCGGGAATAATTCTCAATGCCCGAACAAAATCCAAGCTCGCGCATCATTTCCATGTCATAGCGCGTTCTTTGCTCCAGACGCTGGGCCTCCAGAAGCTTATTTTGTGAGTGAAGCTCTTTTAAACGCTCCTCAAGCTCTTTTTCAATGCCAGGCAAAGCGCGCGTAAGCCTTGTTTCGGTGGTTACAAAGTGTTTGGCCGGATAAATGGCGCTGGATTCAAGCGTGTGAAGCGTTTTTCCGGTCAGTGGATCCATGCGCGAAAGCCTTTTGATTTCATCCCACTCGTATTCAATGCGGATCGCGGTCTCTTCATAGGCCAGAAAGACCTCCACCACGTCTCCGCGGACCCTGAACGTGCCGCGCTTGAAATCAATGTCATTTCTCTGGTATTGGATATCCACAAGCTTTCTTAAGAGCTCCTCGCGCGGAAATGCCTGCCCGGACCTCACAAACACCAAAAACTCCGAATATTCGGCCGGCGAACCCAGGCCGTAAATAGCCGATACGGAGGCGACGACGAGGCAGTCCCGCCGTGAGAGAAGCGAGCTCGTCGCGCGAAGCCTCAGGCGGTCGATGTCCTCATTGATGGAGGAATCTTTTTCGATATAGGTGTCGGTGACCGGGAGGTAAGCCTCGGGCTGATAATAATCGTAGTAGCTCACGAAGTATTCCACCGCATTTTCCGGGAAGATGTCTTTGAATTCGCTGTACAGCTGAGCGGCAAGCGTCTTGTTGTGGGACATCACGAGTGTCGGACGGTTTAAGCGGGCAATCACGTGCGCCATTGTGAAAGTTTTTCCGCTGCCGGTGACGCCCAAAAGCGTCTGATAGCGCTCGCCGGCGGCGAGGGCTTTCGTGAGCTTTTCAATAGCCTGAGGCTGGTCCCCTTTTGGGGTCATTTTTGAGCGGATTTTAAAATTCATAAGTTTTTCTAGCGTTTAGCGTAGAGCGTATAAGAAAATCAAAGTACTTCTTATCTCTGTCTCTACGCTCCACGCTAAACGCTCTACGCTATCTTTACCCTACGATATCCAGCGAAATGTCAATCGAAAGCGCGTGGTGCGTCAGCGCACCCACGGAGATTCTTTCAACGCCGGTCTCGGCGTAGTCGAGCACATTGTCAATCGTGATGCCGCCTGAGGCCTCGAAAAGAACCTTGCTTTGCGCTCTTTTTCTTAAATTCACCGCTTCGCGCACCATTTCGACCTTCATATTGTCCAGCAGGATGTAATCAACGGGTGCTTTCAGGGCTCCTTTGAGTTCCATGAGGTTTTTTACTTCAACGCCGATGATTGTGCGCTTTAAAACAGAACTCTTAAGCCTCGAAACCGCCGAGGCGATCGGTTCCTTGCGAAGAATCCTTAAGTGATTGTCTTTGATGAGCGCCTGGTCGTATAGTCCCATCCGGTGGTTCATGCCGCCGCCGGTGGCGACCGCATACTTTTCAAATAGTCTCAGGCCCGGCGTGGTTTTGCGCGTGTCGAGGATATTGGCTTGCGTATTTTTCACCTTTTCCACAAATTCACGCGTGCGTGTGGCGACTCCCGAAAGATGCGCCAGGAAATTGAGCGCCGTGCGCTCGGCAATGAGGAGCGCCGCGGCCGAGCCCTCGAGGTAGGCCACTTCCCGGTTTTTTTCGATTCTTTCCCCGTCCCTCGCCACCGGAAGGAAACGCAGGTTTTCATCGGTAAGACGGAACACGCGTTCGGCGATCTGAATGCCGCACAAAACGCCGGACTGTTTGAATTCGATATCGGCCTTGACCGAGAGGTTCTTCGGAATGATCGAGGAGGTGGTGATGTCTCTCGATCCCACGTCCTCCTTCAACGCGAGTTTTACGAGTGGGTCAATCTGGCTTGTTTGAAGCATTATTTAATGAAACCTCAGTAGGTGAGAACTTTCAGGTTTTCCAAGAGGCGTTTCTTGCGGTTCTCGAGTTCTTCCGCTTTCCTCTGCTCCCGCTCCACGATTTCCTTCGGTGCCTTCTTCACGAAATCCTCGTTCCGGAGGCGCCCCTGAAGCCCGCGGATCATTTTCTCCACATCCAGAAGCGCGCACTCGATACGCTGGCGCTCCATTTGCGTGTCGATGAGGCCCGAAAGCACCACGTAGGTTTCCACGCGGCCGATATTCGCAACCGCCGATTCTTTCGGGCGCTTGACGTTTTTGCCGATCTGAAGTGAGGACACTTTGGCCATCTGCACGATGTAAGTGGAATAGTTTTTCAAAATTTTCATTTCACGGTCACGCGCAGTTTTGACGGCCACGGTCACCCGTTCCTTGGGATTGATCTGCCAGGCGGAGCGCACGTTCCGAATGGCTTGGATTTCACTGATGACGAGCTCCGCTTCGGCCTCGATTTTCGTGTCAATGCGTTTCTTGTCCAGCTTCGGCCACGCGCTTGTCATGATCGATTCGC
This sequence comes from Omnitrophica bacterium RIFCSPHIGHO2_02_FULL_51_18, assembly GCA_001804125.1. Lineage (GTDB taxonomy): Bacteria > Omnitrophota > Gorgyraeia > 2-02-FULL-51-18 > 2-02-FULL-51-18 > 2-02-FULL-51-18. The sequence goes on from MHFI01000036.1 coordinate 83,162, forward strand.
CCCTATGGGGGATCTTCTGCCAGACTTCTTCGGTGATGAACGGCATGAAAGGATGCAGGAGCTTGAGCGTTTTATCGAGCACCTCGCAGAGCGTCCACTGCGTTCCCTCGGATCGGATGCCGGGCTTGGCCAGTTCCACGTACCAGTCGCAAAAATGGTGCCAGAAAAAATCGTACAGCGTGGAAATCGCTTCATTAAACCTCAGTTTTTCCAGGCTGTCGGTCACGTTGAAGATGGTTTGATTCAGGCGGCTTAAGATCCAGCGGTCAAATGGGCCGAGCAGCGTGATTTTTGGCGCTTGATTGCTTTTAAGGCAGGAGTGAATTATTTTTTTATCCAGGTTCATGATCACAAACCGCGACGCGTTCCATACCTTGTTCGCAAAATTCCGGCCCACCTCAAATTTTTCCTTGGAGGCGTACACGTCCTGCCCCTCCGCCGTGATTGAAATGATTCCGTAGCGGAGCGCGTCGGCGCCGTATTCGTCGATGATGTGAATGGGGTCGACGGCGTTCCCGAGTGACTTTGACATCTTCGCACCCGTCTGGTCCCTCACGATGCCGTGGATGTAGACTTCCTTAAAAGGCTCTTTACCCATAAATTCGTGTCCGGCTATCATCATGCGGGCGACCCAAAAGAATATAATTTCATAACCGGTGACAAGGCACGAGGTTGGGTAAAAAAACTTAAGCTCCTCACTTTTCTCGGGCCATCCCAGGGTCGAGAACGGCCAAAGCCAGGAAGAAAACCAGGTATCGAGCACATCCGGGTCCTGCACAAGTTCCGCGTTGCCGCAAACAGGGCATTTTTTAGGCGTCTCGCGGGAGACAACCATGCCGGGTTCGGTATAAATTTTTGAATCCTTGGGGGTCTTAGGCGGAGTCCCTTTTGAGCGGCAAGACTCACAGGTCCAGACCGGAATGCGGTGACCCCACCAGATTTGACGGGAAATGCACCAATCCTTGATATGGTTCATCCAGTCGAGATACACCTTGGTCCAGCGCTTCGGCGTAAACGTGGTTTTTCCTTCCTTGACAGCCGCAATCGCGGGCTTTGCCAAAGACTTCATACGCACAAACCACTGGGGCGACAAATAAGGTTCGATGACGGTCTGGCAGCGATAACAGTGTCCGACCGCATGCACGTGCTCCTTCATCTCAAGCAGAATCCGCCTGTCTTCAAGCTCCGAGACAATCTTCTTTCGCGCCTCAAAGCGGTCCAGCCCCTTATAGGGCCCGGCATTTTCATTCAACGTGCCGTCGGGATTCAGGATATTTACGTATTCAAGTCCGTGCTTCTCGGCGAGATTGAAATCCACGGGATCGTGCGCCGGGGTAATTTTAAGCGCGCCGGTGCCGAATTTCGGGTCAATCAGGTCGTCTTGGATAATCGTCAGGCGGCGGTTCAATAAAGGCAGCAAGGCTGTTTTGCCTTCCAAATGCCTGTAACGCTCGTCCCCCGGATGATAGCCCACCGCCGTGTCGCCGAGCATTGTTTCGGGCCGCGTCGTGGCAATCGTGACATGCTGGTCTGTGCCCTCAATCGCGTACTTCAAATAATAAAGGTGGCCGGTGATTTCCTTATGCTGCACTTCTTCGTCAGAAAGCGCCGTCTGGCAGCGCGGGCACCAATTGATGATGTATTTACCGCGGTAGATGAGCCCCTTCTCATAAAGCCGGACAAAAACTTCGCGCACCGCCTTTGAGAGCCCTTCATCCATCGTGAATCTTGTGCGTTCCCAGTCGCAGGAACAGCCGATTCGGTGGAGCTGGCGGATGATCGTATGGCCGTACTTCTCGCGCCATTTCCAAACGCGCTTTAAAAATTCTTCCCGGCCCAGCGCCTGGCGCGACAATCCTTCTTCCTTCAAGGATTTCTCAACCACGTTTTGCGTGGCAATCCCGGCGTGGTCCGTGCCCGGGACCCACAGCGTTTCAAAACCCTGCATGCGCTTATGACGGACCAGAATATCCTGAAGCGTGTTGTTGAGCGCATGGCCCATATGGAGTATTCCCGTGATATTCGGCGGCGGAATCACGACCGTATAAGGCTTCTTCTTTGATTTGAAGGAGGCGGAAAAATAGCGCTTGGAAAGCCACTGCTGGTACCAAGCCTTTTCAACTTGTTTGGGACTGTAGACCTTTGAAAGCGCGTCGGGCGGGGGGTTCGTGCGGTTCTGGGTATTCATGAGTTACTGAGCTCAGTAAGGTTTGATAAGTTTGTATTCGATCGCGTCCACAAGCGCTTCCCAGCTGGCGTCAATGATGTTGCTGGAAACACCGACGGTGGTCCAGATTTTTTTATCATCCCTGGATTCGATGATCACGCGCACTTTGGCGGCCGTGCCGGCTTCGGAATTCACGACACGCACCTTGTAGTCGTCCAGATGAATTTCCTGCACCTGCGGATAAAAAGGCAACAGCGCTTTTTTCAAAGCCGTATCGAGCGCGTTCACGGGGCCGTCACCCTCGGCTTGAGCATAATTCTCTTCTTTCCCCACGATGAGCCTGACTTTGGCGGTTGCATTTGGGTTTTTATCGGCAATATTTTCGGCAAGAACTTCAACTTTTTTGAACTCAAAAAATTTTTTTCTTTTTCCGGTCACTTCGCGAATCAAGAGCTCAAAACTGGCCTCGGCGGATTCATACTGGTAACCCTCGTTCTCTTTTTCCTGGACCCTTTGAAGGATTTTACGGGTTTCCGGGGATTCTTTTTTTAATTCAATGTCGAGTTCCTGCGCCCTCAGCATGATGTTGGTTTTCCCGCCAAGCTCCGACACGAGAAACCGGCGGCGGTTTCCCACCACCGAAGGCTCAATGTGTTCGTAGGTTTCCGGATTCTTCATCACCGCGTTGATATGCACGCCCCCCTTGTGCGCAAAAGCGCTTTGGCCCACATAAGGCTGGTTTTTGGGCAGCAGCATGTTGCCGATTTCGCTCACGAACCTTGCAACTTCCGTAAACTCTTTGAGTTTTTGCGGCGCGAGACAGGAAAACCCGAGTTTCAGCTGAAGATTGGCGACGATGGACAGTAAATCCGGATTTCCGCAGCGTTCCCCAAAACCGTTGATCGTGCCCTGCACCTGCGTGACGCCGGCCTCCACGGCCGCGACCGCGTTCGCGATGCCAACCCCGCAGTCGTTGTGCGTGTGAATGCCGAGGGGATGCCCCCAATGCGCGTGCACGTCGGAAACAATCTTTCCGACCTTGGACGGCAGGCTGCCGCCGTTGGTATCACAAAGCACCAAAACCGAAGCGCCGGCTTCCATCGCGGCCTGAATCGTCTTGAGGGCATAAGACGGGTTATGTGTATAACCGTCAAAAAAGTGCTCGGCGTCATAGACCACTTCTTTGCCTTTGGACTTGAGAAACTTAATGGAATCATGGATCATGCGGATATTTTCCTCCAAGTCCGTCTTAAACACTTCCTTCACGTGCATGTCCCAGCTTTTTCCGAAGATCGTGATGACTCTTGTTTCGGCGGCAATCAGTCCGCGCAGATTATCGTCTTCGGAGGCTTTCGTATGCGGCTTGCGCGTTGAACCAAACGCGACGATCTGGGAATTTTTTAATTTTATTTTTTTGACCCGGTTAAAAAATTCGATGTCCTTGGGATTGGCGCCCGGCCAGCCGCCTTCAATGAAATGAAAACCAAGCTCATCAATTCTCTGGGCGACGAGAAGCTTGTCCTGCACGGAAAAGGAGATCCCTTCGCTCTGTGAACCGTCCCGTAACGTCGTGTCATAAACCTGAATTTTTCGCTGAGTCATTGTGTCACTTTCGCGCAAGCAAGAACCAAATGACAATTATTTTCCAAGTTTAAACTTGTCGTGCAAGAGCCTGACGGCCTTCTCCGCATCGGCTTGCTTGACGACGCAGGAAATCTTGATTTCGCTCGTGGAGATCATCTCGATATTGACCTTGTTTTTACCGAGTGTTTCAAACATCGCCGCGGCCACGCCCGCATGGCTTCTCATGCCGATGCCGACCACCGAAATCTTGGCGATATGGGGGTCCATAAGAATCTCTTTCGCGCCGATTTTTCTTGAGACCGCTTCGAGTGCCCGCACGGCGCTGTGGGCATCGCCTTTCGGGACCGTAAATGAAATATCGGTGTTCGCGGCGGACTTTCCGATGTTCTGGATGATCATGTCCACATTGATGCTTTTGTCGGCAAGCGTTTTGAAAATGCCGGCCGCGATTCCGGGCCGGTTCGGAACGCCCCGCACGGAAATCTTCGCCTCATTCTTGTTGACGGATACGCCGCGGATCAAAACATCTTCCATTAATTTAGCCTCCTTCACAATCCATGTGCCTTCGTTTTTTTTGAAACTGCTTCTGACATGAAGCGGAATGTCATACTTGCCGGCTACTTCAATCGAGCGCGACTGCATGACCTGCGCGCCGGAGGAAGCTAGCTCGAGCATTTCTTCGTAACTGATCTTCTTGATCTTCCTGGCATTTTTCACGAGGCGCGGGTCCGTCGTGAAGATGCCTTCCACGTCCGTGTAGATTTCACAGGCGTCGGCCTCGAGCGCCTTCGCCAGCGCCACGGCCGTCAGATCGCTGCCGCCCCGGCCGAGTGTGGTGATATCGTTACAGGAGTTGATGCCCTGAAACCCGGCCACAATCACGACTTTCTTTTCTTTAAGCGCCTCCAAAATGCGATTGGGATTGATGTGATGAATCCGGGCACGCGTATGGGAGGAACTCGTGCGGATCCCCACCTGCCAGCCGGTAAATGAAACGGCCTCACACCCGAGTTCTTTGAGCGCCATCGCCAAAAGCGCTATAGAAATCTGCTCGCCGGCGGACATCAGCACGTCCAGCTCCCGGCCCGGGGGTTTCTGCGTAAGTTGAGCGGCAAGCTTCAACAGCTCGTCGGTGGTGTCCCCGAGCGCGCTGACCACCACCACCAGCCGGTGCCCCTTTTTACGATACGCATTCACCCTGCCCGCGACGTTTTTAATCCGGCTGGGATTCGCGACGCTCGACCCCCCGAATTTCTGTACGATCAAGCTCACCCCACCACCTCTTTCATTATTCGGAGAATAAATAAATCCGCCAAAGGCGGATTTGAGCGCCGCATTGGGATTTTTGACCGCCGAAGCGGCGCTGAAAGAGGTGGTGGGGTCATTTCAAGAAAGCCGCCATTAATTTATGACCTTCTTTGAAAGAATGTCTGCTCTGCCGCATGAATTTTTCATTGAAACCTGTGTTCTCTTCCGCTTCAATCCCGTGCCCCGCCATTAAGAACGGCACCGGGCCGTGAATGGCCGACTTCTTCGAGCGGGAAGTGGCGACGTCCGTACAAACCAAAAGCCTGTGTTCCCCCAGTCCTTCTAAAACTTTTACCACAGCCCCGACAATCTGCGAATCAAAATACTCAATGAGCCGGACCTTGGATTTTATAGGATCACTGTCCGGCTGGGCCTGGCTTGCCGGAACATACACAAACACAAAATCCTTGCTCCGAATGGCCGTTTCCAGCTCTTTCAACGCCGCGAAGCCCGCCGAAATCCCCAACCCTTGCGCAAACTCAGCTTCGGAGCACACCGCACCGCTCAAATGAAAGCGCTCTTTGAAACCCGGAAGCTTGGGCCGCCGGCCCTGCCCCCAGGGCCAGATCATATTCGCGGGATTTTCTTTAAGGTCAATACGGACCCGGTTGATTTCATGATGCTCGAGTACCTCCTTGGATTGGTCCATAAGATCCGTGAGTACTGAGGCGCTTTCACCCTTGGGCAGGTATTTTGCAAATTTCTGCCCAATCAGCTGTGCAGGCGGCACGCATTCAAGCTCATCCAGACTGTCAACCCTCTCGGGATCGTTGATCATGAGAATGTTCTTATACCCTTCGCCGGGATAAAACTTAACCTGAGCGCTCGAGAGCTTCCGATTCAGCTCTTCAATCAATAGCGAGGACTCCGTCGGCGAAATGAAGCTGGCACTCACGTCCACCAAAAGCTCTTCCGATACGGTCACGAGGTCGCAGCGGAAAGCCATTTCATTGTCGGACTGCGCGATCCCGGCTGCCAGCGCCTCCAGCGGCGCGATGCCCGTGTAAAACTCCTCGGGGTCATACCCTAAAATCGCCATGGAGGCCACGTCGCGGCTTAGGTTCAGTTCATGGGACGTGAACACGGCGGAACCCACCAGGCCTTTCTTGGCCAATGCCTGCAAATTCGGGTTCTTCGCAAGCTCCAGCGGCGTGCGATCCCCGAACTCCTCAAGGGAATCATCCGTGACGGCTTCACAAACCAGGACAATGTATTTCATAATTTTATTGCTTCCCATATCGCCTCGAGCTTCGCAGGCACCCTTTGAGGCTCCCGGACCGTCTGAAGGGCCCGGTCCGGGTCTTTCAGGCCGTGTCCCGTCAGCACGCACACGATCGTGGCGCCTTTTTTATTTTTAAAATAATCTTGCCCTGAAAGTTTTAAGATGCCTGCCACGCTCGCTGCGCTGGCAGGCTCCACAAATACACCGTCCTTTTTAGCCAAAAGTTCGTAAGCGCTCAAAATCTCCCCATCCGTCACGGAATCAATCACGCCGCCGGACTCGTCGCGCGCCGCCTCGGCCGCCTTCCAGCTGGCGGGATTTCCGATGTTAATGGCGGTCGCAATCGTCTTAGGCTCGGGCACTATTTTTTTGTTGACGATCGGCGCCGCGCCCTCCGCCTGAAAACCCAGCATCACCGGTTTGGAAGCCACTTCTTTTTTCCCGAAGTATTCCTTATAGCCCTTCCAGTAGGCCGTGATATTCCCCGCGTTCCCCACCGGAATCGCATGAAACTCGGGCGCTTTTTTCCCCAACTGGTCGCAGATTTCAAAAGCACCCGTCTTCTGCCCTTCGATGCGGTAGGGGTTTAACGAATTCACGAGCTTGACCGGGTATTGGGACGAAATCTGTTTCACCATCGAAAGCGCCTCGTCAAAGTTTCCGTCCAGTGCCAGCACCTGTGCATTGTGAATGAGTGCCTGGCCCAGTTTCCCGAGCGCAATCGCGCCGTTCGGAATCAAGACGACGCACTTGAGCCCCGCCTTTGCCGCATACGCGGCCGCGGACGCCGAGGTGTTGCCGGTCGAAGCGCAGATCACGGCCTTGGCGCCTTCCTCCCTGGCCTTTGAAATCGCCATCGTCATGCCGCGGTCTTTAAACGAACCCGTCGGATTCAGGCCCTCATATTTCAAATAAACCAAAACGTCCAGCCTCTGCGACAGCGTTTCCGAGAAAATGAGCGGCGTGTTTCCCTCATTCAAAGTGACCACCGGTGTTTTAGGGCTTACCGGGAGATAGTCCTTGTATCTTTCGATAATCCCGCGCCAAATCATCTCTCGACCCGCATCACGACGGTTTTTTCTCGGACATCCCTGGCCTTGTTGATTTCCGAAAGCGCGGATTTTAAATTCTTCTCCTGCGCCTCATAAGTCAGGATGATGACGGGAACCGACCGGGTGGAAAGCGGTTCTTTCTGATGCACACTTAGAATGGAAATTCCGTGCTTGCCCAAGCTCTGAGCGATCCGCCCCAAGACGCCCGGTTTGTCCGCCACCTGAAATCGCAGGTAATACTGGGAAACGACGTTCCCGATCGGCAGTACCTTTTGCCGGGACACCCAACTGAAGGCCGGCGGCTCCACGTCAGCGTCTTGTGAAATCTTTTTTGCAATGTCGATGATGTCGCTCACCACCGCCGAGGCCGTAGGGAACATCCCCGCGCCGCGGCCATAAAAGAGAAGATCGCCAGCCTGGTCCGCATGCACAAACACCGCATTGTAAACGCCGCGCACGTTCGAGAGCGGATGATCCAGAGGCAGCATCGTCGGATGGACGCGGAGCTCGAGCCCGTTTCTTAAACGCTTGCCTATCGCCAGAAGCTTGATCACATAACCCAGTTCCCTGGCATAGGCCACGTCCAGGGCCTTCAGTCCGCGGATGCCCTCGACGTGTATCGACCGGAACGGAAACTCGGCCCCGAATGCCAAACGCGCCAACACCGCGAGTTTGTGCGCGGAGTCGACTCCGTCGATATCCAGCGCCGGATTGCTCTCCGCATAACCCCGGCCTTGAGCCTCTTTCAACGCCTCCCCAAACGCATAGGGGCGGTCCGACATCGCGGACAGGATATAGTTGCAGGTTCCGTTCACGATCCCCAAGAAATGGGAGATTCGGTTGGAAGCCAAACCTTCGGTCAACGATTTGATAATAGGGATTCCGCCGCAGACGCTGGCTTCCAAACCCAATTTTTTATGATGAGCGGCCGCTTCCTGAAAGAGAATCCTGCCTTCTTCCGCCAGTAACGCCTTGTTGGCGGTTACCACATGTTTTCCGTGGCGAAACGCCTCTAAGATCGTTTCTTTAGCGGGATGAATCCCGCCGATGAGCTCAACGACAATGTCAATCGCGGGGTCCTTCCAGAGGTCCGAAGGCCGCCGTGTCAGAATCCCGCGCGGCACCCGGGGCCGGCGTTTTTTAGCGGGATTTTTCACGCAGACTTTTTTGATGAAAAACCGCAAACCTGATTTTTCTTCGATACTCTTTGCGTGAGACTTGAGGATTTGGTACACGCCGCTTCCCACGGTGCCAAGTCCGAGAATTCCCACATGAATCGTTTTGATTGGTGAAGTTTTGATCATTTAAATTATCGGGGCGGAGGGATTTGAACCCTCGATCTCTACCACCCCAAGGTAGCGCCTTAGACCAAGCTGGGCCACGCCCCGTTTAAGTTTTATGTTCTTCATTGGTTCTCGCGATAAGGCTCGCGCCGCATCAGCGCTTTGACCGCCTGCCGTGGGTCTTCGCCCCTGAATAAAGTATGATAAACCGCTTCCGAAATCGGCATGGACACTTTGTGTTTTTTGGCCAGCTGATAAACCGCTTCGGCCGTCGCGACGCCTTCCACAATCATTTCGGTGCCTTTTAAAAGTGTCTTTAAGGCACGGCCTTGGCCGATTTCTTCGCCGAGCCAGCGATTGCGGCTTTGGGGGCTTAAGCACGTGGTCGCCAAATCTCCGAGCCCGCTTAAACCCATGAAAGTCTCACGCTGAGCGCCCATCGCCTGCCCGAGCCTTGCCATTTCGGCAACGCCCCGGGCGAATAAGACCGCGCGCGTATTGGATCCGAATCCGAGGCCTTCCACGATGCCCGAACAGATGGCGATAACGTTTTTGATCGATCCCCCGAGTTCCACACCGACTATGTCGTCATTTTCAAACAGCGTGAAGCTGTCGGTTTCAAAAATCTTCCTGATTTTTTTTAAAAGTTCGGGGCTTTTCGAAGCGACGGAGGCCGCCGATGGCATTTTACACGCAACCTCCCGGGCAATGCAAGGCCCGGAGATCACGCCCAGAGGGACACGGCCAAGCTCTTCTCTAACCACTTCGGACATTATTTTCAAACTTTTTTTCTCGATCCCCTTTGCCACTGACACATAGGAAAGAGGCCTCTCTTTTGCTTTCCTTACTTTCTTCAAGACACTGCGCATAAACTGCGCCGGCACCGCCAGGATGGCCATATCCGCATGCCTGCAGGCCTCCTGAATGTCAGAGGTTAAATGCACGGACTCGGGGATCCGGAAACCCGGAAGAAATTTTATATTTTCTCTTTTGCGGCTTATTTCCTCGGTGTATTTAGGAAACGCTCCCCACAGCCGGACCCCATAACCTTTCTCCGCCAAAAGAAGCGCCAATGTGGTGCCCCAACCGCCGTCGCCCAAAACACTTATTTTTGTATCTTTATATAGCATCGGGAGTTAAGAAAATTTGATGGTTTATTTAGTGAAAGCAGTAAGTATAACAAAGCGGCTTTCAGCGGTCAATTAAAATGGATTAGCGTGTAACACCAAAATGGATTAGCGTGTTTTAAGACGGGAGGTGTTGGCCGGAGACCATATCGTATTTTATGCTGTGCATGAACACGACGGCAAAGATATGCAGGTCCTGCACCACATAAAAGCTTCCGATCACACGGTAGAGCATCTGGCCGATGCCGGTTTTCTGGTCATAGATTTTGCGAATCGTGACGTGGCGGTCCTTTTTCTGAAAGTTTTGGGACTGGCTATTCATCCAGTATTTCAGTTGCTCGGGATCGCGGATTTCATTCTGCTCCGAGACATAATACACGTACTTCTTCTCGGCTTTGGCCACAAAGCCCTCCATGTCGATAATCTCCACAATGGAGAGATTCTTTCGATGATGGTTAGTTGACGTTGAAGATTTAATCAGCACTTCTCTCATTTTCACATCCAATACTAGATATTAAATATATTAAATAAGCCTCCTAAAAAAAGGAGCTCTGGTAGGAGTATACATGCCTACGCTAATTAATACAAATTACTGAGCAATTATATCTATATCTTTATTCTATTAATTAGGATTGATTTCATTCCCTTGAAACAGCCTATAAATATTGGACCGATGCGTCCATAAGGCAAGTAAAAAGAGGAGGATGGAATAACTGACGATGGTTGAGGGACATTTGAGCATGACAGAAAATAGAATAAACGAGCCCGCGGCCGTTAAGGAACTGACCGAGATCGTTTTCCTCGAAAGAAAAAGCGCCAGAAACCAAACCATTGCCATAAGAGCGAAAATAGGCGGGTAACCCGCGCATATGGCGCCTGCGCCTGTGGCAATCCCCTTGCCGCCTTTTCCTCCGAGAAACGGCGTAAAAATGTGCCCCAGGATGGAGGCGAAACCGATAAATTCCACAAGTTCCGGATACGAAAGGTTAAACACAGGTGCGGTAAACCGTGCCAGAACAAGTGCCGGTAAGAGCCCTTTCAGAAAGTCAATGGCGAATATCAGGATTCCGATCTTTTTGCCTAACACACGGGCGGCATTGGTGGCGCCCACATTGCCGCTTCCGTGTTCACGGATATCCGCGCCTTTCAAGCCTCTGACAAACAGGTAGGCGGTCGGAAAAGCACCTGCAAGAAATGCTGTCAGAAACGAAAAAACAAAAGGTATCATCGCAGCAGCCTCTCGCCCATTTGAATGTATCGGGCACCTGAGAGGATGGTCAGGAGGAGGGTGCAGATAAAGAGCGTCACTCGCACGGGCTCCGGCGCCACGATCAGCGAGAAAAAAAGAGTCAACATTTGAAACACCGTGGTAATCTTCCCGATAAAAAGGGGCTCAACTTTTAACCCGCCGGTCAACAAAAAGATCATCGTGGAGCCGATCAGGATAATGATGTCCCGCGCAATCACGGGAATCGCCACCCACGCCGGGATGTGCATCGACGCCGGAAGATTGGGCATTAGCGACAGGGAAAAAAAGCCGCTCAGAAGAAGAAGCTTATCCGCGATGGGATCC
>MHFI01000036.1:94488-159088 GCA_001804125.1 Omnitrophica bacterium RIFCSPHIGHO2_02_FULL_51_18
GAGTGTAGTTTTTTGTTGCAGCTTTCTTGCCAGGTAACCATCGGCGCCGTCAGTCGCGCAAGCCACCAGAAACACAAAAACGCCCGCCGAATGGAAAAAGTGCCTTTCCGGAGAGTGATAAGAAAGAAGTATGACAAACACCGGCACAAGGAGTATCCGGAAAAGGCTGATGTTGTTGGGAAGGTTCATAATTCTCTTGGTTTATTTCAAGGTCCCTAGTTTGTTGAGAGGCCACCAGCGGAAGATCGCTTTGCCCACCATGTTTTTCTTCGGAACAAAACCCCAGAAACGGCTGTCCTGGGAATTGGCGCTGTTGTCGCCCAAAACAAAAAAGGCGCCTTGGGGAACCTTGATCTTTTCATCCGGATTCCCGTAAGGGTCATGGTTGTAGTAATAAAATTTACCGAATGTTTCGGGGCTGTCCAACTTCTTGCCGTCCACGTAGATCTTGCCGTCTCTGATTTCCACGGTCTCGCCTTCAAAGGCCACGAGCCTTTTAATGAAATCCTTCTTCAGGTCTTTCGGGTACCTGAAAACAATGATATCTCCGCGCTTGGGAGGTTCAAACCGGTAGAGGTACTTGTTGACGAACAGCTTGTCCCCCTCGATCAGCGTAGGCCTCATCGAGCCGGACGGGATCTTGAACGCCTGAATCACATAAGTGCGGATAATCAGTGTCAGCACGAGCGCCACGGCAATCGACTGCGCCCACTCTTTCAGCTCCCGGATGACAATTTCTTTAGCGATCTTCACCCTGCCCCCTACGATTCTATTTTCAACGCGGCGAGGAAGGCTTCCTGCGGTATTTCCACTTTTCCGAACTGCTTCATGCGTTTCTTGCCTTCCTTTTGTTTTTCCCAAAGTTTTCTTTTTCTTGTGATATCGCCCCCATAGCATTTGCTGGTCACGTTCTTTCCCATCGGCCTCACGCTCTCACGCGCAATGATCTTGCCCCCGATAGCCGCCTGAATCACCACTTCGAACATCTGCCTCGGGATAAGCTCCTTTAATTTTTCGCAAAGTGAGCGTCCCTTCAAGGACGCCTTCTCGCTGTGGACCATGGAGCTGAAGGAGTCGCAAATTTCGGAGTTTATTAGAATATCCAGTTTCACGACATCGCTCTCGCAGTGGCCTTTGACCTCATAATCGAGCGACCCGTAGCCCTTCGATAGGGACTTGATGCGGTCATAAAAATCCACGATGATCTCCGCCAGCGGAAAGTCATAAACAATCTTCACTCTTTCTTCGTCGATGTGCTCGGTGGAAACATACTTGCCGCGCCGCCGTTCGCAGAGCTCAAAGATCGTGCCGATGCAGTTTTGAGGCACGATGATTGTGGCGTCTACATGCGGCTCCAGGATCGCCTGGACCTGGCTCGGATCGGGCATTTTGGAGGGATTGTCCACTTCCACGACATCCCCGCCGGTTTTCCGGACCTTGTATACGACGCTCGGGGTCGTGATCACAAGATTCATGCCGTATTCCCGCTCAAGCCTCTCCTGCACGATTTCCATGTGGAGAAGCCCGAGGAACCCGGACCGGAAACCAAAACCGACGGAGGCCGAGTTTTCTATCTCATAGACAAACGAAGAGTCGCTCAAGGAAAGCTTCTCCATCGCGTCTTTGAGCGCCTGAAAATCCGCCGAGTTCACCGGGTAGATGCCGGCGAACACCAGGGGCCGCACTTTTTTGTATCCGGGCAGCGCTTCCTGGGCGGGATTAAGCGCGTCGGTGACCGTGTCGCCGTTTTCCACTTCCTTCGCGTTTCGGATGTTGCAGGCAAGATAACCGACCTCGCCCGGACCCAGGGATTCGCAAGGGACTGGTTTCGGCGTGAGAGTCCCGATGCCCAGCACCTCATAACTCCTGCCGCTTGCGAACATCTTGATCTTCGTCCCCTTCTTCAGCACCCCGTTAAAAACGCGCAGATACACAATCACGCCCTGATAGGCGTCATACTGCGAATCAAAGATCAGCGCCTGGAGTTGTTTGCCCGGGTCGCCTTCGGGAGGCGGGATCTTCTCAACCACGCGTTCCAGAATCTCGGTGATTCCGATCCCCATCTTGGCGCTGGCCAGGATGATTTCATGCTCGTCAATGCCCAGAAACTTATGGATCTGTTTTTTTACTTTTTCGGGCTCCGCGGTGCCAAGGTCAATCTTATTGATCACGGGAATAATCTCAAGATCGTTTTCCATGGCCAGGTGCAGATTGGCCACCGTTTGCGCTTCCACGCCCTGCCCCGCGTCCACGAGGAGCAGGGCTCCCTCGCAGGCGCGAAGGCTTTTCATGACTTCAAACGTAAAGTCCACATGCCCCGGCGTATCAATGAGATTCAACGTGTAGATTTTGGCGTCTTTTTTGGAGCGGTAATTAATTTTGACGGCGCTCGCCTTGATCGTGATTCCGCGCTCCTGCTCCAGGTCCATGTCATCCAGAAGCTGGTTGTGGAATGTGCGGCTGTCAATGGCACCCGTGTGCTCGAGAATCCGGTCGGCCAACGTGGACTTGCCGTGATCGATATGCGCGATGATCGAGAAATTACGAATGTGGGATTGCTTCATTTCAAATTAAATGTCAGCGTTTTCCCGTCGTTCACCAGCGCTTCCGCAAGCGCTCTGGAAGTCGCCTCGGAATAGACTCTTAGGATCGGCTCGGTGCCCGAGAGTCGAAAAAGAAGCCAGCTGTCATCCTGAAGAATAAATTTCATGCCGTCCTGGCTCTTGATTTCCTTGACCCGCTGGTGCTGCAGCTCTTTCGGGGGATTGGCGGCCAAGTACCCGAAGAGTTTGGTTTTAAGCTCATGGGGATAAACGAGATCGCTCCGGACATAATAGAGTTTTCCGTATTCTTTTTCGACGCCGCTGAGGATTTCATCAAACGTCTGCCTTCTCATGGCCATCATTTCAATAAGAAGGAGCGCCGAGAGCAGGCCGTCACGCTCATACAAATAATCCTGAAAGCCGATGCCTCCGGATTCCTCGCCGCCGATCAACACGTTTTCACGCCGCATGATCTCACAGATGTATTTAAAGCCCACCGGGGTTTCATGGACTTTCAATCCCAATTTCCTTGCCACCTTGTAGATGAGCGCCGTATTGGAAACCGTTGTGACGACACTCCCGCTTCTTTTCAAATCTTCCACAAAGTGGATTAGGATGAGTGACAGGAGTGTGCCGGGCGTAACGAATTCGCCGCCAGGGCGGATGGCTCCTATGCGGTCCGCGTCGCCGTCCGTTACGACCGCCAGCTCAAATTCGTTTTTCTTCATACGCTCGATGGTCTGCGAAAGGTTCCGGGGAATAGGCTCGGGGCTTATTCCGCCGAACGTGACATCGCGTTGACCGCGTGCCGTCGTAATCTTGATCTTGCCGCCGCTCAAAATATTTTCGATGTGGCCGTCGCCGACCCCATGCATCGAATCAACCAGAATCCGATAAGGCGCTTCGCGGATGGCGTCCAACCGCACGTATTGCTTGAGAAACGCCAGATACTTATCGTTGAAATTTTCGATCTTTGGGTTCCCGGGCGAAAACGTCTTCTTCTTGACGGGGCTTTTTCCTATCCATCTCTCAACCGCATCCGTGACCCGCTTGTCGGCGGAACCGCCAAAATCCGTCTTTATTTTGATGCCGTTGTAACCCGACGGGTTGTGGCTTGCGGTCACGACAATTCCGGCATCGTATTTTCGGTCCACCACCTGAAAGCTGACCGCCGGCGTCGGGCAGGCTTGGCTCGACAAAAGAACGTCGATACCGTTTGCGTTCAGCACCCGGGCGAACGTATTGGCAAAATTCTCGGAATCCTTACGGGTGTCGTGACCGATCGCAACCTTAGGGCAGCGTGAGAGAGAGATCTTTCCGAAATCTTCATTTAAATAGTCGCTAAACGCCTGCGCGACCAGTTCCACATTTTCAAATGTGAATTCCTTGTCCATGAGTGCACGCCAACCGTCGGTCCCGAACTTTATGGCGGCTCCCCGGGCATTCATTTTTTCGGCCTCAGATCCCGGATGGCCTGCTCGGTGTCGGCCCTGGCAAAGATTGCCGACCCGGCCACAAGCACATTCGCGCCGGCCTTGATGGCTTCTCGGGCGGTGTCTTTGTTGATGCCCCCGTCGACTTGGATGTCCCCGTCAAATTTTGAGCGCAGGTTCCTCACCTTGTCTAGGACCTCCGGCATAAATTTTTGCCCCCCAAAACCCGGATTCACGGTCATCAAAAGCACGAGGTTCAGGTCCTTCAAGTGGTCCTCAATGCGGCTCAAGGGAGTGTTGGGTTTCAAAGAGATGCCGCAAGTCACGTGAAGCGAATGCACGATCTCGACGCACTCGTGCAGATTCCCGTAACAAGCTTCCGCATGAAACGTGATATGGTCCGCGCCGGCCTCGGTGAAACTCTGGATGTACCGTTCCGGACGCTCGATCATGAGATGCACATCCAGAGGCAGCCGCGTAAGGCCCCGGATCGCTTTCACTATAAAGGGCCCCACCGTGATGTTCGGCACAAAGTGCCCGTCCATCACGTCGATGTGCAGGAGGTCACAACCCGCCTTCTCCACCCGCCTCACTTCATCGGCCAGGTGCGCAAAGTCCGCCGCTAAAAGTGACGGCGCAATCTTTATCGGCCTATTCATCGGTCCTTTTTCTTTGCTCTTCGTATCTTACGCAGCGTATTTCATTGGAGGCGGATACATAAATAAAAACCGCAACCAGGAGAAGCATCCAATGCCGTTGCCACAGCGCTAAAATGGCAAATAGTATAGCAAAAATTTTTCCCAAAATGACGGAAATTTGCGTCGCCCTAACGTAATTCAGTTTCAAAGCCAATAAGGATCTTAAAATTCTGCCCCCATCCATAGGAAATGCCGGAATCAGATTAAAGATCCCCAATGAGGAGCCCAAAGGTCAGTGAGCCCTAGGGGAGATCTGAAAGGAGCTTGGAGAAATTCTTTTGCATTTTGTCGACGCGCGGGCCGACCGCCGCCAAATAACAACGATCGGACTTGAAAATTCCCCGTGCGACGCGCCGGATGTCCCCGGACGTTATCTTGGCAACGCGCTCAAGCACTTCTCCCGGCGTCTTGCAGCGTCCGAGGCAAACCATGCTCTCACCCACCCAAAGCATGTGGCTCATGGCGCTTTCAAGCCCGAGTTCCATCTGGCCTGTATAAAATTCCTTTGCGCGCCTTAATTCATCCTTCGGCGGAGGCTCGCGGGTTATTTTCTTAAGCTCCGAAAGAATCGTGCGAAGCGCTTCTTCCGGTTTTCGGTTGTCAACGCCTGCGCTCACCATGAAAGCACCCGTATCGTGATAGCGTCTGACCGTGGAGCCGATATCATAGGCCAGCCCTTTTTCTTCCCTCACTTCATTGAAAAGACGCGAAGACATGTTGCCGCCGAGTATCACGCTCAAAAGGTCGAGCGCGTACTGGTCCGGGTGTTCCTTTGCCTGCGCATGAACACCCAGCACGAGGTGCGTTTGCTCGGTTTTCTTTGACAACACTTTAAGACGGCGTCCGGATCGACCGGATTTGAATGAATCCAAACGCTTTTTGGGGGCGCGGCCGGTTTTTGAAAACGCGCGATCCGCGAGCGCCAGGAGTCTTTCAAGCGAAACGGCTCCCGAAGCCGCGACCGTAATGAAATGTGAATTATAAAATTCGCTTTTAAAATTTTGAATCCCCTCTCTTTTAAGCGCTCCCACGGACTGAAGCGTTCCTGCCAGGGGCCGTCCCAGCGCATGGCCCGGCCAGATAAGCTCCGAGAACACCTCCTCGACGAGCTCCGAAGGAAGGTCCTGGGTCATTTTAATTTCTTCCATGATCACCGCGCGCTCCTTCTCAATGTCCTTCGGTTCCAATAAGGCGTTTAACGTCATGTCGGACAAGACGTCGAACGCCTGATCCAAATGTCTTTCGGACGTTTTGGAGAGAAAACAGGTGTATTCCTCGGACGTAAACGCGTTGAGGCTTCCGCCCACGCCTTCAATAGCTTCCTTAATTTCCTTGGCGGTGCGGCGGGAGGTGCCTTTAAACACCAAATGCTCCAAAAAGTGCGCGACCCCGTTCAGCTTTTCGGATTCGTCGCGGCCTCCGGCGTGGACCCAGATGCCGAGCGCCGCCGATTTTCTTCCGGCAAGCGGCGCCGCCACCACGCGGACACCGTTCGGCAATTTTGCGGTTTCGTATTTCACTTTTTGGGTCTTTTGGATTCGAGATAACCCTGGAGAATGATCATGGCGGCCAGTTGATCGCTTTGTTTCTTTTGTTTAACCCTCGACAGGCCTTCCTCGATCATGAGCCTCAAGGCCTGGCGGCTTGAAAGACGTTCGTCCCAGGTGCTCACGGGAATCCCCAGTTCCTTCTGAAGTTCGGGGACAAGATCCAAAACCTGCTTGGCCTTAGGGCCGACGGTGCCGTTCATGTTCACCGGAAGGCCAATCACCATTTCTTCGGCGTTGGTTTCCCTGCAGAGCTCCTTAAGCGCCTGAAACACGTTCTGTTTGCCCTTATTTTCAATGGTTTCCAAGCCCTGCGCCGTAAAGCCCAGAGGGTCCGACACGGCCGCCCCGATTCTTTTTTCTCCGAAATCAAGTGCAAGGATCCTCATCGCATACGTCAAAGCCGCCGTGAAAGAAGCGCGGCTTCTTCGGAAAAACCTTTCTTGCAGATCAGCGTGCCGCGCTGGGTCTGGACCACAATAAGATCCGTCACCCCTAGCGCGATGATCGGTGTCCGGCCATGATTCACAATCAATGACTTCCGGGTCTGGTCGTAATGGCAGATCCCGTGCACGAGGTTATGGTGTTTGTCACGGAGAGCCTTCTCATGAAACATGTCCCAGCTTCCCATATCGCACCAATCCATCTGGGTCCTGATCACCGCCAGGTTCCCGGCTTTTTCAAGCAGCGCGTAATCGATGGAAATCTTGGGCAGTTTCGCATAGCTCCGTTTCCCGAACTCGGGGGCCGTTTTTTTCATGGCTTCCATGAACGTGCCTATTTTCCACGTAAAGATCCCCCCATTCCACAGAAAGCGGCCCGATTTCAGGTACTGCGAAGCCTTCCGGCGGTCCGGCTTCTCGGCAAAACGCTTGACCTTGTAGGCGGACAAGCGGGCTGACACGGGCGGGCCCATCTCGAGGTAGCCGTAACCGGTGGCGGCGAACGTGGGCTTGACTCCCACGGTCACCAGGAGTTCTTTCTGCCTGGCGAGGGAGATCGCCTGTGCCAATGTTTTCCGGAAAAGCGCTTCATTCCGAATCAGGTGGTCTGCCGGGAAGAACGACACCACCTCTCGTGCGCCGAAACTTTCCCCGAGGGTGCGGCAGGAGAGATAAATGGCTGCCGCCGTATTTCTGCGCATCGGTTCAACAATCAGGTTCTGTTTTTTAAGTTTTGGAAGCTCGGATTTAATGAGCCGGGCGTGCTCCCGGGTCGTGACCACATAGACGTCACGCCGCGGATAAACCCGAAGGAGTCTTTGATAGGTTTTTTGTAAAAGGGATTCGCGGTTGTCCAAGCGAATGCGGTATTTGGGAAACTTTTTGTGCGTCAGGGGCCAGAAGCGTTCCCCCGGCCCTCCGGCCATAATGATGGCTTTAGGCATGGACGGCCTTTACAAACGGGCGTACGAATTTCTTCGCGAAACTTTCGGCGCTCAAATGAGAATGCCCGGCAAGCGCTTTCACAAGTGAGCTGCCTATGATGACACCATCCGCCACTGCCGACATTTTCCTGGCCTGGGAGGGATCGGAGATGCCGAAACCCACGCACACGGGAAGCGGGGTTTCTTTTTTAATCGCGGAAATATTTTTTCCGGCATCGGTGGCGGCGGATTTTCTTACCCCGGTAACCCCGGTCAGGGAGACATAGTAGACAAAACCTCGGGAAGCCTTCACGATCCTTTGACGGCGTTTCTGGGTGCTTGTCGGCGCCAAAAGATACACCAGGTCCACCGCCTCTTTACGCATGAGTTCCCGGACGTCTTTTTCTTCATCCGGAGGAAGGTCGGGCACAATCACGCCGTCCACGCCGGAGCTGCGCGCGGCCTGCGCGAATTTCTTCGGGCCCATCGCAAGAATCGGATTCAGGTAACTCATGAGCAGGATCGGGAGTTGTGACTTTTTACGCGCCTTTTTCACGACCGCCAATATTTTTGCAAGCGTCGTGCCCCGCTCGAGCGACCGGATGGACGCCGCTTGAATGACGGGACCGTCCGCCAGAGGATCCGAAAAAGGGACCCCCAGCTCCATCAAGTCGACTCCCTCCTTCTCAAACGCGTAAATAAGCTCCTGGGTCTTCTTAAGGCTCGGGTCGCCGGCCGTGATGAAAACAATAAGCGCTTTCTTTTTTTGCTTCTTCAACTGTTTGAATTTATTCTCAATTCGCGTCACAGGTGCAAAACCTTTGAGACCCTTTCCATGTCCTTGTCGCCCCGCCCCGAAAGACAAACCACGATCACCTCATGCGCTTCAAAGCGCGGCTTGTGTTTCACGAGATACCCGAACGCGTGCGCAGTTTCAAGCGCCGGGATAATGCCTTCCGTCCGGCTTAAAATTTTCATTCCTAATAACGCGTCGTCATCGGTGGCCGACACGTATTCTGCGCGGCCTGTTTTTTTAAGGTAAGCATGCTCGGGGCCGACGCCGGGATAGTCGAGGCCCGCCGAGATCGAGTGAGCCAACTGTATCTGCCCGTGTTTATCCTGTAATACCTCGCTTTTGGATCCGTGAAGGACGCCGATGCTGCCGAGCGAAAGCGTCGCCGAGTGCTGCCGGGTGTGCAGTCCGCGCCCCGCCGCTTCCACGCCGATCAATTTTGCCCGAGATTTAAGAAATGTGGAAAAAAGCCCCAGGCTGTTTGAACCGCCGCCCACGCACGCCACGCAGTAGTCAGGCGACTTAATTCCCAGCTGTTTCAGTTGCGCGCCGGTTTCTTTCCCGATCACCGACTGAAAATCTCTCACGATCATGGGGTACGGATGGGGCCCGATGACCGAGCCGATGATGTAATGCGTGTCTTTCACGTTCGTGACCCAGTCGCGGATGGCTTCGTTCACGGCGTCTTTTAAAGTTTGTGAGCCTGATTGGACCGGGATCACGCGCGTGCCCAGAAGTTTCATGCGGAATACGTTGAGCGTCTGCCGTTCGATGTCCTCCTGTCCCATGTAAACATCACAGCGAATGCCGAATAGCGCGCACACCGTCGCCGTCGCGACTCCGTGCTGACCGGCGCCGGTTTCGGCGATCACGCGTTTTTTACCCATCCGAAGCGTCAGAAGCGCCTGGCCGATGGTATTGTTTATTTTATGGGCGCCGGTATGCAGAAGGTCCTCGCGCTTCAAGTAAACCTTTTTCACGCCGAGCGTTTTGGCAAAATGCCTGGCTTCCGTGAGCGGCGTCGGGCGGCCGGCAAAATTCTTCAGGTAGTGGCTGAATTCCTTCCTGAACTTCGGGTCGCTTTTGGCGGTCCGGTAGGCCTCCTCAAGCTCATCCAGCGCCGTCATCAGGGTTTCAGGCACGTATTTCCCGCCATAAGGCCCGAAGTGGCCGCGCGAATCCGGAAGTCTTGAAAAATCAATTTTACGCGTTTTTGGCATTGCGAATAAATTCCCTCAAAAGTTTAGGGTCCTTGCTCCCCGGAAGTCTCTCCACGCCGCTCGAGACGTCCACACCATACGGCGAGATTACCCGAACGGCTTCAGCCACATTGTCGGGATGAAGTCCGCCGGAAAGAATAACCGAGAACTCCCCTTCGGTATCACGCGTGAGCTTCGAGATCTCAATATTTAAGATATTCCAATCAAAACTTTGCCCGCTTCCCCCGTATTTACCGTCGACTTTCGTGTCAAAAAGATAAGCGTCCGCGGGAAACTTTAAGGCGGTTTTTAAGCTAAATCCTTCACCCACGCGGAACGCCTTTATGACTTTACAACAACGAAGCTTTTTTGTATAGGCTTGCGTTTCGTCCCCGTGAAGCTGCACGGCGCCAAGCCCGCAAAAAGCGGCGATTTCATTTACTTTGTCGGCGCGCTCATTGACAAAAACCCCGACCGTGGTGACAAAAGGACCGATTTTTTCTATGATTTGTTTTGCTTTCTTGGGAGTGACGCGCCTCGGGCTCCCGGCAAATACAAAACCAATCGCATCCGCGCCGAAATCCACGGCGGTGCGTGCATCATGCCAATTCGTGATCCCGCAGATCTTGACCTTAACCACGGCCGACTCCGCGCAGTTCCAAAAGCGCCTTTTTCAAGTTCTTTTTCCTCATCAGGCTCTCGCCCACAAGCACCGCTTGGGCCCCCGAGTTTTGCAGGAACAGGATGTCCTTACGGCTCCAAATCCCGCTTTCCGAAACGATGAGGGTTCCCTTCGGAATACGTTTTGCCAGCTTTTCGGTAGTGCGAATATCCACGGCGAAGCTCTTTAGGTTCCTGTTGTTGATTCCGATGAGCTCCGGGCGGAGGGGCAGCACTTTTTCAAGCTCCGCTTCCGTATGAACTTCCACCCACACATCCATTCCCAGTCTTCGGGCCAGACTCCGGAAGTTTTTTATCTTTTCCGCCGTCAGCGCGGCCGCAATCAATAAAATCGCATCCGCCCCGATAAGGCGCGATTCATAGATTTGGTACTCGTCAATCGTAAAGTCCTTCCTCAGGAGGGGAAGCGGCACGGCCCTTTTTACTTTTTTCAAATCCTGCGCCGAGCCGCCAAAAAACTTTTCATCCGTCAGCACTGAAATCGCGCGCGCCCCCGCCTTCTCGAAACTTTTAGCTATTTTCACGGGATTAAAGCCGGTTCTCAGCACCCCTTTTGAGGGTGATTTTTTCTTAATTTCGGCTATCACCGAGACTTCGCGGCGGTTTTGGAGCGCGCGGAGAAAACGGGGTTTCTTTTTCGCCAGGTGCAAAACCTCTTTTTTTAAAACCGGGAGGGGTTTTATTCTTTTAAGCGCCGCGATTTCCTTCCTCTTATTTTTTATGATTCCATCAAGATTCATTGGATTTCTTGCGTAAACGACGCGATTTTTTCGAGCGTCCGGTAGGCCGCTCCGCGGACCAAATGCGCTTTGGCGGCGTCCATCCCTTCCTTGAGCGATCCCGCCTTTCCGGCCACGTAGAGCGCGGCACCGGTGTTCAAGGCGACAATGTCGCTGTGCGCGCCGGGCTCCCCTCTTAAAACCCTGACCGCGGCATTCTTGCATTCCTCTTTTGTCCGGCATTGAATGTCCGCTAAACCGGCTTTTTTGATCTGAAAATCAGCCGGTGAGACCGTATAGCTCTTGACCTTGCCTTGATCGAGCTCCGCGATATTCGTATCGTCACA
Organism: Omnitrophica bacterium RIFCSPHIGHO2_02_FULL_51_18; assembly: GCA_001804125.1. Lineage (GTDB taxonomy): Bacteria > Omnitrophota > Gorgyraeia > 2-02-FULL-51-18 > 2-02-FULL-51-18 > 2-02-FULL-51-18. Next base: position 105,815 of record MHFI01000036.1, read on the forward strand.
AATCGTGATTTCATCAAGCCCGTCTTTTCCGTGAACCACAAGCGCCCGCTTCGAACCCAGCTCCAGAAGAGTTTGCGCGAACGTCTCTACGAGCCGCTCCTCGTACACGCCTATCACCTGGTAAAGCGCGCCGGCCGGGTTTGATAAGGGGCCCAAAAGATTAAACAGCGTCTTCCCGCCGATTTTTTTTCGCGCGGGCATCGCGTATTTGGCCGCCTCATGGAATTTTGGCGCGAAGAAAAAGCCAAAATTATGCCGATCAATGCAGGTTTCAATGGCCGGAACCGGTAAATCAATTCTCACTCCCAAGGCTTCCAGAATATCCGCGCTGCCGCACTGGCTTGAAACCGAGCGATTGCCGTGTTTGGCGATCTTCACGCCCATGGACGCCGCAGCAATCGCCGAAAGCGTGGATACATTGAGGGTGTTCTTGGAATCTCCGCCCGTGCCGCACGTATCAAGAAGTTCGGGATGCCGGGAGCGGAGTTTTAACCCGTGTCCGCGCATGACTCTTGCGGCCGAGGCGATTTCCTCGGCCGTCTCGCCTTTGTCCCTCAGCAGCGAGAGAAACTCCTCAATCTCCGGATCCCTCAAAACGCCCGTCATGATCGCCTGCATCAGGTCAATCATTTCGACGGGGCTTAAATTTTCTTTTTTGCCCAATTTAAAAAAAACGTCGTTGAGCCTCATTTAATGAGTAAGCTTCAGGAAATTTTTAAGGATTTCCTTGCCGGACTGGGTCAGGATGGATTCGGGGTGAAATTGGACGCCGTAAACCGGGTGTTTTTTATGCTGAAGCCCCATGATTTCCTTCTCCCGGGTCTCGGCCGTGATCTCAAGCGTCTTCGGCAGGCTTTTTCTTTCCACTAAAAGTGAATGATACCTCGTCGCGACAAAAGGATTATCGATATTTTTGAAAATTCCCATGCCGCTGTGATAAATCTGCGAGGTCTTCCCGTGCATGAGACGCCCGGCGCCCACCACTTTTCCGCCGAACGCCTCGCCGATGCACTGATGCCCGAGACAGACGCCCAGGATGGGAATTTCGCTTCCCAGTTTTTTGATAATCTCCGTCGAGACGCCGGCCTGCTTCGGGTTGCCGGGTCCGGGCGAAATCACGATGCGGCTCGGTTTTAATTTTTTGATCTCCGAAATTGTGATTGCGTCGTTACGAAAAATTTTAAGCACCTGCCCCAACTCGCCCAGATACTGCACAAGGTTGTAGGTGAACGAATCGTAGTTGTCGATCATTAAAATCATGGCACACCCTCATTTTCGGCCGATTCAATCGCCTGGATGAGCGCCCGGGCCTTGTTCACGGTTTCCTGGTATTCGTGCTTCGGAACCGAGTCTGTCACGATGCCCGCGCCGGCTTGAACGTACGCCGTGCCGTCCTTCACCAAAATCGTGCGGATCGCGATGCAGGAGTCAAGATTTCCCGAATAGCTGAAATAACCCACGACTCCTGAGTAAAGCCCGCGTTTCTGGTTTTCCAGTTCATCAATGATTTCCATCGCCCTCACCTTCGGCGCGCCGGAAACCGTGCCGGCCGGGAACGTCGCGCGCAAAAGGTCAAAAATCGTTTTCCCTTTTTTCAAGCATCCTTCGACGGTGCTGACGATATGCATCACGTGGGAATAACGCTCGATCACCATAAACTCGGGGACTTTCACGGATTTAAATTCGCACACACGGCCAAGGTCATTGCGCCCGAGGTCCACGAGCATCAGGTGTTCGGCGCGTTCCTTGGGATCGCCCAAGAGCTCCTTTTCGAGCCCCCGGTCTTCTTTAGCGTCCTTGCCGCGGCGGCGTGTGCCGGCAATCGGCCTTAAGAAGGCCTCGCCGTTTTCGCAGCGTACATGCACTTCAGGCGAAGAGCCGACAATCTGGAAATCTCCGCAGTTCAGATAAAACATATACGGCGAGGGATTGATCGATCGAAGCGCCCGGTAAATGTCAAACGCGTCGGAGCGGACACCCGCACGGAAAGACTGCGACAGCACCACCTGGAAGATGTCCCCTATTTGGATGTAACGTTTCGCTTTACGCACCGCTTTTTCAAAACCTACCTTCGTAAAATTGGACCCGACTTTCAGCGGCCGTGAGGCCTCCGTTTCCGGAATTGGGCTTTTGCGCACCGCGACGGATTTCAGCTTCCGGACTTCCTGCCCCAGTTTCTCTTCGGCGTGCCGGTAAGCTTCTTCGGCATTTCCAAAATCATCCAGGAATACGTTGGAAACCACTTTGATTTTTTGGCTCAGGCGGTCAAAAATAAAAAGCGTGTCGGTGAATATAAAAATCGAATCGGGAATGTGGAACCTGTCCCGGTTTTTATCGGGGATTTTCTCGATAAAACGAACCGTGTCATAACCCAGGTAGCCTACGGCGCCGCCCGTAAACGGCGGAAGCCCCTTCACCGGCACGTGGCGGTAACGCTTGAGTATTTTTTCAAGCTCGGTAAGCGGATCGTGCTTGGTCTCAAAGCTTTCTTCAAGGCCGTTCCTTAGGATCGTGATTTGCCGCGCCTTGCTTTTAAAAACAAGCGAGGGGGAGCCCCCGAGAAACGAATAGCGGGCGATACGCTCGCCCCCTTCCACCGATTCCAATAAATAGGAGTAAACAGGGTCGCCGATTTTAAGAAACGCGGAAACAGGCGTGTCAAGGTCTGCCAAAATTTCCCGGTAAACCGGGATGAGGTTCCCTTTTCTGGCGAGCCTTAAGAATTCCTTTTTCGTCGGGAAACATTCGCTCAAAATCAATACACCTTTTTCGGATCAAAAAGCCTGGGGTCCGTGATCTCTTTGGATCCGTCCTGTTTTATTTTTTCAAAATAACAGCTCAAGTAGCCTTGATGACAACCGGCCACTTTCTGTTCCACCCCGAATAAAAGCGACTTGCCTTCACAATCCACGCGGAATTCCTTGACGGCCTGCGTGTGGCCCGAGGTCTCGCCTTTCATCATGAGTTTGTTCTGCGAACGCCTGAAAAGATAAATGAAGCCCTCCCCCAGCGTGGCCTTGAGAGCCCTCTCGCTCATGTAACAAAGTGTCAGCACCTTTTTCGTGGCCGCGTCCTGAATGATTGCCGGGATCAAACCCGTGCCTGCATCGAATTTAAGTGATTTTTTTATTTTATCAAACTCAGCGTCTGTCATAATCGGACCGGAACTCCTCTTCTTTTCAAAAATAGTTTTGCCTGCTTGACCGTAAATTTCTTGTAATGAAAAATGCTTGCCGCCAAAACCGCGTCCGCCTTTCCCCGGGTAAACCCGTCGGCCAGATGCTGAAGGTTCCCGGCCCCGCCTGAGGCAATCACGGGAATCTTGACCGCTTCGGAAACAGCACGCGTGAGCCCGAGGTCATAACCGTTTTCTGTGCCGTCCCTATCCATGCTGGTCAGAAGAATTTCGCCGGCGCCGAGTTTCTCGACATTTTTGGCCCACCCCACCGCATCAAGACCTGTCGCATTCCGCCCGCCGTGTGTGAAAACCTCCCAACCCCTCCCGTTTGCCTTGCGCTTGGCATCAATCGCAACGACAATGCACTGGGAGCCGAATCGGGATGCGCCCTCCCGTACGAACTTTGGGTGCTTTACGGCCGCCGTATTGATCGACACCTTATCGGCGCCGGCGTTCAGAAGCTTGCGGATATCCCCTATCCTGCTGACACCCCCGCCGACCGTGAGCGGCATAAAAACCTGCTCGGCCGTGCGGCGCACGACCCCGAGAAGGATGCCGCGCTTTTCATAGGACGCTGTGATATCGAGAAACACAAGCTCGTCCGCGCCCTGCCTGTCATAGTGGACCGCGCACTCCACCGGGTCTCCGGCATCGCGAAGCCCCAAAAATTTCGTGCCCTTGACGACGCGGCCTTCTTTGACGTCTAAACAAGGAATTATACGTTTTGCGAGCATGCTTGAATAGCTTCTTTTAGCGTGAATTTGTTCTCATAAAGCGCCTTCCCGATCACAACGCCCTTGATATTTTTCTTCTTAAGGCCTATCAGCGCTTCGAGGTCTTTCAGGGAACTCACGCCGCCCGAGGCAATCACATCCAAACCTACGGCTTCGCTTACGTTCCTTATTTCTTTCAGGTTGGGCCCGGAAAGCGCGCCGTCCTTCGAAATATCCGTGTAAATCACGGTTTGCCCGCCAAGTTTCTCAAATTCTTTGATAAATTCAACGGCGCCTATCTTCGTAACCTTCGTCCATCCGTCCGTCGCAATAAACCCGTCGCGCGCGTCAACCCCCACAATCGCCTTCTCTTTGAACTCCGACACAAGCTCCTTTATAAAACCCCTGTCCAAACACGCCTGCGTCCCGAAAATAACCCACCGGACCCCCATGGCCAGGTACCCGGCCGCTGTTTGAAGATTCCGGAGGCCGCCGCCAAGCTCCACCGGCACGCGCACGGCTTTTAAAATCTTTTCCACCGATTTTATATTCTTCGGTCTGCCCTTCAACGCGCCGTCGAGGTCCACGACGTGGATTCTAGCCGCGCCCTCCGCCTCAAAATGTTTTGCCGCTTCTTCAGGTTTTTCAAAATAAACCTTCTCTTCCTTGAAGTCGCCCTGAAGGAGCCGAACCACCTTGCCCTCTTTCAGATCGATCGCGGGGATAGCAATCATGGAGAGTTATCTTAAACGAACAAAGTTTCTGATAATCCGAAAGCCCGCTTGCTGGCTCTTCTCAGGGTGAAATTGCGTCGCATAAATATTGGCGCGCCAGACACTGGAGCAGAAATCAAGCCCGTAATCCGTCGTGGAAGAAATCCAGTCCCTGTCCTTGGGCGCGCCGTAGTACGAATGCACGAAATAGAAAAAATCTCCCCCGCCCACCCCCTTCAAAATCGGGCAGTCCTTTTTCTTGAGCTTCAGATTATTCCAGCCCATGTGCGGAACTTTAAGCTTCACGCGGAACCTTTTAACCTTACCCGGAATAATTCCAAACCCGAAGGCTCTTTTTTTTCCTTCATTCTCCTCGCTCTCCTCAAACAAAAGCTGAAGTCCCAGGCAAAGGCCCAGATACGGTGACCCGCCGAGTATTTTTTTGCGGATCACATCCACAAGCCTTCGTTTCTCAAGCTCGCGCACGGCCGCCGTAAAAGCGCCCACGCCCGGGAGCACGATCTTCCCGGCTTTTTCTATGTCGCTCTTCGAAGAAGTAACCTTGGGCCTGGCCCCGCTTTTCTCGAACGCCTTCTGAACACTGCGAAGGTTTCCCATGCCGTAGTCGACAATGGCTATCATCTACCATCCTTCTTTTTAACCACTTGGCCACCAACCGGTTTCTTGTCCATCATGCTCCGTGGCATTGACGTAAGTTCGGGGAACCTCGGCAAAATGGCAAAACTCGGGCTAGGCCGCCCTCGGACAGTTGCCATTTTGCCGTATCCCGGCGAACTTGACGTCAATGCCACAAGAGGAGCGATGCCGGACAAGAAACCGGCTGGTCGCTAAAAACTTAGTCACAACTTGCCTTTTGTTGATGGCACAAACTTCGTACGCTCATCGATGCTGGCAGCCCAGTCAAGCGCTTTGGCAAGCGCTTTAAACGTCGCTTCGATGATGTGATGAGACTGCTCGCCCGCGATAAAATCCACGTGCAGTGTCAAACCCATGTGGTTTGCGAATGATTCCCAAAAGTGCTTGGCATCCGCCAGCGTATAGTTTTTATCGCCTTTTTTCTCGCGCAGTGCGGGATGCTCAATCCATCTGGTTTTCGGGCCCGTGTGCATGTGAAAGGAGCCGCGGCCGCTTACGTCCAGGGAAACGCGCGCCTGAGTCAGCGCCTCATCGAGCGGCGCGCGAAAATCTGCAAAGCGCCTTATCCCCTTCTTGTCACCCAGCGCTTTCTTAAACGCTTCGCCGAGCGCTATTCCGACGTCTTCGTTCGTGTGATGCTTGTCGATGTGGAGATCGCCTTTGGCTCTGAGCGTCAGGTCAAAAAGTCCGTGCTTCGCCAAAGTCTCAAGCATGTGGTCCAAAAACCCGATGCCTGTCCTGACTTTGGCTTTTCCGCTGCCATCGAGATTGAGCGTAAGAACGATGTTGGTTTCTTTTGTTTTCCTTCTTAACTTTATTGCGCGTTTCATATGAGATCCTTCGCTTTGCTCAGGATGACCCGCCATGAACCCTGGCGGGTCATTTGTGTTTGTAAAACCTTATTTTCACGGATTCCACATGCTTGGTTAATCCTTCCAATCCCCCGATGTGTTCGATGGCCGGCTTTATTTTTTCCAGCGCTTTGCGGTTATAAGAAATCACGTGAGAACTTTTAAGAAAATCGTACACGCCCAGCCCCGAAAAAAATCGCGCGGTTCCGTTCGTAGGCAGTACGTGGCTTGGGCCCGCGACGTAATCTCCGACCGCCGTCGGTGTGTAGGCGCCTATAAAAATAGCGCCGGCATGTTTCACGTCCTTCAGGATTCTTTGCGGGCTCTTCACCATGATTTGTAAATGCTCCGGTGCAATCTGATTGATAACGTCCACGCCCTGTTTCAGATTTTTAACGAGAATAATATGGCCTTTTCCCGGCACCTTTTTGATGATTTTTGCAAGCCGCTTCGACGTCGTCACGAGAATCGCGGTTCCCATGTGGTGCTCGCTCTGTGCCATCAAATCGGCCGCTACAAAATCAGGATCGGAATAATCATTTGCCAAAATCACGAGCTCCGAGGGACCCGCAATCATGTCGATGTCGCAATAACCGAACACCTGCCGTTTCGCTTCCGCCACATACGCGTTGCCGGGACCTATAATTTTATCCACGCGGGGAATCGTCTTCGTGCCGAGGGCCATGGCCGCAATGCCCTGAGCGCCGCCCGCCTTAAAAATTCCGTCGACTTTCAGGAGATTCGCGACCGCCAAGATATGGGGATCGACGGACTTGTGCTTATTGGGCGGCGTCATGAGATAAATTTTTTCCACTCCCGCAAGCTTTGCCGGAAGCACCGTCATGTACACGGTTGACGGCAGCGGCACAGTCCCCGCCGGGATGTAAATTCCGACCGATTCCAGCGGCTTGACTCTTTCGCCCAAGATAACGCCGTCTTCCGTCACCATCTTCCACGAGCGTTTCGTCTGTTTGCGGTAGAAGCGGCTTACATTCTCGACGGCCAGTTTAAGCGCCGACACAAAATCAGGGCTGATGTTCTGATACGCGCCGTTTATTTCGCTTTCAGTGACCCGCAGTTCCTTGGCCGTCAGCTTGACCCTGTCAAACTTGCGCGTGTAACGAAGCACCGCCTCATCGCCATCGTTTTTTACGTCGTCGATGATACGGCGTACCTTTTCTTCGACACGCCGGTCACGGCGGACCGAGCGTTGAAAAAGTTTCTCAAACTTCTTGCTCCAGGGTTTTATGACTTTCATTGAGGACTAAATTCTTTGTATGGCATTTATTATATTTGCTGTCCCGGCAGTAATTATATCGTTAATTTTTTCCGGCGATGGAGGCTCTTTTAATCCTCCAACCGCAAAATTTGGCCTGCCTCCGCCTTGTCCATTAATTTTTTGGTTTACATTTTTGATGATTTCATTACAATTTAATCCCCTTTGAACCGAATCACCACTTCCAACTATGTAATAACTTGGCTGCCCAAAAAAAGTGGAATATATCACGCCTGCGTAGGAATAGTTTTGCGAATCAAGGACAGCTAGATCTTTTTTTATAAGGTTCAAATCTGCCCCGGACAGTGTAAAATCCCAACATTTTATCCCCTTAATATCTTTTGCTTTCTCTATTTTATTCTTGGATTCTTCAACTAATTTATTCGAGGCCAAACTAAATGCTTTATTCTTTAAGATCTCAACGTAACGTTTTACCTCTTTTATTTTTCCAAGAATATTCGTTTCTTTTTCAATCCTAAATTCATCAATGATAGCTTTGAGTTCTTGTTTGTTTTGTAACAATAATTTCTCTGCCCAACGGCCCGTCACGGCCTCGATGCGCCGCACGCCCGCCTGAATGGAGCTCTCGGAAGTGATCTTAAAAAATCCGATTTCGCCGGTGGAATTCAAGTGCGTGCCTCCGCACAGTTCTTTTGAAAAATCACCCACACACACGACGCGCACGTCCTCGCCGTATTTCTCACCGAAGAATGCGATCGCGCCCTCTTTCATCGCCTCGTCCTTAGACATCAGCTTCTTATCAAGCTTCGTGTTTTTTTGGATCTGGACATTCACGAGATTTTCTATCTCCAAAATTTTGTCGGCGCCCACGGCGCCAAAATGCGTAAAATCAAAGCGCAGCCTGTCGGGCGCCACAAGCGACCCGCTTTGTTTCACGTGCCCGCCCAAAACTTTCCTGAGCGCGCCGTGAAGCAAGTGCGTGGCCGTGTGATTCTTCATGATGTCCTCACGGCGCTGGAAGTCAATTTTCAGCGTGTAAATGTTACCCGCCTCCAAGACGCCCTGGTCAACCTTCACTTGATGCATAGCGCATTTTTCAATCCACTGCGTATCAAAAACCGATGCCTTAAGGCCCCTGGCGGAGATTTCTCCCGTGTCCCCGACCTGTCCGCCGGACTCCGCGTAAAAAGGAGTTTTGTCAAAAAATACAAGCCCTTCCTCGCCGGTTTTCAGGACAGGAACTGATTTATCATCCCTCACGATCCTCAACAGCTTCGCCTCCGACTCAAGTTTTGTGTAACCCAAGAACTCGGTGCTGGGTAAGCCCTCGATCAAAACATAAGAATGGTCTTTTGAGAAAATCTCACTCGTGATCTTCGTACCTTCGCGCGACTTCTTCTTCTGCCCTTCCAGGTACTCGTTGAAGCGTTCCAGATTCAATTTAAAGCCGCTCTGTTCAATGCATTCCACGATATTGTCATAAGGCACGCCGTAAGTGTCGCGGTATTTAAACGCGAGCGCCTCCACTGCTTCGTCTTTCTTAAGGCTTGCGAGCTCGCGCTTGAGCTGCGGCACGTACGTGTGAATCACCTCAAGGTACGAGGCTTCTTCATTCTGAATGATCTGTTTAATATTTTTTTCAAGCTTCGCCAGTTCCGGATACGCGAACCTCATGGTATCCACGACAGCCGGCACCAGCTTATTCAGCGTTCCCGACTCCAAAACGCCCGCTTTCGCCATGTGATCACTCGCCGCGCGGATAAGCTTGCGGATTACATAGCCGCGGCCGATATTCGAGGGCGCCACTCCGTCAGCGATACAAAACACGGCCGCGCGGATATGGTCCATAACCGCATTTTCACGCCGCCGCTCATCCTGTCCGGATTTCAGCAGCGCTTTCAGTTCCTTTCGGATCGCTTTAAAGGCATCAATGTCGAAGCTGCTATCAACGTCCTGAAGCACCGAAGCGGTTCTCTCGAGACCCATGCCCGTATCGATGTTCTTCTGAGGCAACGGCAAAAGTGTCATGTCACTCTGGCGGTCAAACTGCGTAAACACAAGGTTCCATATTTCGACACCCTTGCCGGGAGCCTCGCCGGCATAAATTTCGGAACAGGGCCCACAGGGGCCGTTGGGGCCGTCGAGCTTTGCATTGGACGGCCAAAAATTATCCACGGCGTCCATGCGGACAATTTTGGATTCGGGAAGCCCTATCTTTGTTTTCCAGACATTGAAGGCCTCGTCGTCATCTTGAAAAACAGAAACCCAGAGTTTTTCTTTCGAAAGTTTGAGTTCTTTGGTGACAAACTCCCAACCCCACTCAATCGCCTCTTCCTTGAAGTAATCGCCGAAAGAAAAATTGCCGAGCATTTCGAAAAAAGTGTGGTGATAGGCGGTTTTGCCGACGCACCCGATGTCCGCGGTGCGCAGGCACTTCTGACAGCTTGCGGCGCGCTTCACGTCCTTTTTAAGGCCGAGAAAATAGGGCTTGAACTGGTTCATGCCCGCGCCCGTAAACAAGAGCGAGGCGTCGTCCGAGGGCACCAGCGAGTCACTCGGGAATATCTTGTGCGCCTTTGACTTAAAAAAATCTAGGTAGAGTTGTCTTAACGCGTCTGTCTTCATTCTTCTTTTTTGAATAGCTCATCGAACACGGAGAAGATCACATCATCGCCGAAGCCGCGGCGCTTCAAAAGGGCGTAGAGGCGCGCCTTCTTTTTCTCGCGCGGCAGGCCGGCCATTTTCAGGAAACGGGTGCTGACAAGCTCCTTGGCAATTTTTTTCTCATCGTAGTCTTCAAGATTCTTAAGCGTCTCCCCGATCAACTGACCTGAGACGCCCTTTCGCTTCAGGTCTATTTCAAGCTGACGGCGCCCCGAAGGCCGCGAGTAAACGCGCGAAGACGCGTAAAGCTTCGCGAACTTTACGTCATCCAGAAGCCCCTGCTTCTTAAACGACTCAATCACCTCCTCGACAAGCGGCACGGAGTATTTTTTCTTCATGAGAAGCCGTTTTTTAAGCTCCTCGACACTTCGGGAGCTGAACGACAAAAGCCTTAAGGCGTCGCTCTTGGCTTTGAGAAGAAGGGACTCCTTGTCCGTTACGCTGTCTTTTTCAGTCACAGGATAGTGCGGATTACTGAGTTACGTGGAGGAATGCGTCGGCGCTAAAGATTTTTCAGCGATCTTTTTCTCGATCTCGCGCAAAAGCTTCGGGTTCTCTTTGAGGAAAGACTTTGCGTTTTCACGGCCCTGGCCGAGCTTCTCACCTTCGTAGAGAATCCAACTTCCGCTTGGTTTCACGATTTCGAGAGTCTCCGCGACGTCCAACACACTTCCGACCGCCGACACACCCTCGTCGTACATCAAGTCAAACTCGGCCTGCTTGAAAGGTGCCGCAACCTTGTTTTTCACGACCTTGACGCGCACACGGCCTCCCACGATTTCCTCACCGCGCTTGATCTGCGCAATGCGGCGGATGTCCAGGCGCACCGAAGAATAAAATTTAAGCGCGCGGCCGCCGGGCGTCGTTTCGGGATTGCCAAACATAATCCCCAGTTTTTCACGGAGCTGATTAATGAAGATCACACAGCATTTGGACTTAGAAATCGCTGAAGTGAGCTTTCTCAAAGCCTGGCTCATGAGACGGGCCTGAAGACCCATATGCGATTGCCCCATCTCGCCTTCGATTTCAGCTTTGGGCACGAGTGCCGCCACGGAGTCTATAACCACAAGATCAATCGCGTTTGAGCGCACAAGCATCTCGACAATCTCAAGCGCCTGCTCTCCGGTGTCCGGCTGGGAGATCAGAAGATCGTCCAGATTTACACCCAGCTTCTTGGCATAGGCGGAATCAAATGCATGCTCCGCGTCAATAAATGCCGCGGCCCCTTTCTTCTTCTGAGTTTGGGCGATAATGCTTAACGTGAGCGTGGTTTTGCCGCTGGATTCAGGCCCAAAGATCTCAACCACACGGCCCCTCGGAACACCTCCCACGCCGAGCGCCAGATCCAAAGCGATGGCGCCTGTGGGAATGACCGGTATATCCATTTTTACATTCTCACCAAGCGTCATGATCGAGCCTTTGCCAAACTGTTTCTCGATCTGGCTGACGGCCAGAGTGATAGCTTTTTGCTTGTCCGCGAATTCCTTGTCCCGCGTCTGGTTTGTCTCTTTGACTTTGGCTTCCGCTTCCTTCTCTTTGACTTCTCTGGCTTGGCGGCTCATTCTACTCTCTCCCTATTAAGCTGTTGACATGACTTACTGAGGTTTCATTAAATTTTAGGACAGCATTATACCCCAAACAACTCCTACTCTACAAGACGACGGACCCCTATTTTTTCGTTCAACCTTTTTTGACTTTTTAATCACTCCTCCCTGCTCATCGCCTGCAGGTTGCCCGGCATCACGGGCATCGCGAATGTCTGATAGCCGGCGGGAATCTCAAACAACGAATCGTCCTGCGGACCTTCCTGGATGTTCCGGTATTCCATGGACCAGCTGCCGTCAACGGCCTCAATTTTCAGCGGCACCTCAAAGCGGCCCATCCATTGATAAACGGCGTCCTGTCGGCCGGCCTGGGTGTAGCTTATTTTATACTTCTGCGCGGGTTCACCGTTAACCGTTTCGGGTCCGACGAGGACCCGCTCAGTCTCGCCCGGCATCTCTTTTGAAACTTTGGGAAGCGTCGTCGGGTCCAACGGTTGTTCCATATACGCATTCTGGGCAGGCATGAGAATCCATACGACGTTCCTGTCCAAACGCGTGATCATAATGCTCTGAGGCGTTTCCATCCGCGTTTTGTCCTTTGCGACAAAAATTCTTCCCTGCATCGTTTGACCGCCGGCATCACTCAACACATCCGCCGAAAAATCACTCCACGTCTGGGCCGCGGCAACACCCGCACCCGCTGCACTCCATACAAACAATAAAACCACCGGCAATCTCATAAAGTTTCTGTTCATATCCGGGCCTCCTGTGAATTTAAACGGTTAGTTTACCCCTATCCGCGTGCTTGGGACAAGCAAATATCGTTTTGAATTTTGTGCTATAATTCAGCTCTATGCGCGCGGAAATCATCTCGATAGGCACCGAACTCCTCGTAGGCTCCATCCTGAATACCAATGCCCGCTTTCTTTCACAGGCGCTTGCGGAGCACGCCGTCGACGTCTATCACCAAATGACGGTCGGTGACAATATTGACAGAATCATCGGGTGCCTGAAGACCGCCGCGGAACGCTCGGAAATTATTGTTACTTCAGGCGGGTTAGGACCGACGGAGGACGACGTGACGACACGCGCGGTGTCGCGCTTCCTCGGAAAACCCTTATTATTTCACGCACCCACCTACCGGTACATACGGCAGCGTCTCAAAAAACGGGCGCTTGCCATGAACCCACTGACCGCCACACAGTGCCATGTTCCGAAAGAGGCCAAGGTACTGGAAAACTCGATGGGCACGGCGCCCGGAACGCTGTCCGGATTCGACTGGGAAGGTCAAAAACGCTGGCTTCTGGTGTTGCCCGGCCCGCCCCGCGAACTTGAGCCTTTATTTCGCAAGGCATGGCCGCTGCTTGCGAAACTGGCAAAAATAAAAAAGGAGCATTTTGAAATCCGCCCCGTCCACCTGGCGGGAGTTTTGGAATCCCAGGTTGCCCAGAAAGTCACCGATCTTTTAAAGCGGCCGCCTCCCGTTACCGTCGGCATCTACGCAAAACCGCAGGAGGTAGAGCTGAAAATCATGGCCAAAGCGCCTTCAAAACCGAAAGCCATGAAGCTCGCCGACCGTATGGAGCGGACAATCCGGAAACGCCTTAAGGAAAAAGTGTTTGGCGTCAATCGCGAATCTCTTTCCGTTGTCGTCGGAAATCTTTTGAGAAAAAGAAAGGCGACGCTGGCCGCGGCGGAGTCCTGCACCGGCGGACTTTTTTCAAATTTTGTGACGGACACGGCCGGAAGCTCGGTTTATTTCGCGGGAGGCATCGTCGCCTACTCAAACCGGATCAAGCAATCGGCGCTTAAGGTAAACGGTGCGTCTCTCAGGAAACTCGGCGCGGTGAGCGCTCCCGTGGCGCGCGAAATGGCAAAAAACGTCAAGTTGCTTTTTCAGACAGACTTCGGCGTCGGGATCACGGGAATCGCCGGGCCCGGCGGAGGCTCGGCCAAAAAACCGGCGGGACTCGTTTATATCGCGATCACCGGGCCCAGACGGACGCGGGTTACAAAGAATCTCTTCCTAGGCGACCGCGCCACTATCAAAAAAAGCGCCGCCTTGAAAGCGCTTGATCTCCTAAGGCTCGAGCTGGAAAACCACGCGCGCTAACCGAAGCAGCCTCTGTTTTTCACGAGATACCGCACGCCGCTCCATACGGTCACCGCGACGATCAAGAACATGCCGTAATAGATGAATAAAAGCGCCGTCGGCGTCCATTCGGGGCGCCACGCGGGGCTCTCTTGGACGGCCAAAAAAATCAATACCCCGATAATGGATGAAATCTGAAGCGCGGTTTTGTGTTTTCCGCTTTGGCGGGGCTCCGTTTTTTGGGACCGGCCTTGAGGAATGGACAAACGCAGGCCCGTGATTAAAACGTCGCGCGCGATAATCACAATCACCATCCACGCCGGTAAAATCCCCATCTGCACAAATGAAATATAGGCGGAGAGCGTCAGAAGCTTGTCGGCGATCGGGTCCATGAGCTGGCCTAGCGGCGTGATCTCGCCCCGCTGCCTCGCAATCTTGCCGTCCCAGTAATCGGTGATCGCCGCGAACAAAAACACGCCGAGCGCCGCCGGCATCATTCCTTCAGCTTTCGAGAAAAGGAGAAAAACAAAAAGAATCGTTAGAAAAATCCTTAAGAGAGTGAGTTTGTTGGGCAGGTTCATCCCGCCCTTCCTTCGCGACTCGTATCCTTTTTTGGAAGGGCGGGATTCAACTACCGCGTGCCTTCGAAATCGCCGACGAGGTCGTATTCCATCGCGTCGGTGATTTTTACGCTCACAAACCCGCCGGGCTTGAGCGCTTGGCCGGAATGGATAATGACCTGGTTGTCCACTTCCGGCGCGTCGCTTTCCGTACGCCCGTAGTAGATCCCTTTTTCGTTGGGATTCTTTTCATCGACCAGCACCGCAAGCATGCGGCCGACCTGGGCGCGGTTCATTTCCACGGAAATCTCCTGCTGCTGGGCCATCACGGCGTTGAAACGTTCTTGCTTGAGCTCTTGAGGAATCTGGTTTGTCATTTGAAAGGATTTAGATCCTTCTTCGTGAGAATACATGAAAGCGCCGAGCCTGTCAAAACACGTTTCTTTTAAGAAATCCATGAGATCCTTGAATTCCTCCTCGGTCTCACCGGGAAAACCGACAATCACGGTCGTCCGAATACTGATTCCTGGAATTTTCTTCCGAAGCGTTTCGATCCCCCATTCCATCCGGGCGCGGTCCACGCCGCGGTTCATGCGCACGAGCATCGCATCGTGGCTGTGTTCGATCGGGAAATCGATGTAGCGGCATATCGCCGGGTGCCGCGCAATCACCTCAACCAGCTCCTCGGTCACATGCGCCGGGTGCGCATAAAGAAACCGGACCCATGGGACGAGGTCCAGCCGGGCGATCTTGTCCAAAAGGACCGGTAGTTTGAAGCTTCGGTCGTTAGGGTCATAACCGTAGGCAGCCGTGTCCTGGCCGATCAGATTTATTTCCGAAAGACTGCGGACGGCGGCGATGTTCCGGATTTCATTCAGGATGGATTCGACCGGGCGGGAGCGATGCGCTCCTTTCATTTGCGGGATCACGCAGTACGAACAGGCGTTGATACAGCCTTCTGAAATCTTGATGTAGGCCAAATGAGGAGGGGTCAGATATTCCCGCGGGGAGTTCTCATCCAGAATATAACGCGGTTTTGCCTTGACCGCAAGGACCTTGCCTTTTTTTTCTTTGATCGGACGAAGCAAATCCGCCAAATGGCCGTAACTGTCGGTGCCAATAATCCCGTCCACCTCCTCAAGCTCCTTCTGAAGATCGGGCCCATAACGCTGGGCAAGGCATCCCAGCACCACCACCGCGGCGAGCCTCCCCTTTTTCTTAAGCTCACAAAGCCCAAGAATGGTTTCCACGGACTCTTTTTTGGCCTCTTCGACAAAACCGCACGTATTGACGATCGCGATGTCCGCCTTTTCCACATCGCGCACAATCTCGTAACCGTCTTTCTTGAGACTCCCAAGCGCCACCTCGGAATCCACGAGGGTTCTTGAACATCCCAGACTGACTAAGCTGACCTTCATTTAGGAGACGGCTTTCACACCCTCGTGAGTGACTAGCATTTTATTGACCGAGCCCTTGCCGGGAGAGCCAAGCGCATGTTTGTTGAGGTCAAGAGACATGTTGGAGGCATTTCCGCTCCAGACCCGGATGGATTTATCGGCGGACCAACTTTCGACGGCGCCCTTCTTTAAGATGGATTGGAATAGAACCTTGCCGTCGCAAGTGATATGGAGCCACACATTGTCGAGCGCCTTGATCTTAAGATCCAGCGAACGTTTAGAGTCAAGCTTGGGAAAATTTTCAAGTTTGGGGCTCCGGAGCCATTCACCGGAAGTGCTGAGCGCCGCCGGGGCCGCGGTCTGTTTGGTTTGCAGTTCGGCGCCGCGCGCCGGGTCCTTCGCCGGCGTTTCATGAGTAACCGCTTTCCGCCAGACAAATGCCGTCCAATCGTGGAAATGCTTTGTCACGTAAAAAACCGCGGCGACGCACAACAATGCAACCACCACCCTTCCCAGCGCCGGGCCTAAGTTCCGAAACCCGCGTGTCTCCCGAATCCTTTCATCCGCGGTCTTAAGATAGAGAATCTGCTCCGGCTGGATTTTTTTCCCCTGCTTGTCATAGGCATCCAGAATCTCTTCGGGATTCACTTCGAGAAACTCGGCGTAGCTCTTCAAAAAACTTTTGGCAAAAAGGGGGCTCGGGAGTTTTTCAAACTTCTCCTCCTCGAGGATCTGAATAATCCGCGGGTGGATCTTGATCTTCGCGTGCACCTCGTCCAAGGTGATCGCTTTCTTTTCCCTGGCCTCTTTCAAGCGGTTTCCGATAGCGGTGATCACCCCACCACCCCCTTTTGAGACGACGAAGTCGTCTCGGCGCCTCGCGCCAAAATTAAAGATTTAAAAGGGGGTGGTGGGGTCATGGGGATTCCTTTGGCGTACCCTGGGACGCGGCTTGTTTTACGAGAATTTCCCTGGGTTTGGCGCCCCGGTAGGGCCCAACAATCCCGTCGTCCTCCATCATATCAATCAGACGCGCCGCGCGCGTGTATCCAAGCCCGAGGCGCCTCTGGACCATCGAGACCGAGGCCTGACCGGTTTCAAGCACGATACGTTTGGCCTCATCATACACTTCGTCGCGTTCAAAATTACCGTACGATTTGGCCTTCTCCCTGCTTTGGAGAATATTCTCCTGATAAACGGGCTTCCTCTGCGATTTGATAAAATCCGTGATTTTTTCAATCTCCTTGTCCTGCATCCATGCGCCCTGCCCGCGGACGAGTTTCGATTTCCGGGGATCCATTAAAAGCATGTCGCCGCGGCCGAGAAGCTTGTCAGCGCCGTTTTCGTCCAGGATGGTGCGGGAATCGACCTTCGAGGCGACTTGAAACGCGATTCTTGCCGGGAAATTGGCCTTGATGACACCGGTGATCACATCCACCGAGGGCCGCTGCGTCGCCAAAATCATGTGAAGGCCGACCGCCCGCGCAAGCTGCGCAAGCCTTGTGATCGCATTTTCCACGTCCGTTTGAGAGGACAGCATGAGGTCCGCAAGCTCATCGATGACAATCAGGATATAAGGCATTTTTTTTACGACGATCGGCTCGTCGCTGCCCTCCGGCGTGTCAGGCAAAGTTTCGGGCTTTATTTCTTTATTTTTCATTTTCTCATTGAACGCCAGGATATTTTTTGCGCCGGCGCGCGACAACAGCTTGTAACGGCGATCCATCTCCGCAAGAAGCCACCCGAGCGCCGAGGGCGCCTTGGTTTTGTCCGTGACCACCGGACAAATCAGATGCGGCAGATCATTGTAAAAATGAAGTTCCACCATCTTCGGATCGATCATGATAAACTTCACGTCTTCCGGCGACGCCTTGTACAAGATGCTTATGATAATGCTGTTAATACAGACGCTTTTACCCGTGTTCGTGGCGCCGGCGATCAAAAGATGCGGCATGTCCGCGAGATTGCAAACCAGCGGCGCACCGGCCGTGTCTTTTCCGAGCGCAATCGTAATTTTCGAGGGTTCATTCTGAAATTCCGCCGAGGCCAGGACCTCTTTCATGTAAACCATATCCATCGAACTGTTCGGTACCTCAATGCCGACACGCGATTTGCCCGGTATCGGTGCGATGATCCGGACACTGGCTGCGCGCATGGCAAGCGCTATGTCATTTTCCAGCGAAGTGATTCTTTGGACCTTGACGCCGGCGGCCGGTTGGAGCTCATAGCGCGTAATCACCGGTCCCTGCTCCACTTCGACCACTTTGGCCTCGATCCCGAAGTCCCTCATCGTATCCTCCAACACCTTGGAGCTCATCTCAAGATCGCTCTTGAGCTTGCTTTGGTCCAGCAGCGGAGGCTCTTGCAAAAGACCCAGCGGCGGAAAGGTGTACTCCAAAAGCTCGGGCTCTTCTCCTACAACCTCTATTTTTCCAGGCCCTGCGGGTTTCTCGGCGGCTTTCGGCAAAATCGGCCTCGGAATCGAGAGCTTGATCTCGGATTTTATTCCCACTTCCTTAAACCTTGGGGTCACAATCGGAATGGGCGCAGGTTTTCCTTCCTTGGACCCAACGGACGCTTTCAGATCTTTCCGAGGAAACAGCACTTGCAGCCACGTCTGGAATTTCTTAAACAGCCCGACGGCCGCCTGGAGCACTAAAAGTTCCGTGGCCAAAATAAGCGACAGGAATAAAAGCGTCATGGAAACAAAAATTCCGGCATTGCCAAAGGCACTGGTCAAAAACATCGCGGTGAAAAATCCGGTCACGCCGCCTGCCTGAAAACGGTTAATGTCCGTTGCCTGCGCGACCAGCGAAAAAAGCGCGCAGGAGGAAGCAAGTAAAATAACGGTGGAGAAAATTTTAAGCCAAAGCTTCTGGGCCTTTTTGCCGGTCCACTTGGCAAATGCCCACAGCATGAAGAGCGGCACAAGAAAATAAGAGGTCTTGCCAAACAGAACCAACAGCGCCCACGCGGCATAGGCGCCGGCAGGACCTACAAAATTACGCGTCGGCGCGTTGGGGTTTGAAACTTCATAGGCGATATCATCCGGCGTATAAGAAAAAAGCGCCAGGAACACGAGGACGGAAACCATTCCCCAGAAAAATGCCAGAACTTCGCTTCGTTTCTGCTCGTTCACCCCATCCCCTCTTTCTTTCCGCCGCAGTCGCAGCGACTACGACACCTATTGTAAACATACCCTGCGGCGGAAAAATTTGCCGCTGGCAAATTTAGAAATCCCCTGGATTTTGAAAGAGGGGATGGGGTCATGCCCCTAAACTCCCGTATGCCCGAATCCTCCATACGCGCGAGAGGTGTTTTCAAGTTGCCCCACGATTTCAATGTCGGCCTTCACGATTTCTTGAATCACCATTTGTGCCACGCGCGCGCCGCGTTTAATCACGTAAAGCTCCCGGCCGAGATTTGTGACAATCAAGGAAATGACGCCGCGGTAGTCGCTGTCAATGGTTCCGGGGGTATTTACAAACGTGATCCCGTGCTTCAAAGCCAGGCCGCTCCGAGGGCGAATCTGCGCCTCGAAACCCCGGGGAATACTGACAGAAATGCCGGTGGAAATAAGCTTTATTTCCCCCGGCATGATCGCCAAATCCCCGTCCACGGCCGCACAAAGATCCATGCCGGAAGCGCCCGCCGACATGTAGGCCGGCAGCGTTATGTCCTCAGTTCCAGGACTTCTTTTTACCTGAATTTTTACTGTTTTCACCGCGTCTCGAGACAACCGGAGGACCGTCGGTTGCGCTTTGCTTTTTCGAAAGATTGATACGACCCTGCATGTCAATCTCGATCACCTTGACGGGGAACTCATCGCCGACCTTGACCACGTCCTCGATGTTGTCCACGTACTTGTCGGAGAGCTCAGAAACGTGCACCAACCCTTCCTTGCCCGGCAGGATTTCACAAAACGCGCCGAAGTTCATGATGCGTTTAACCTTGCCCTGATAGACTTTACCGACCTCCGCTTCGGCTGTGATTCCATGAATCATCTCGATCGCTTTCTTCGCGCACTCATTGTCCGTCGAGGCGATCTTCACGGTGCCGTCATCCTCCACTTCAATCGAAGCGCCTGAATCAGCCGTGATCTTCCGGATCATCTTGCCGCCGGGGCCGATGATTTCACGGATTTTCTCGGGGTCCACTTTGATCGTCGTGATGCGCGGCGCGAATTTTGACACGTCCTTGCGCGGCACGGCGAGGGCTTGGGTCATTTTTTTTAAGATCTCAAGCCGGGCTTCCCTGGCCTGCTCAAGCGCTTTCTTGAGCGTCGAAATGTCAAGAGAATCCTTAAGCTTGATGTCCAACTGTACGGCCGTTACGCCTTTTTCGGTGCCGGTGACCTTAAAATCCATATCTCCCAGATGGTCTTCAACGCCCGCGATGTCCGTCAGAATGGCCACGCGCTCTTTCTCTTTCACAAGACCCATCGCGATGCCGCTGACAGGCGCTTTAATCGGGACACCCGCATCCATCAGGGCCAGCGTGCCCGAGCAGACGCTCGCCATGCTCGAAGAACCGTTGGATTCCAAAATGTCGGAAACCACGCGGATCGTGTAGGGAAACTCCTCTTTTGAGGGAATCACTGCCCTTAGGCCCCTTTCCGCCAAAGCACCATGCCCGATCTCACGCCGTCCGGGTCCGCGGTTGGGGCGCATCTCACCCACCGAGAATGAGGGAAAATTATAGTGAAACATGAACGTCTTAAAGATATCCCCCTCGATCGCGTCGATAATCTGCTCATTTCGTGACGTGCCAAGAGTCACCACACCCAGCGACTGCGTCTGGCCGCGGGTGAAAAGAGCTGAGCCGTGCGTGCGCGGGAGCACCCCGATTTCGCAGCTCACATTTCTTATTTCATTGAATTTTCTTCCGTCCGTGCGGAGGTGCTTGCCGAGTATGAACTCACGCACCTCTTCTTTTTCCACATCGTGAAAG
The DNA here is from genome assembly GCA_001804125.1 of Omnitrophica bacterium RIFCSPHIGHO2_02_FULL_51_18. Classification (GTDB taxonomy): domain Bacteria; phylum Omnitrophota; class Gorgyraeia; order 2-02-FULL-51-18; family 2-02-FULL-51-18; genus 2-02-FULL-51-18. The sequence continues at coordinate 126,371 of MHFI01000036.1, forward strand.
GCCTGTTGAACCTGAAGCTCGTTGACCTCCCCGCCCTCGACCACGAGCGCCTCAAGCACTTTCTTATTCAGCGCTTGAATGGCTTCGTCGCGGGATTCTTTCGTTTTCTCGCTGTGATTGATATGATCGATCGACTTTGCTGATAAATCACGCACTTTTTTCATAAGCGCTTCGGTCGGTTTGGTAAGCGTCACTTTCCAAACCTCCTTGCCGCAAGCCTTGGCCATCTCTTTCTGCAGTTTTAAAACAGGCTTTAAAACCTCCGTCGCGTATTCCAAAGCTTCGACGATTCGCGCTTCGGAAACAATGCTTGCCCCCGCCTCGATCATAATGATCCCGAGCTCCGTGGTGGCCACCACGATATCCAGCGTGCTTTTCTCAACCTCTTTGAAAGTGGGATTTACGACAAATTTTCCCTCGACCTCTCCGACCCGGCAAGCGGCCGCCGGGCCCAGGTAAGGAATGCCGGAAATCATGAGCGCCGCCGAAGCGGCGTTTATCGCGAGAACATCGGAATTATTTTCCTTGTCACTCGACAAAACCGTGGCCGTGATTTGGACTTCGTTAAGGAAGCCTTCGGGGAATAAAGGGCGCAGAGGCCTGTCAATGAGGCGCGAGGTCAGTGTCTCTTTTTCAGAGGCCCTGCCTTCACGCTTGAAATAACCGCCGGGAATTTTTCCCCCGGCATAGCTTTTTTCCTGGTAGTCGACGGTCAGGGGGAAGAAATCGGTGCCCTCTTTGGGCTCGCGGGCGCCGCAAACGGCCACCAGTACCATCGTGCCGCCGGTGCTCACCACGACGGAGCCGTCGGCCTGTTTGGCCATACGGCCTGTTTCAAAGGACAGCGCTTTCTGTCCGAGAAGAATCTCGAATTTTTTCACTGCGGGCCTACTTTCTTAGGCTCAGCTGATCAATCAGCTTGTAGTACGCGTCTTGGTCCTCGCGCTTCAAAAAATCAAGGAGCTTTCGGCGTTGCGATACAAGCATCAACAGCCCGCGTCGGGAATGATTGTCCTTGGTGTGAGACTTGAAATGGCTGCCTAAGTTGTTGATTCTTTCCGTCAAGACCGCAATTTGGACAAATGAAGAACCCGTGTCCTTGTCATGGGTCTTGAATTTCTGGATCACTTCCTTTTTTCTCGTCTTAGTGATGGACATTCTTGACTCTTTCTGTTTTAGCTGTCCAAACCCGCATTAGGCTGTCGAAAATCATAAGTCCTTGGAAACAAACCAATTAAAAACTTTGGGCCGGAAAATCTTTGCCCATGCAAAGTTTGGAATAACTGTTGGTTTAACTCGGGCTAAATTATACTGGCTTTAACAGGCTTTGTAAAGAGAAATAAGGTTTCCCGAATGTCGTTCCGGATCGCCGCCTGAAGCAGGGCCGAGCTTTTAAACTTCCGGGTGTCCCGCAAACGCGCTATAAATATCAATTCCAACTCCTTGCCATAAATGTTCTTATGAAAATTTAAAAAATGCGCTTCGAGGCTTTTCTGCTGATCTTTAAATGTCGGCCGCACTCCGATATGAATCACTCCCTTTAATCTCCGGCCCCCGAGAAATCCGTAAGCGGCGTACACCCCGTTGGGCGGCAAGGTCTCATGGTGCATGTTGAGATTGGCCGTGGGAAAACCCGTCGACCGGCCCCGCCCGCGCCCCCGCACGACCGTCCCGTAAACCGACACGGGCCGGCCAAGCATTTGCCGGGCTTTTTTAAGCTCGCCTCTTTCCACAAGCTGCCGAATCCGGGTGCTGGAGATGATCTCACGACCGTGCTTTAACGCCTGGATCAGAGAAAGCTTGAATTTCAGGCGCCTGGATTCCGCTTTAAGAAATGCGGTATTGCCGGCGCCTTTACAGCCAAAGCGGAAATCATGGCCCACCGTCAGCGATCTCATGTTCAGTTGCTTCAGGAGAACCTCCTCTAAAAACTCTCGGCGGGAAATCACGGCGATTTTCTTATTGAAATGAATCACAATCGTCTCGGCCGCGCCCAGCGCTTTGAAGATCCGAAGCCGGTGCGGCAGGGACATCAGGATCGGCTCTTTGGAGCGGGGCCTTAAGACCCGGTTCGGGTGCGGATCAAACGTGATGACCGTTGGACTTAAATGAAACCGCCGGGCCTGCGCAAGCATCCGGTTTAAAATTTTCCGGTGACCGCGGTGCACGCCGTCAAATACGCCGATCGCCACTGCGCGCGGCGCGGGTTTGATTTTCCTGTCGTTAATTCCGTGATACAGTTTCATTTCTTACGGGGTCAAAATTTAAAAGCATGCGCTCCAGAAGATCGCACGGCAATCGGTCCGTTCGTTCCCGTGTAAGCGCATGGGCCAGTCGAAAAGGGCCCACACGGTTCCGGACTAAGGCTGAAAGCGTGGCGCCGCAACCAAGTCTTTTGCCGACATCATCGCACAAGGAACGCACATAAGCGCCTTTGGAGCAGGTCAGAAAAAAATAAACTTCCGGCGGATCCCATCGCGTGATGGAGAACTGTGAAATAACCACTTCGCGCGGCTGGCTCTCAATCACCGCACCCTGACGCGCCAGTTCATACATTTTTTTGCCCTTCTGACGAACCGCCGAATAAGCGGGGGGTGTCTGAAGTTTGTTTCCTGTAAGCTCGGCAAAAATCGAATGGACGCGAGCCTCATCGGGAAAAACCGGCTGCCCTCCAAAAAGCACCCTTCCCTCCAGATCCTGCGTGTCCGTGGAAAACCCGAGTGTTAGGGCGCCTGAGTAATCCTTGTCCATGGAAGTGAGAACACTCGAAAGCTTCGTGGCCTTTCCAATCAGCATAACGAGAAGCCCCGTCGCCAGAGGGTCCAGCGTGCCCGCGTGCCCCACGCTTTTTTGCCGGATTTTCTTCCGGATGAAATCCACGGCATCGTGGCTCGTCCAAAGAATCGGCTTATTGAACAGAAGGATTCCATCCATAGCATTATGACGTCATTCTGAGCGAAGCGAAGAATCTCAAGCTTGAGATCCTTCGGCGCTACTGCGCCTCAGGATGACGTATTCATTCTTCTTTTTCCTTCTTTATCTGTTTCAGGATCTCGTCGATGCGGGAACTGTTTTCGATCGACCGGTCGAGCTCGAATTTGATTTCCATCGCATATTTCATGTTGATCCGCTCGACCGCAAGCCTTCGGATCGCGCGCATATTTTCGACAAGTGCGGCTTGGGTTTCTTTGACTTTTTCTTCTTCGCCCAACACGCTGTAAAATACCTTCGCGTACCGCAGATCATGGGTCAGTTCTATGCGGGTGATCGTGATAAAACCCATGCGCGGATCATTTAGATCCTGCAGTAAAATCATGCTGATGATTTTTCTCAGCTCTTCGGCTACTTGTTCCGATCGTTGCGACATATTCAACTCCTACCGTGTCATCCCCGCGAAAGCGGGGATCGACATGATTCCCGCGTACGCGGGAATGACAGTGCTACGGTCTGGGATGAAACTTCTGGTGGATCGACTTAAGCCTCGAACGTTCGACGTGCGTGTAAATTTGAGTCGTCGCGATATCCGAGTGCCCCAAAAGTTCCTGCACCACGCGCAGGTCCGCGCCGTTTTCCAATAGGTGCGTCGCAAAGGAGTGCCTCAAAATGTGCGGGTAGACCTTTTTCTTGAGGCGCGCGGATTCCGCGTATTTTTTGAGCAGGCTCCATACGCTCACGCGGGACATGCGCCGTCCGAGACGCGTCACAAACAGCGCTTCTTCCGCGCGGCCCTTAAGCCACCGGGGCCTCACGCGCGACAAGTAGCGCGCGACGCTTTTTCTGGCGGCCGCGCCGATCGGAACTATCCTTTCCTTGCCGCCTTTGCCAAGCACCCGCAAATAACCCTGACCAAAGCTCAAATGCCCGACGTTCAACCGGGTCGCCTCGGTCGCGCGGATTCCGGTGGCATACATGAGCTCTAAAAGCGCCTGGTCCCGTATCCCTTGGGGTTTACGGAGATTCGGCGCTTTGAGCATTTCCTCCACTTCGGCCACGCTTAAGTATTCGGGCAAGCGCTTCCAAAGCTTCGGCGCTTCCAGCGCCTCCGTGACGTCTTCCTTCAGCCGCCCTTCTTGCGTCAAAAACCGGTGAAACATCCGGACCGCGACGAGCTCCCTTGAAACGGAGCCCGGCACGAGCCCTCGTTCGCGCTCCTTCATCAAAAAATTCGTGATTTGGCTGCGCGTCACAAAGCTTAAAGACCGGACTTTAAGCCCGGAGAGGAACGCGAGGTACCTGCTCAGATCCCTTTCATAGGCCACCAGCGTATTTTTGGACAATCCCTTTTCAATCGAGACGTAATCCAAAAATAACAGAAGCTCTTCGCTCGCCCCGCCCTTCCGAACTGCTTTTTCTCCATTCTTCATAATTTTTACGCCTTTGGAAGGGCGGGGTTAAGGCGTGGAATTCGTATGGGGCGTTCCTAAGTCGACGATCTCGGGCACCAGCTTGTTTTTTACTTTGTCGTAATAAAAATTATTTGACACGATCCTTTTGATCTTTTCAAGCTCCACCCGCACGCCGCCTTCTTCGGAGGAAGTGATCGTGCCTTCCTCAAGCCGCTTGGCAATCTTCGTCAGGGAGTCCAGATAAGGCTTAAGTTCGGCCTGCGTTTCCGGGATAAGGTACCGGTTCAGTTCCGTCAATTGCCCATAAGTTTCCTGGGCGCAGCGCGCCACCTTCTTCGAGTTACCGCCCAATTGATTCACGAGCTCGTCATGCCAGCTCTTCCATAGCGTGAAATGAGTCTTGTAATAATAATCGTTGGAATATTTTTTCTGGTACGGCCCCTCTTCCAGATACACCGCGGCCGCAATGTGCTTCGGCTCCTTCTTCTTGCGTGTGAATTTTCTCTGAACGGTCGCGCAACCTGCCAAATCCATCGCGAGTGTCAGAATAAAAAAATACGTTAGAAATCTTTTCATATCATCCCTTATCCGGTGTCATTTCGAGCGAAGTCCCGTTAGAAATCACATTTCTAACGGAATGGAGCGAGAAATCTCATCAAGTCGTGTGATAAGATCTCTCGGCCGCCAGCGGCGACCTTGAGATGACAGAAAACTATCCGTAAGATTTTATCACTTAATCTCCAAAAGTCTTTCAAAATCTTCCTCGTTTAAAACTTGGACGCCCAAACGCCTGGCGTTCTTGAGCTTGGACCCCGGCGCTTTACCGGCAATCAGGGCCTGCGTATTTCTGCCGACGCTGGAGGACACGCGGCCTCCGCGCTCCAGAATCAAGCGTTCGGCCCGGTCGCGCGTAAAATGCTCAAGGCTCCCGGTCAGCACAAACGTCTTGTTTGAAAAAGGAGAGGCACTGACATCCGGGGCCTTCCCCTCTTTCATGTGAACCCCAAGTGCCTTAAGTTTGCCGATCACCCGCAGGCTTTCTTTGTTCTTGAAAAAATCCACGACACTTTCAGCCATCACTTCGCCGACCGTGTTGATTTTTTCAAGCGCTTCTTTCTCCGCACACTGCAATTTCTCCATCGAACCAAAATGCCCGGCCAAAATCCGTGCGGCATTCACGCCCACATGCCGGATGCCAAGCGCAAAAACAAGCCGCGATAATTCCTTTTTTTTGCTGTTCTCAATCTGTTCAATCAGATTTTCCGCCGATTTGCCGCCCATGCGTTGAAGCGAGGCGACCTCATCTTTTTTTAAGGTATAAATCTCGCTGAAGTCCTTCACCATTTTTTTTTCGACAAACTGTCCGGCAAGCGCCTCACCCAATCCTTCGATATCCATGGCTTTGCGCGACGCAAAGTGAAGCAGGCGTTCCTTGAGCTGCGCCGGGCAATTGAGGTGGGTGCATCGGGAAGCGACTTCCCCCTTTTCACGGACCACTTCGGCTTTACAGGCCGGGCAGTGTTTCGGCATGGAAAACTTTTGTTCGCGGCCATTTCTTTTTTCCTTTAAGACGCGGACCACCTGGGGAATGATTTCTCCGCTTTTTTCGATCACCACCCAATCGCCGATTTTGAGGCCGAGGCGCTGGATTTCGTCTTCATTGTGAAGCGTCGCCCGCGAAACCGTCGTGCCGGCCAAAAAGACGGGCTCGAAGACAGCCACCGGCGTCACAACGCCCGTCCGGCCGACCTGCACCGCGATATCCAAAAGTCTTGTCTGGGCTTTTTCGGCCGGGAATTTGTAGGCCATCACCCAGCGTGGGCTTTTATTCGTGGATCCAAGTTTTTTTTGCTGTTCAAGGCTGTTCACTTTGAGGACGAGCCCGTCTATCTCATAATCGAGCGTTTCCTTTTTCTTTTCCCATTCATCACAAAGCTTATAGACCTCCTCCAACCCCTTGCATAAATAGCGCTGAGGGCTTACCGGGATCCCACCCCCCTTAAAAAAACTAACGAGCTCCATCTGCGTCTTAAAATCACCTCCCCTGCAGAGCCCTGCCCCGTGCGCAAAAAATGACAAGCCTCGCGAGGCGACGAGCGAGGCGTCGAGAAGTTTTAGCGAACCGGCGGCGGCGTTGCGGGGATTTACGAAACATTCCTCGCCGAGCTTCTTTTTTTCCTCGTTCAGTTTATGAAATATTTTTATGGGCAGATAAATTTCTCCGCGGATCTCTATCTCCTCCACCGCTTTTTTGGGGGCGGTCAAAACTTTAGGGATATCCTGGATGGTTCTCACGTTCTTTGTCACGTCGTCGCCCTGCCGGCCATCGCCCCGGGTGGCCGCGCGCACGAGCTCTCCTTTGCGGTAGGTCAATGAAAGTGAGACGCCGTCTATTTTGAGCTCGACGACGTACTCCGGGCTTTCACCCTTCAAATTTTTCTTAACCCGCTCATCAAATTCCTGGATCTCTTCCTTGGAATAGGTATTATCGATGCTCAGCATCGGCACTTCGTGCCGGACCGCCTTAAATTCCTGCGCAGGCTTTCCGCCCACCTTCTTTGTAGGCGAGTCCTTCTTCGCGTACTGCGGATGTTCCTGCTCCAGCCGCTCAAGTTCCTTTAAAAGCCGGTCAAACTCATAGTCCGAGATCTCGGGTTTATGAAGTTCATAATAAAGATGATTATGACGCTGGATCTGTTTTCTTAACTTTTCAATGAGAGCTTTAGGACTCGCGGGCATGCTTATTTTAGTGGCAGAACTCGACGCAGAAATCCGTAAATTCGTTTTTAGGCTTTTCCCAGCTGCAAGCTATTTTTGTGATATGGCGGCCCAAAGTGCTTTTTTGTATATCCTCTAGCAATTTCTCAATATCCGTTTTAGAACCTTCGCAGACAAGTTCCACACGGCCGTCCGGTAAATTCTTCACGCACCCCAAGAGACCGATCTCGAGGGCAAGCTCCTCAGCGGTGTAACGAAACCCGACGCCTTGAACGCGGCCGCTGTAAAACACGTGAGCCCGATGGGTTGGCTTAGCAGTCTTCTTTTTCATGTTTAGGGTTATAAATTATAATACAACGTCGGCGAAAGCGTCATTGGTTATTTTCCCGCATTCTCGCGGTTATTCCGCGACCATTTTTTGCAAGTCCCGGGAGCCTCGGCAAAACGGCAAAAACTCGGGCTGGGCCGCCCTCGGACAATTGCCGTTTTGCCGCTTCCCGGAGGACTTGGCAAAAAATGGTCATGAGCGAAATACCGCTCGAAACGGGAAAATAACCAAACTACTGATCAGAAGAATAGACCCCAACCTTTTTATTCGCATCGCCGCGCTTGTGACTTCGACATAAATCATAAGGGAGACGGCTAAGAGAAAATTGTCCGAGGCGTCTTTTGGCTAAAAGACGCCGAGTTATTTTCTATTAGCCGAGGGCTCCCATGATTTATGGAGAAGTCACGCGGCATAAGAAGAAAAAGGTTGGGGTCTATTCAGTTGGTCGTTTAACTATGGCCGCGTGGTCTGCTCGTGCCGGAGAAGCCAACCTTTCTTTTTAATGCCAAGCGCGTAGCCGCCCAAACTTCCGTCGTGACGAATGACGCGATGACACGGAACAATAATCGGGATCGGGTTATCGCCAACAGCGCTTGCCGCGGCTCGAATAGCTTGAGGTTTTCCGGCACGCCTGGCGATCTCTTTGTAAGAAACTGTGCCGCCGAACGGAATCTTGATTATCTCACTCCAAACTCTTTTCTGGAATGCTGTGCCGTTGAGACTGACGGGCAAATTGAATGATTTGCGTCGACCTAAAAAATATTGGGACAACTGCATGGAGCATTTCTTGGACAACAAAGAATGAAATCGTCGAAGCGGCTCGACACGTTTTTTGGCGGACAGGACCCGTAACGCCGCAAGTCCGCGCTCGTCACAGGTTATTTCAAGAGGTCCGATGGGTGAGCGATAATAAGCGGCAACGGTCGTCATGAGGCCGCCATTATAACTCAGGCAGGATGCTTAAATAAAATGCTTTATCTTTTTTGTGGGTCAGAAGCTCGGCTACGCTTTGTTTGTCCACCCAGCGGGCTTCCGGATGATCGGGATCCACCGGTTTCAGCGTCTCTTCACTCGTCGTGAAAAGAAATAAATGAATCTTTTTCATCTCCGTCTTGTCATCGCCGCCCTTTAAACTGATGCGCGGGCGCTCGTAACTACCCAATGACTTTATAAGTTTGAGCTCCCGAACGCCGGTTTCTTCGTAGATCTCTCTTTTGGCGGCTTCGAGCGCCTCCTCGCCGGGATCGATGTGGCCTTTAGGCAGAGACCAGGAGCGGCCGTGCTGGCTCACGATTAAAACCTGCCCGTTTTTATTCAAAACGACGCCGCCCGCGCTTTCGGTGTATTTCATGAAGGATTTAGAGAATCAGGTGTGTTCGAACGAAGTCTTGGCGACATTATAAACGCTTGGGAACCCGGGAATTTGGTAATTGGCGTCGTCGAGTGCCGTGTCGTAACTCCACGCGCGGTTCGGCGCCGTGTAGTAGTTGCCGCCGTAAATCCAGCCGCCGGTCGCCATCTGGCTGTTAAAGAGCACAATAGTTGAACCGGAGTAAGTTAGGGTTTTGCCGCTCCATCCCTCCAAAAAGCGGGGAAGGTTTTCAAAACCCCCGTTGTAATTGCCGGGCGTGGTCGTCGTGTTGCCCGCAATGACAGTCGTGTTGACCGTCGTGTTGGAAGCGGTGCGATTTGAAAGCGACATTGCGCTCTTAGCGTCATTCCAGGCGTTCGAAAGCACATTGAACGAGTCTCCGACGACACCGGCTGGTTGTTTACTCACCGTGTTGAAATCACCTTTCAGATAAATCGGATTCTCGGCTGCGACCGTGAGGCCTTGGGTCGGAAGCGATGAGCCGTTCTTGAGCCGCACCGCGTCCTGATTCACGGCGGATCCCTGATTGCGGCGGTCACTCACGTAAACAATCACGCCGTTCGCTGCGGATGCGATGGATTGAAAATTCGGGCTGCTTTTAAGAAGCGCTACGTCGATGTCCGTCGAAGTGATTGTTTTGGCTTCCCTGAAATTATAAAAGGTTGTGGAAGTGATGGGATTCACAATCGTTTCCCCTCCGGGGCAACTGCCGGTGTACACGCTGCCGCCCGAGCAATAACGCAATTCCACGGAACTGCCGGCCTGGTTCGTCACCGCACCGTCGATAATGCGAAGATGCGCCTTGTAATCGATTTTCTGGGACTGGACCTGCGTGGAATCGCCGGCATCGCGGCGCTCAATCAACGCATGCGGCTCTGAGCCGGTCGGGAGCGGCAGGTTTAAACTGGACACGCCGTGGAAGCTGGAACTCACATTGCCGTCCCAACGCTCTTGAGATTCTAACAGCCAGTCGGCGTGAAGGCTGTCCAGCCAAGTGCCGTCGCCGTTTTTCATGTTCTGGTCCGTGCCGCCTCCGTCCTTGATAAATACACCGCCGGCCATAACAGCGCTTGGGTCATCCTTGCGGCCGTGGTAAATATTGCCGGCGGCCGTGAGATCGGAGTTGAAGTTAAGCGTGGCATTCGTGCCCAGGTACATACTCGCGTTGGAATGCACGGGACCGGCAAACGTCATGCTCGGGCCCGGCAAAATCTCCAGGTCCTCTTGATAAAACACGCCGAATTGAAAGATCGGAATAAGCTGGATTTCAATGGCCTGCGTCAGACTCACCGCAGCCGGATGATTTGCCTGCGTATCGCGCCCTACCACCGTAATATTCACCGTTTGGACAGTGCCGTTCAAGCCGGCATAATCCCCGTCCGTCAGAACCTTCGTAGTCAGGCCTCCGGAATTCGCGATCGCAAGCGTGCTGTTACCCGAAACGTCCTCATAGGAGTAATCACTGCCCGTGTTTATCTGGACGTTGGCCATCACGGCCAGTTCCGCCGGCGTCGGTACGGTGCCGAACTGTTGAATGTGAAATTTGATCTGTGCAACGGCCCTTTCGGTGACGGCCTCCGCCGTATGGAAAGTCTTCAAATAGTCCTCCTGAGTCCTGATCTGCCTGACCGTATGGGCCGAGTACTGAAAAAGCCCGGCGATCTGCAGGCCAAAAATGGCGATAAATGAAAGAACGATGGGCAGCACAATCCCGCGCTGACCGCCTCCCCAAAATTTAAGCATTACGAAACGCCACTTGAGTGGATATGGAGCCATAATGCCACCTCCCTCTAAAATTTTTACCCAGCACCAATCTCACCACGACCGCGTCCGGGGTGGTTTGGGTGAACGATAGATTCGTCGTATACTTCGTCGGATCATAAGCCGGTTGTCCGTTTGGATCGAGCAAAATCGACCAGGTGCCGCCGGCCGTACGGCGGTACTCGATATTGCCGTTATTCTGCCGTACGCTGTGCTGGATCCCGTCTACATCCATGTAATCAATCTGCGTCGGAGTGATGACCGCCGTCCGGGCCTCCGCAATTCCGCGGCGGTTTGCGGTTCCAACCACGTTTTTACCCCAAACCATCTGTTCCACCACCTGACGCGCCTTCGTCGTGATTTCAATGTTCGTCGAATATTCATACCCGGATCTCTCGAGAAGGTAATTGCAGAAGAAAACCGAGCCCAACAGTACGACGGAAAGCGCGCCTGCCACCATCGTCTCGACGAGGGTCATCCCCTTCTCCGACCGCAGCCAATTTAAGCGGCAATAAGCGTATCTACGGAGACGGACATCACTTTCGTTCCTCCGAAAACTTTTTGTGTCCATGAAAGCGCCACCCTCACCGGTAATACCACATCATCGTTCGAGCCGCCCCCGCCGAACGAGTCCACGCTGATCCTGTTCTCAGCTGCATTGCCGTCACCGTCGTAATCCAAAAAATCCCGGACAGTGACCGTGAGCGTTCCCTGAATGTCATCGGCCGTTCCAAACGTTCCATCGGGTCCGGCATCAAGCGAGACCGTCGTGGTGCTGTTGGCGATTGCCGTGTAGGCCGTGGCTTTCAGCATTTCGATCTGGCCGCGCACCACCTCCATGGCTTGGATGTGGCGCTTTGACATCATATTCAAGGACTGCACGCCTAAATATGCCGCCGTTAGTGCCGCAAAGGAAATGACACTAATCCCAAGCGCAATGACAACCTCCGCCAATGTGAACCCCCTTTTTGAGTAAAGATTCATCGTATTATTAAGCCAAACCCTCTTTACTTTTAGTATACATCGATATCTATGACTTATCAATGATGGTATAAAAGTAGCTAATTATTAACTTCCTGAGGCGGACCAGCCTTAGGCTGGCAGCGGGACGCCCCGCCGTATGGCGGGGCGAACCACGTGTGCGGCGATAATTATCGGGATGCAGGGATTTGAACCCTGGACCTCCTGGTCCCGAACCAGGCGCGCTAGCCAAACTGCGCTACATCCCGTAAATGCCGTGATTATAATCGAGAGGCGTGCTGATGTAAATCTTTTAAACGAGAACCGCCCCCCTCTTCCTGCAAAGCCTTGTATATCAAAATCTGGGTTTTCATAGACCGCCGCTCCAGGATCCATTTAAATCCAAAAAGCAGCGTTAAGACCAGAAATTGGAAGAAGTAAGGGCGAAAAAGAAAGGACGCTAAAAACATCGTGACGGCCAAGCCCAGCCACAACCCGTTCCACAGCATTTGCCGGGTCAGAGGTTTTTTAAAGGGGGTAATGGGCTTTCCGCAATGCGGGCAAACCATGCCGCCTTTCATTAAATCCTTGGCTTTTTGCAAAGCCGCCTCCGGCACTTTTTCCGCATCCACGGCGTTTTCAACGTGCTTTTTGATTATAGAATCCAGCTCATCCATAAAATGTTCCTTACTCTACTAGACGACAAGCCACTCTATTTCCGTTCATTAAATTTAACTTTTATCTTATCTTTTGCTCTTCTAACAACTGTCGAGACCGTGTCTTCCGAAACGCCAAGAATATTTCCTACCTCCCGGAATGTCAGCTCGTCGAAATAATGAAGCTCCACGCAAGCGCGCTCCTTGGGCGACAGCTCGCCTAAAATGCCCTCAATCATCTCAGATTCTTCCTCGGCGAAAACGCGCGGCGCGGCGCTCCGGGCCAGGACGCTCTCAGGGACTTCGCCCAACACGACCCTTTTTTCGAAACGTCCTGCCGCTTTTGCTTTGTCAAGCGCCGCATGACAAGACATGACACTTAAGAATTTTCGAATGCTCTGGGCACTTTGCAGTTTCTTCAACTCTTCTTTTTCAATGAGCCGTTCAAAGATCTCCTGAAAGATCTCCTGGATCAGTTCTTCGCGGTTTGCGAACGCGAACGCCAGAAGCGTCTTCCGGATGCTCCAGTAAATGAGTTTCGAAAACCGCTCCACAAAAAGGTCCCACGCCCTCTTGTTCTTTTCGATGCACGCTTGAATAAGCTCGGAGTCGTTAAGTTCCAATCTTTACGTTTTTCAGGATTCTTTCAAGCGTCGCAACCGCCGAGAAAATGGCCAGGCGGCTGGTTTTGGGGTTTTGCTCAGCGGGAAAATTTTCGGAACGCGTATAAAAGGATCCGAAATCACCCTGCACATAAAGTTCGTGCACGTTGACGAGCATGTGGGGACAGGCGATGATCCGCACCTTGGTTCTTTGGGCACCCAGGCCCGCCACGCTCAAAGTCGCGGACACATTGATGTTTTTCGGAAAGCCCTTGACGGCCGCGGCGGCGTTTCCTTCAAACAACACCTTCTCTTCCTTCAAATTTTTCAAATTAATTTTATGCTTCAGCACATACGGGGCATCGTCAAATCCGTGCGGAGGCTTGCGCGTCGTGAGAGTCACGCGATAGATCTTCCCGACCCGTGCGGCCTTCAGGCCGTCGATCCCGACCACGCCGCCGCTGGGGAGGTACAGGCAGCAGCGGTGAGTCCTGGCCAGGTCAAACAGCTCTTTCTCTTTACCCAGGATCCCGCCGACGCTCATCACCATCACGTCTTTCCCGATCGAAAGCGCTTTTTTGGCGATTTCATAAGCCGCCTGCTTCGAAGCGGATTCAATAATCAGGTCGCAGCGCCCGATCAGCTCATCCACCGGGAAGATTTGGGGTTTCGGGCGCAGTTTTTGCTGCAGTTTTTTGGCGTGTGACGGCTCCTGATCGTCGAGTGCCAGAAGCGTCACCTCGTCTGAAAAACGCCGTTGGCACGCCAGCGCAAGTTCCTGGCCGATCGTGCCGCAACCGATGATGCCGACCTTTATCATGCGAGCCTACCTTTTCCTTTTTATCCTGTTTTTTTCGTCTACAAAAATCACCCGGGGCTTGTGGCGTTTGGTTTCGGCGGGCCTCATAAGCGCGTAGGAAATAATGATCACCTTATCCCCCACTTCGGCCCAGCGCGCGGCGGCGCCGTTCATGCAAATCGTGCCGGAGCCGGGACGCCCTTCCAGTACGTAAGTCTCGACGCGTGTGCCGTTGTGGAGATTCACGATCTGGACGCGCTCAAAAGAACAAATGTTTGACGCCTTTAGAAGCTCCTTATCGATCGTGATGGAGCCGGTGTATTGAAGGTTGGCCTCGGTGACCGTGGCGCCGTGAATCTTGGATTTCATCAGAATCTTGAGCATGGCTAACCCCTTATAAGCACGTTGTCAATCAGCCTGGTTTTACCGAAAAACACGGCGATCGCGGCTAAAATTTTTGAGCCTGGCTTTAATCTTATCACAGACTCGAGGCTTTGGGCATCGACAATTTCCAGGTAGTCAAGGCGCGCGTGCGGAGCCAGTTTTAAGATTTCCAGCGCCCGCTGTTTGAGCTTGGAGGCATCATGAAACCCGGACTTTACAAGCCTTTCCACCTCTTCCAGCGACCGGCGGATAAACGGCGCTTCGCGCCGTTCGGTGCGCGACAAAAAAATATTGCGTGAGCTCATAGCCAGACCATCCGCTTCGCGCACGATCGGGGCCGCTTTGACCCGGCACGGAAAATCCATGTCCCTCACCATCTGCTCGATGACCCGGAACTGCTGATAATCCTTCTGCCCGAGATACAGCGTCCGGGGCATCACGATGTTCAAAAGCTTCAGCACCCCGGTGGCGACGCCCGTAAAATGGGTTGGCCGTGCCGCACCGCATAGCGGCCTGGAAAGACGGCTTAAGCTGACGGATGTCTCGAAATCTTCCGGGTAAAATTCTTTGGGCAAAGGGGCAAAAATAAAATCGGCCTTCTCCTTCTTCAGGAGCCTTGAATCCCGCGCCAAATCTCTCGGGTACCTCCAGAAATCTTCTTTCGGGCCGAACTGAAGCGGATTCACAAAGATGCTGACCACCACCGCCTTGTTTTCTTCCCGGGCCAAGCGCACCAGCGACAGGTGCCCTTCATGCAGAGAACCCATGGTCGGCACAAAACCGATTTTCTTATTTTTCTTCCGGAAGGAAACGAGCGCGCCCTTAAGCGCTTCGGAACTTCGAAACGTTTTCATCGTAAAGTTCTTTCACGCTCTTGCCAAGCCGCGGATGAATAAAATCGGGCGCAATTTCAAGAAGCGGCTTCAGAACAAACTCCCGCTCGTGAAGCCTGGGATGAGGGATCGTCAAGCTCTTTCCGTCCACGATCACGACATCGTCATAAAAAAGAATGTCCAGATCCACCGGACGCGGGCCGCTGGGCTCTTGCTTCACCCGGCCCAGGCGCCGTTCAATGCCCTTTAATTTCGAAAGAAGCTCCAGTGGCAAAAGATCCGTTTCGATTTTCAAAGCGCCGTTTAAAAAATCGCCCTGGCGGGGGCCGCCTTCCGGCTTTGTTTCAATCAGCGCGGACAAGCTAAGAAGCTGAACATCCGGAATTTCTTTCAAAAGAGAAACGGCCTTGTCAATATTGGCCTGACGGTCCCCAAGATTGGAGCCTATTCCCAGCAAAACAATCGCCACCCAAACCCTCCTAGAGCGCCTTTTTCATGCGGGCAACGGCTTCTCGTATTTCAGGCTCAGCCACCGTGAGCGCAAAACGCACATAGCCTTCGCCCGACGGGCCGAAACCCACGCCCGGCGTTGCCACAATCCCCGCCTTTTCCAGCAGGTGCTTGCAAAACGCGGTGGAGTCTGTCTGGCCGCCAGGCAGGCGCGTAAATAAATAAAAAGTGGCGGGGTTGGGCTTCACCGGAAAACCCAGACGCTTAAGCCCGGCCGCCAAAAGATCCCGCCGCTTACGATAAACCCTATTGGTCTTCTTGGAAAAGCTGAAACTCTTCTTAAGCGCCACGGCGGCCGTTTTCTGGATCGCCGTAAAAGCGCCGGAGTCCACGTTGGATTTGACCTTGAGAAGTGCTGTGATAACTTCCTCCCGGCCGACCGCAAACCCGATCCTCCAGCTCGTCATGTTGCAAGTCTTTGAGAGTGAGTGGAATTCTATCGCCACTTCCCTGGCGCCCCCCACTTCAAAAATACTTAAAGGCGTTTCACGCCCGAAATAAACCTCCGAATAGGCCAGGTCCGAGGCGATCAGTATCTGGTTTTCCCTCGCCCAGGCCACGAGCTTCCGGTAAAAAGCCTTCGGCGCCACAGCGCCCGTCGGATTATTCGGGTAATTCACAAACACAAGCTTGGTCGATCTAAGCACGTCTTTGGAAACAGAATCCAAATCCGGCAAGAAACCGTTTTTTTCCTTCAAAGGCAAGGCATGAATACGGCCGCCCGCGAAAAGAACCCCGCTCCTGTACGGCGGATAACCGGGGTCCGGCACGAGCGCCGTATCCCCGGGATTGATGTAAGCCAACGGCAAATGAGCGATTCCTTCCTTGGAGCCAATAAGCGGCAACACTTCCGTGTCCGGATCCCAAGAAACGCCGAATCTTTTTTTAAACCATGCGCCGATCGACCGGCGAAACTCCGAATGGCCCCGATCGAGCGGATAGTGGTGATTGGAAGGGTCATTCACGGCCTTCCGCATCGCGTTCAGGACAAATGAGGGAGTCGGCTTGTCCGGATCGCCGATGCCGAAGTCAATGACTTTGACACCCTCCCCCATGGCCCGGCGCTTCATGCGGTCAATCTCCACGAAAAGATAGGGTGGGAGACTTTTTAGCCGGTGGGATTCCTCAAGAAAAAAACTCACTTCAATGCATCCAGCATCGAATAAAGGCCCCGCTTTTGGCGGGCCGCGAAAAACGCCGCGACAAGCGCGCCGCGCGCGAAGGCATCGCGGGACTGCGCGCGGTGGGTGATCTCGATCGTCTCCCCGGGACCGCTGAAAATCACGGTGTGCTCCCCCACGATATCGCCGGCACGCACCACATGGATCCCGATTTCATTCTTGGGCCGATCGCCCATCATCCCCTCCCGGCCGTACTTAGCCACGCGGGCGAGGTCCCATCCTTTTTCTTTGGCGATCACCTCGGCGATTCTCCTGGCGGTGCCGCTCGGTGCGTCCTTTTTGAAGCGGTGATGCCGCTCGATGATTTCAATGTCGTAACCTTCCTTGAGTTTCGCGGCGGAGAGCCGTGAAAGCTCGAACAAACAGTTGGCGCCGATGCTCATGTTCGGGGAAAAAACAATCGGAATTTTTTTTGAGGCGCTCCTGATATTTTCCTCAAGTTTCTTATCGAGGCCTGTGGTGCCGACCACGATCCCCGCCCCCACGGCCAACGCCGCCGCGAGCGCGGTCCGTGTGCCTTCGGGGCTCGAAAAATCAATCAACACGTCACAACCTTTAAGGCAGGCCGGCGACAGCTTGGATATCTTTATCTTGAGGAGCTTGCCCAAGCCAAGCGCCGGGCCCAGGTCATGACCGAGCATTTCACTGCCCTCAGGCTCAAACGCGGCCGTAATCTTAAAATCCTCGGCCGACTTATAAGCCAGGTTTAAAATTCTGGACCCCATGCGCCCTAACGCCCCGTTCACCGCAAGTTTTATCATCTCCCGTGACCTTTCAATTTCAGCCCGTAGTCCTTCATGGCTTGAATAAGCATTTTTTCATTTTCTGGCTTCATCGCGCAAAGCGGAAGGCGAAGCTCGCCGCCCGAAAGTCCCAAGAGCGCCATCGCGCGCTTCACCGGAATCGGGTTTGTTTCGATGAATAGTGCGCGGCACAACGGAAAAAGCCGGTAGTGAATCTCGCGCGCCTTCGGGTAATTGCCGGCGAAAAACTCGTCCACCATCTGCGCCACCGCGTTTGGCACCACATTAGAAATCACGGAAATCACCCCTTTCGCCCCCAGCGCCAACAGCGGAAGCGTCAGAGAATCATCGCCGCTCAAGACCGTGATACCGCAGAGCGACAGGATATGAGAGGCCTGGTCCATGTTTCCGGTCGATTCTTTGATTCCCACGATATTGGGAATCCTGGAAAGACGCGCGACGGTTTCGGGCGTCAGGCTGCAGCCAGCCCGGCCCGGGATGTTGTAAAGAATAATCGGGATGTCCACGGCCTTTGCGATCGCCGCAAAGTGCCGGTAAAGCCCTTCCTGGGTGGGTTTATTGTAATAAGGAATCACGGAGAGCGAAGCGTCCGACCCCGCCTTTTTTGCAAATCGCGTGAGAGAAATCGCCTCCTCAGTGCTGTTGGAGCCGGTGCCGGCGATCACGGGCACCTGGCGGTTCGCCGCTTCCACGACAATCTCAATTACGCGCTCGTGCTCTTTGTGCGAAAGCGTCGGCGACTCACCCGTGGTCCCCGCGGGAACCAACCCGTCCGTTCCTTCCGCAATCTGGCGGCGGACAAGCCTCCCCAGTGTTTTCTCATCCACTTTGCCGTTCTTAAACGGCGTGATAAGCGCCGTCATCGACCCATGAAATTTCATAGATTCACGCTCCCCTCAAAACTGACCGTCACCGGACCTTCCAAATACACGTCATAAAACCGGCCCCCTTTTCTCGAAAAATAAACCTTCAGAATCTCACCGGACTCTGTTTTGACAAACACGGGCGACGGGTACCCTTTCAAAGCGGCCGCCACGAGCGCCCCGGCTGTCGAACCCGTCCCGCAGGAGAGCGTCTCAGATTCAATACCGCGCTCATAAGTGCGGATCTCAATCGCGTTTGGGGTCCCGCCCGCCTTTTTAAACGAAATAAAATCCACATTCGTGCCCTGCGGCGCAAAATGCGGGTGAAAACAAATTTCCTTCCCCAAACCGCTGACATCCGTATCCTCAAGCGAATCCAGCACCATCACCGCGTGCGGAACACCGGTGTCGATAAAATTCAGGTTTTTTGGCCCGCCGTTGACATTCACAGAAAAATTAAGCTTCAAATCTCTGGGATCCGTCAGACGCGCCTTCACGATATTTTTCCTGACTTCCACGGTGACAATGCCGGCGGCTGTTTCAATCGACATTTTGCGCTTCGTGATTTTTTTATCTGCGGCCAGCTTTGCCAGGCATCGCACGCCGTTGCCGCACATCTCGGCCTCGCTCCCGTCCGGATTAAAAATCCGCATGCGGAGTTCCGCTTTTTTCGACTTCTCCAGAAGAACCAGGCCGTCGGCACCGATAGAGCGTTTGCGGTCGCAAAGTTTTCTGGCAGATCCGGCGGGGTTGGCCCCAAGAATCCCGGAGCGGTTGTCCACGATCACAAAGTCGTTGCCGGCGCCCGCCATTTTAGTGAAAGATATTATTTTCATAGCCCTCACAATGGCACATACTAAATAACCTCTTTGACTATTTTCTCATTACGGACAAGGTCTTCGTAAGATTCTCTTTTTTTGGCGACGAAGAATTTTCTTCCCTTCACAACCACCTCGGGAACCCGCGGACGGGAATTATAATTGCTTGACATGACGTAGCCGTAGGCGCCGCAGGACATCACCGCCAGAAGATCCCCTATGTTCGCGGCCGGCATTTTCCTGTTTTTGGCAAGGAAATCCCCGCTCTCGCAGATCGGGCCCACAATGTCCACTTCGGCCGTGCGCACTTTGCCGCTGGGGCGGACCACCGGCGTAATCTCGTGATAAGCGCCGTAAAACGAAGGGCGGATCAGGTCATTCATCGCCGCATCCACAATCATAAACGTCTTGGTCGGGTTGACTTTTTTATACAAAATTTTTGTCACGAGAATCCCGCTGTTGCCGGAGATAAAACGCCCGGGCTCCAGAACAAGTTTCATGCCCTTTTTCAAGTCGTAATCCTTGAAAAGCGGCAAAACCACACGTGCAAATTCCCTGGCCGTCTGGGGTTTTTCCTTGGAATAAATAATGGCCAGGCCCCCGCCGATATTCAGGTATTCCACCGGATTGCCGCAGAAACGCACGCTGTCGATAAACTGGAGCACGCGCTTGATTGCCTTCACAAAGGGTTTGGAGTCGGTGATCTGCGATCCGATATGGATATGGACACCTGCAAACCGGATAAACGGGTAGCGGTAGGACTCCATGAAAAGTTTATTTGCGGTTCCTGTATCGATGCCGA
Source organism: Omnitrophica bacterium RIFCSPHIGHO2_02_FULL_51_18 (assembly GCA_001804125.1). Classification (GTDB taxonomy): domain Bacteria; phylum Omnitrophota; class Gorgyraeia; order 2-02-FULL-51-18; family 2-02-FULL-51-18; genus 2-02-FULL-51-18. The sequence continues at coordinate 146,068 of MHFI01000036.1, forward strand.
ATTTGTTTTGCTTGGTGCCGGTCGTGATGTAGTCGTGCGTGTCCGGCGAAACATCGGGGTTCAGACGGATCGCGACCTTCTGGACCGCATGGAGCCGGCAGGCCACGGTATTGATCGTCTCAAGCTCCGGGATGGATTCCACGTTAAACATGAGAATCTTTGAGCGGATCGCGTCCTCAATTTCTTTCTCCGTTTTTCCGACGGATGCAAACACGATCTTTTGCGAATCCACGCCCACTTTCTTCGCGCGAAAAAGTTCCCCGCCCGACACGATATCCAGTCCGGAACCGTGCTCCACCAGCGACTTTAAAATCGTGAGGTTTGAATTCGCCTTCATTGAAAAACAGATCAGGGGCTTCACGGACTTAAACGCGTCCTTGAGTTTCAGATAATGATCTAAAAACGTCCGCACGCTGTACAAATAAAACGGCGTGCCGGCTTCCCGGGCTATTTTTGAAACCGGGACGTCTTCGCAGTAGAGCTCTCTGCCTTTAAATTCAAAACGATGCATAAATCCTCACTTACGTCAATGCCGCGGCCTGAATCACAACCGCCGTATATTTCTTAATTTCATTTTCCAAAATTGAATTTGTTTTTTTACTTGATCCGGATGGGTGCTGCCGATTGTTTTCTTCATCCGCACCGAATGCTTCGCGTCAAACAGTTCATACACATCCGCTTCCGTCTTGGGCGCAAAATGTCTCAAGATATCCAGGCCTATCTTCGAAAGAGCCGTTTTATTCTTTTCGGAAAAATTCACGATCCGGCCGACCTGATGATGCGCGGTCCCAAACGCGGCTCCCTTCTTCACGAGGTAATCAGCCAAATCCGTCGCATAAAGAGTTTCGTCAGCCAACAGCTCCCGTGCTTTTTCTTCATTAATTTTCAGGGACTTAAACATCCGGATAAAAATCGACAAGATCTCCTCGCAAGTCTCGACCGAATCGAACACATATTTTTTATCCCACTGAAGGTCACGGTTATAGGAGGTAGGCAGCGCCTTGAGCGTCATCCCGAAACCGACAAAATTACCGGCAAAAACACCCGCCGCGCCTCTTGCCAGCTCCAGGAAATCCGCGTTTTTTTTCTGCGGCATCATGGAACTTCCGGTGCAAAATGCCTGATCGACGTTCACAACAGAAAAACCTTTTGTCTGCCCAATCATCAGATCCTCGGAGATCCTGGATATCTGAAGATTCAAGAGCAGCATGCATGACAGAAAGTTTAGAATAAAATCCCGGTCGCCCGATACATCATAACTGTTAGGGGTAACGCAGGAAAGACCCAGTTCTCTGGCAATCAGTTTCTGGTCCAGATCGTAAGTAACCCCGGCCAGGGCACCGCTCCCCAAAACACATACGTCAAAAAATGGCAATGCTCCTTGAAACCTGAACTTCGCCCGTTCAAGCATTTCGGCATAAGCCAGAAAAATGTGCCCCTGCGAAAGCGCCTGCGCGTTCTGCATGTGCGTCATGCCCGGCACAAGCACCTGTTGATAACGTTCGGCCTTCTTTACTACTTCAGTCTGCAGTTCCGAGATCATGGATAAAATCTTGAGCGCATGGTCTCTGCAATAAAGCCGGGCGCTCTGGCTCACCAAATCATTGCGGGACCTGGCGGTATGAATTTTGTCCGCGAGAGCGCCGACAAACTTGGCCAGCTCCTCCTGAACGGCCGAATGAACGTCTTCATGCGCTTTTCTCCGGATCCGGGCGGGATCTTGAAAGCGCTTTTCAATTTTTGAAAGAGCCGAGAGAAGCTTCGCGGCTTCACTTTTTTTTAAGACACGGCATTTCACAAGCGCTTTGACATGAGCTCTGTCAATCTGAAGGTCGTAAGGCAGAAGCCGCCAATCCCATCGTAAGGATGAACTGAACGCGTCAAACTGCGAGTCTGTCTTTTTCTTAAAACGACCGCCCCAGAGTTTCTTTGTCATATATCATTCACCTGTCATTCCCGCGCAAGCGGGAATCAAAGTTAATGTCATTTCGAACGCAGTGAGAAATCTCATCAAGTCGTGTGATGAGATCTCTCGGTCACCTGCGGCGACCTCGAGATGACAATGGATCCCCGCCTTCGCGGGGATGACGCTACGCGTCATTTCCTGTAAGGCAGCGCCCAAAGGTCGATAAAGCCTTTTGCCAGGCGCTGGTCAAATTTATCTTTTTCGCTGTAAGTCGCCAGGCTTTCCTTATACAAAGAATAAGGCGACTTGCGGCCCACTACGTGCGAGGAGTACTTACGCAGCTTGACCCGGACGCTGCCCGTAACTTTCTTTTGCGTGGATTCAATAAACGCATCCAGCGCCCGGCGAAGCGGCGTGAACCAAAGTCCGTAATAAACAAGCTCCGCGTATTTTTGGGACAGTCCTTCCTTAAAATGAAAAAGTTCCCTGTCCAGCGTCAAGCTCTCCAAGTCCCGGTGAGCCTGCAGCAAAAGGGTCGCCGCGGGCGCTTCGTAGGTTTCGCGGGACTTGATTCCCACCAGACGGTTCTCAATCATGTCCATGCGCCCGATGCCATAGGCGGCGCCCAGTTCATTGAGTTCTTTAATCAACGCGAGCGGCTCCCTGCGCTTCCCATTCAAAGAGACAGGCGCACCTTTTTTAAACCCGATTTCAACAACCCGCTCTTTTAAGTTTCTCGTCTCCGCACCGCGAGTCCACTGAAACGATTCGGCCGGCGGTTCGGTGTTGGGATCTTCCAGCACACCGGCTTCAACGCTCACACCCCAGATGTTCTTATCGATCGAAAATGGGCTTTTTTTGGTGCTATCGATCGGAATATGGTGCCGTAACGCGTACTGGATCTCCTCTTCCCTGGAGCGAAATTCCCACTCTCTCACGGGCGCCAGGATTTCAAGCGAGCTGTCAAGCGCCTGGATCGTGACTTCAAAGCGGACCTGGTCGTTGCCTTTGCCCGTACATCCGTGCGCGACGGCGGTTGCTTTTTCCTGATGCGCCACCGCCACCTGCTCCGCCGCGATCAGCGGCCTTGAAAGCGCCGTTGCCAGAACATAACGGCCCTCGTAAACAGCCCCCGCCTTAAGCGCCGGCCAGAGGTAATCCGTGATAAATTTCTTTTTTAAATCACGCACGATCACTTTGGAAGCGCCGGCCTTCTTGGCGCGGTCAATCGCCGCCCTTGGGGTCTTTTCCTGGCCCACGTCGGCCATATAAGCCACGACTTCATACCCCCTGTCCTTTAGCCATTTGATCGCAACGGAGGTATCGAGACCGCCGGAATAAGCTAGAATAACTTTTTTCATATAATTCCAACCTCCTCAAGCTGTCATCCCCGCGCCCGCCAAATTTCCGGTGGATCCGTCCTTCGGCGGAAAAGCGGTAATCAACCTAGATTGTCATTCTGAGTTCGCCGCAGGCGAACGAAGAATCTCAAAAGCGAGATCCTTCGCTTCGCTCAGGATGACACGTCTCCTATTTTCTTTTCTTCCTTGTCAACAGCAAATACAAAAGCGCCTTTTGTGTGTGGAGTCTGTTTTCGGCCTGAGTAAAAATTGCCGAACGCGCGCTCTCAATCACCTCGTCCGTGATTTCTTCCCCGCGGTGGGCCGGCAGGCAGTGCATCACGATCGCGTCCTTCGGCGCCTTGTTGATAAGCGCGCCGTTGATCTGAAACGGCTGGAAATCGCGAAGCCGCTGCTCGCGCTGTTTTTCCTGGCCCATGCTCACCCAGACATCCGTATAAATCACATGCGCGTTCTTGATCGCCGTGAACGGGTTATTGGAGAGCGTGACCTTGGAGCCGGACTCTTTCGTAATGAGTTTGATCTCGTTCAGAATCTCCTCACTCGGCTCATAACCCTTCGGCGTTGCCATCGAGAGGTTCGCGCCCGTCTTCGCCGCGCCGTAAAGCAGTGAATTTAAGACATTGTTCCCGTCGCCGATATAACCGATATTGATTTTCTCGAGCGTTTTAAAACGCTCCCGGATCGTGAAAAGATCCGCGAGTGTTTGGCACGGATGATACGAGTCGCTTAAGCCGTTGATCACCGGAACCGCCGCATGCTGCGCCAGCTCCACGACATCCGAATGCGCATACGTGCGCGCGACGATCGCATCGCAGTAACGCGCCAGCACGCGCGCCACATCCTTCACCGATTCACGTTCTCCGAGCGGCATCTCCTGCGGCCCCATATAAACGGAAGAGCCTCCGAGCTCGCTGACGCCGATCTGAAACGAAATCCGCGTGCGGACGGACGGCTTCTGAAAAAGAAGCGCGATGGATCTTCCCTTCAGTTTGGTGAGGAAATCCTCCGGACGCTTTTTCATTTTCTCGGCCAGCCTGAACACAAGCTCCAAGTCCTGCGGCGCCGCCTCTTTCAACGTCAAGACGTCCTTATGCTGAAACGGGACATGCGGCCCTTTCCTCTTCTTCGGTGAACGGGATTTGGCCCTCTTCCTTCTTGAAATCTTGGATTTCCTTCTCTTCGCTTTCTTCATGCGACGCGACTCCCTTCTTTAGTTACCCCACCACCTGTTTCCTACGATTGCGAAGCAATCGGTCCGCCAATGACGGACGAAACAGGTGGTGGGGTTAAAGATTTTTCTTCCACGGCAATCATGACCTCGTCCAGCACCTGAATCGCCCGGCTGACTTCCTTTTCTTTTACGACCAACGGCGGCATCAGCCTCAACACATGTCCCTGTGTGCAGTTAATCAAAAGCCTCTCTTTGAGGCAATCTTCGTAAATACCGCGTCCGTCGATTGAAAGTTCCACCCCGGCCATGAGACCCATGCCCCGGACCTCCCGAATCATCGGATGTTTCTTCTTAAGTTCATTCAATTTTTTAAACAAAAACGAGCCCACGATCACGGCGTTGCCGATCAATTTCTCCTTTTCAATCGCTTCAAACGTCGCCAGTGCCGCCGCACAGGCCAGCGGGCTTCCTCCAAACGTGGCCGCGTGCGTGCCGGGTCCGAGCGCATCGGCGATTTCCCTCTTCGCCACCATCGCCCCGATCGGAAAACCGCCGCCGAGCGACTTCGCCAGCGTCATGATATCGGGCTCGAGACCGTAATTCTTGTAACAAAACATGCGGCCCGTCCGTCCCATGCCGGTCTGTACCTCATCGAAAACAAGATATATCTTCCGGTCGCTGCAGAGCCTTCGGACCGCCGACAAATACCGGTCGTCCGCCACGCGGACCCCGCCTTCGCCTTGAATAGGCTCGAGCACAATCGCGATCGTCTGCGGCGTGATGGCCCGCTCGAGCGCCTCGAGATCATTCCATGCGACGCTCTTAAAACCCGGCACCAAGGGCTCGAAGCCTTCCTGGTATTTTGTCTGGCCGGTCGCGCTCACGGCCGCGAGTGTACGCCCGTGAAACGACCTGTCCATCGTAATAATTTCATACCGCGAGGGGTTTCCGAGCTTTCTCACCAGCTTAAACGCGGCCTCATTGGCCTCAGCGCCGGAATTGCAGAAAAAAACCTTGCCCGGAAACGCATGGCGGATGATCTCCTGCGCCAGAAGCCCCTGAAGCTCATGAAAATAATTATTCGAAACGTGAATCAACTGCTCGGCCTGCCGCTTAATCGCCTCGACCACGCGCCGGTGGCAATGGCCGATCCCGCTGACGGCCCAACCCGGAAAAAAATCAAGGTACTCGTCCCCCTGCGCGTCCCACACACGCGTGCCTTTGCCCCGTTCTAACACCAAAGGCGTGCGTGTGTAACAGGGAATCACATAATCGTAATAAAGCCGTATGGTTTTGCGGTAATCCATGATTAAATTAACATGGGTATCCGGTTGATTCGAGTGACCCCTATATCTAGTATTAGGTTCGTCATTCTGAGGAGCACGGCGACGAAGAATCTCAGAGCGAGATCCTTCGCTGCGCTCAGGATGACGAATATGTACTTGGGCCCATATCTTGTGGGTACTAGAGCTAACCGGATACCCATGTAAATTAAATCCGAAATGCGAATATCGAAATGCTGAAACAAATCTGAATGTTTCAAATTCAAATAATCGAAACACGGGTTTTTGATTTTGGTTATTGAGATTTTTGTCATTGTTTCGGATTTCGAATTTCGTGTTTTGGATTTTATCTTTTTACTATTTCCGTCCCTATTCCTTTATCAGTAAAGATCTCCAAGAGGATGCCGTGGGGGATCTTCGAGTCAATAATGTGGATCTTTTTTACGCCCCGCTCGAGCGCCCGCATGCAGGCCTTCACCTTCGGAATCATACCCGCGCTGATCACCTTGGACCCCACCAACTTCTCTATCTCGGGAACCGTGATATGTGAAATGAATGAGCCGGGATCATCCGGATCTCCCAAAACTCCCCGGACATTAGTCAGCAAAATCAGCTTGTTGGCGCTAAGGCTGCGTGCGATCTCCGCCGCCGACTGGTCCGCGTTGACGTTGTAAGTAAACCCATCCTTGCCGATCCCGATCGGTGAAATTACCGGGATAATGTCGCTGATAAGCATTTTCTGGATCACGTCGCCGTTGATTTTCGTGATTTCGCCGACGTACCCGATATCCGTGCCATCGGCCTCCAGTTTCTTTACCTCGATCAAATGATCCTCTTTCCCGCTTAAAGAAATCGCGCTCCCTCCGTGCGAAATGATTTCCCGTACGATCTCGCGGTTGACTTTTTCAAGCTCTTCTTCGACAATTTCCATCGTCTCTTCATCGGTCACGCGGAAACCCTTCACAAACTTGATTTCCTTGCCGATCTCTTCAAGCCTCTTGTTGATGTAGGGGCCGCCGCCGTGCACGAGCACCGGCCGCATCCCCACATAACTCATGAACACGATGTCCTCCAGCACGTTGCGGCGGATCACCGGGTCCGTCATGCCGGCACCGCCGAACTTGATGACGATCGTCTTGTCATAAAAACTCTGGATGTAGGGAAGCGCCTCAATCAGCACGTCCGCTTTTTTAATGATTTCTTCCATCTTAAGTCCTGTAAGCCGAGTTGATCCGAACGTAATTCGTGGAGAGATCGCAGGTAAACGCGGAAGCGCTGCATTTCCCTACTCCCAAATCCACGGTGATCCTAATATTTTTCTGTGCAAACACGCGGTTCAATAACGCCGCCTTCTTCTTGACCCGGCCGCCGTTCCGCAGCACCAGTTCTTTCCCCAGATAAATCTGCAGCTTCCAGGGGTCCACGTGGGCGTCCGCAGTGCCGGCGGCGGCCGCAACCCTCCCCCAGTTGGGATCCGAGCCAAACAGCGCGCACTTTACGAGGGAAGAGCGCGCCACGGACATGGCCACGACTTTCGCGTCCTCCCGGCTCTGCGCATTTTTGACTGCAATTTCCACGAATTTTGTGGCGCCTTCGGCGTCTTTAATCATCTGCTTGGCTAGCTGCGAGAAAAGCGTCTCAAGCGCATGGCCGAATTCCCTGAACTCCTTTGTTTTCTCCACAATCCTCTTATTCTGGGCCATGCCATTGGCAAGCACGAGCACCATGTCATTCGTCGACATGTCCCCGTCAATCGTAATGGCGTTAAAGCTCTTGTCCGCGGCCTTCTGCAGCGCGGCCCGGAGCGCGCTCGGCGCAATCACCGCATCTGTCGTCACAAAACAAAGCATCGTCGCATGCCGAAGGCCCGCCATCTTTTTGGCGGGACGAAGGCCCGCCAACGCCATCTGCGGGCGGATCATGCCGGCACCCTTCGCCATCGCGCCTACGCGTACCTTGCGCTTTCCCACAAGAAACTCGGCCGACACCTGTTTAATCGTGCGGTCCGTCGTCAGAATGCCGGCTGCCGCAAACTCGCCGCCCTTACGGCTTAAGCCCTTCACAAGCTCCGGCACCGCGTTTACAATTTTTTTAATCGGGAGCGGCTTTCCTATCACGCCCGTCGACGCAACCAGCACCTGTTTTTTCCTCAGTTTCAGAATTCTGGCCACGGCCGCCGCCATCGTATACGAGTTTTCGAAACCGCTTTCGCCGGTCATGCAGTTGGCGTTGCCGGAATTGGCTATAATCGCCTGGGCCCATCCGTCCTTTAAATGCTCTTTATTGATCACCACGCAGGACGCCTGCACTTTGTTCGTCGTAAAAACTCCGGCCGCCTGGCATGGCTTCTCGGAGGCAATGAGTGCCAGGTCCCTTTTCTTGGACTTTTTGATCCCGCAAAAAATACCGTTGGCTTTGAACCCGACTGGCGCAGTGATACCACCGTGTATCCATTTCATTTAGAAACCGTCCGTTTCCTCAAACCCGCACATAATGTTCATGTTCTGAACCGCCTGGCCCGCCGCGCCCTTATCCAGATTGTCAATCGCGGTCACAATCACCGCCAAAGCTTTGCGCTCATCCACCCGCAAGCCGATGTCGCAGAAATTGGTGTAAGCGACGTTCCGGATCTCGGGCAAAAGCCCCGTGTCATACACTTTCACGAACGGTTCTTCCGCGTAAAATTTCTGATAAACCCTGATTAAACCCTCCGTGCTTATTTTTTTCTTAAGGTTCACGTAAATGGTGCTTAAGATTCCCCTGTTCAGAGGCAAAAGGTGCGGCACAAACACCACGGACACCTCTTTTTTGGCGGCTTTTGACAGTTCCTGGTCTATCTCGGGAACATGCGGATGATCAAAAAGCTTGTAGGCCTTGAACGACTCGTTGACTTCCGAAAAACCCAGTGCCTTGTCCGCCTTCCGCCCGGCCCCCGTCACCCCGCTTTTGGCATCGATACGAATGGAAGCCGGTTCAAACAAACCCTGTTTCACGCCCGGCAAAAGGCCCAAGATAGCGCCGGTCGGATAGCAGCCGGGATTGGCCACGAGGTGCGCCGATTTTATTTTCTCGCGGTTCGTTTCCGGCAGGCCGTAAACCGCCTGCTTTAGATTGTGTGCGTCTTTATGCGGCACCTTGTAGAATTTTTCATAAATCCGCTCGTCCCTCAGCCGGTAATCGGCGCTCACGTCGATCACCTTTTTCCCGGCGTCCAAAAACTGGGGAACGTATTGCATGGACACGGTGTGCGGCAATGACAGAAAAATAAGGTCGCTTTTTTCGACGGCCTGATCCACGGACAAGGGCCGGCACTCAAGATCCAATTTGCCCCTTAAATAGGGAAAAATTTCCTGGATTTTGACCTCCCGGTCTTCTTTGCCGGAGACATAGGAAATCCTGGCACGCGGGTGCCGGACCAAGACCCGGACCAGCTCTTCACCCGTGTAACCGGTGGCACCCGCCACCGCGACATTTATTTTTTTAGCCGTTGTTTTCATAGAAAAAATAAGAACGCCTATTATAGAGCGGTTTCGTCCGTATGTCAAAATTGTTACTCCGCCGAAGCGTAACCCTCCTTCGCCAAGGCTTCGGAGGGTTATCCGCCTTTATGCATTAATTTCGCGAAGGCGGATAAAAAATAAAGCCGAGCGTAAGGCTCGGCTTCTCAAGGAGTTATGATAATTTTATTTATTCGACTAAATCGGGCTTTAACCTCACTATCTCTTTGAGAACTGGAATCTCCGCCGAGCGCCTTTTCTCCCGTACTTCTTTCGTTCCTTCATGCGGGAATCGCGCGTCAAGTAGTCACCGCGGCGAAGCAGAGGCTTGAGTGTGGCATCGAACGTGCAAAGCGCCCTCGAGATGGCATGACGGACTGCGCCGGCCTGGCCGGCAAGACCGCCGCCGCGGACGTTCGCGATCACATCCACTTTTCCGACAAGATTCACGGCTTCCAAAGGCTGTTTGACAATCATCTGAAGCGTCGGCCGGCCGAAATACTCGGCAAGGCCTCTTCTGTTGACTTCGATGGTGCCGGTTCCTTTGTAGAGCTGAATCCGCGCAGTCGCTTCTTTGCGGCGGCCCGTGGCAAATTCTTTGTGAGAAGGCGCTTTAAGCAAATTTTTTGCGGCCATTATTTAAGTTCCTTTACTGAACAAAGTTTGGGTTTTTGGGCCTGGTGGGGGTGCTCACTCCCCGCGTAGATCAAGAGCCGCGTAATCATGCGCTTGCCAAGGCGGGACTTCGGAAGCATACCTTTGACAGCGTGTTTCAGCGCGTAAGTCGGGTCTTTTTTCATGATTTTCTCGAATGTCACCTCGCGCTGGCCGCTCGGATAGCCGGAATAAAATTTGTAGATTTTTGCCTCAGCCTTATTTCCCGTCACGACCACTTCAGAGGCATTGATCACAATGACGCCATCACCGGTCTCAACATGCGGCGTGTAGTCCGTCTTGGCCCGGCCGGACAAAATCCTCGAGATCTTGGCGGCCAAACGCCCCACCACCTGGCCGCGCGCGTCAATCACCTGCCATTGCTTCTCTTTCACATCGTTCTTTTTCACAAAAAAAGTGGGCATAACTACCCTCACAAAAAGAGGTTGTAAAGTATCACCGGAAACGGTGATTGTCAAGAGAATTAGTCCTAAAGACCTTCTACGATATCAAAACCAGAGGCGGGTGAACATGGGTAGGCCGGTGTTTGATGGGCAATCAGTATCACCATCGCAATAGTGATTAAAAACACCGCGCTAAGTTTCATGGTTAAGCTTAACATCTCATCCTCCCTAATAAAGTCGCCCTCTTTCCATTCCCTCATTAATTAAAACGTACCAATTGATAAAACATTACGTCTTTAAACGTTACAGTTAATCGTATAATATGTAGCTTAACATTATGTAATTAAAGGAGATAAGTAATAACTATTCATATAAATTGTAAATTATTGAATTACTCTGTATACTTTAAATGGAACATTTATAAACAGTTTCTAAAATTGCTATGCGAAAATCATTGAATATACCGATCCTAGTGTTGGCGATGGCCATTACAGAAGCATTTCATCTTGGCCTTACTGCCTACGCCGTGCAAGTGCAAACCTATGAGTCTGAGCAGCCAAGTGGTTCATCAATAACCAGGACCACCTCCTCACAACAAGAAGTAAGCTCGCTGGTCGCGGCAAGGCAAGCTATTGAGGACATGCAGTCAACTAACCCCGAAGCTGAATCCACCCAAGGTATCACCCGATTTGATTTTTCCGATCCTTCGACAGGAGGAACAGGCATCGTTATATATATTGGCAGTCCCAGCACTCTTATCATAGAGAGCCCCATCGACCCACAAGAAACACCTCGACAGACTGCCATATCCGTTATGGAAAGTGATTTTGTGCCGACCGACTCTGCTGGTCCGATCCCTTCCGTGTTTGACCCGGTCTCCACCCTGTCGCCGGCAAAAAAAGGTTTTTTAAGGCTCAATCTAAACGCGTTGGACCGTTTACTCCTCGGACCTTCCCAGGGAAGATTTGTTATTCAAATCCGCAAACAGCTCGACCCCAAAGATTATTACTCGCTTCTATCGTCATTTGAACAATATTCAAAAAAGGACAATCAGCGCAATTCCTCTCCGTCGGCGAATGATCAGGGATTCGATATCATGCAGCTTCGCCAAGTCATGAATGAATTCAAGGAATCCCAAAAAGAAGTGTTTGAAACCTATGTCGGGGAAACCATGACTGAGACGACAAATCCCAGGGACGGTGAGGCCGCGAGCGGTGCCAAGATGGACGAAAACCAGGCGCCCGAAGACGCTGAAAAGACTGAGGATGACCCGGAGACAAAATTCCAGGAACGGTTTCTCAAAAGAAAAGAAGCATTTGAGCCCGCTTCTCTAACGTCCGACGCATCGGACCCGAAGCATAACGCGCGTCAAAAGCTCATTTCGTCTCTGGAGGAATGCTACACCCGCCTGAACAACGCGCTTCAGACTATGTTCCCCGGCGAAACTGTAATGATAACGAAAAACGCCTCAACAGAGATTGTGATCTTCCTGCCGGCTGGAAATTGATCGGATAAATCGTTACAAAATCCTTCCTATCCCTCCTATCCTTTTATCTTGTAAATTGCGCGGCGTTAAGCGCATAATTAAACGTAAATGGAGCCCCCCGCGCAAGCGCGGGGTACCTCTCGATTCTCCTTCGCTCGCCTGCGGCGAGCTTCGGAGGAATCCGTCCTTCGCCGAGTGTTGGGGGCGGAATCCGCCGAAGCCGCTTGAGAAAGCGCCTTCGTCCCCGCCCACGGACGGGGTATTCGGCGAAGGCGGATAAAACAGTGTAATGTTTCTCATTCTCACACGTTTTCATATATGGACATACAAAAACCGCTTTTTAAAACGAACGAAGCATTGATTGAGGAAGTAAAGCTTGGCTCGAGAACAAGCTTTGAGGTTCTTTATGAAAGACATAAGCACTCTATTTTCAATTACTTATACCGCCTTTTGGGGAGAAAGGAACTGGCTGAAGATTGTACGCAGGAAGTGTTCATCCGTGTCTATGAAAAGGCAAAACTGTATTCTCCTACATCCAAATTTTCAAGCTGGTTATATAAGATGGCTAAAAACTCGGCGTTAGATGCTCTCAGAAAAAATAAGGTCCGAAAAGCGGCCTCGCTGGACGACCCCATCGAAAGCGAGGAAGGAAGCGCCGTTTTAAGCGACTTTGTCGAAAGCCGTGAAAAAGACCCGAGAAGCATTTCCGCATCTTCCGAGTTGGCAGATTGGGTCAGGTGCGGAATCGCAAAATTGCCGGAGACGGATCGGCAGATCCTCATCTTGTGCGATATCCAGCAGTTATCGCACAAGGAAGTGGGTGAAATCCTCGGCTATTCGGCGGAAACCGTCACGGTTAAGCTATACCGAGCCAGACAAAGGCTCGGAGAAATCTTAAAGATTGAAGGGGATTAAAACCCAATGAATGATCCAAAATCATACGAAAATATCGCCGAGCTTCTTCGGAGCCTTCCCAAAGAGACGTTAAGCCGGGATTTTGACAATAGATTTTGGAAGCGTTTCGATGAGGAATTGAGCGCTGCGCCGGTGCTGGGATGGGCCAGCTTCATCACACCCCTCAAAATCGCCGTGCCTGTCGCGATTCTCGCTCTGGTTGGCTTGATGGTCATCCCTCATGCGTTTGTGGACAAACCATCCGTAACCATAACCCAGGGTAAGGTCCTAATTCAGGATAAAGGATCCACGGCGGTAAGAAACCTTCGGGGACAACAAATCCTAAGCGCCGGAGACAGAAT